>JAGQRE010000044.1 GCA_020425695.1 Planctomycetota bacterium
TGATGCCCGAGCAGGGGGCGCGTGGCCTGCGAAACAAAGAAGAGGATCACGGCCACCACAACGATGGTAGGCGCCGGCGGAAGCTTCAGGTAGTCAGCGACAAACAGCCCCGTCAGCCCCGAGAACAGCGCCACAACGACGGAGCCCCAGAACATGCCACGCACGCTGCGGGCCAGATTGCGGCTGGTCGCGGCCGGGACGATCAGCAACGCATTCACCAGCAGCAGCCCCACAGCCCGCACGCTTAGACTAACAACCAGCCCCAGCAACACGATCAACAGGAACTCGTAGCGCGCCACCGGGATTCCGCGCGCCTGCGCCAACGGCCTGGAGACGGCCAGCAGCAGAAAACGATTCCCCCACAGCGCGCCCACAACGATGGCGATCACCGCATTGAAGATCAGCGCCCACATGTCGGTCGGGCCCAGCAGGCTGACCTGTCCGAACAGATAGCTGTGCAACCCGACGTAGCCGCTTTGCGCAACGTGATACATCAACAACCCGACAGCCAGCGACCCGGCCATGGCGACACCCAGCAACGTATCCAGCCCAAGCGTCGTGACCTGCCGCAGCGAAGCAATAATCAGCGCCACAACGACGGCCACACCCACCATCAGAGTGATCGGGTTGTTCAACGAAAGCAGCAGCCCCAGCGCAACACCCGCAAGCGTGCTGTGTGCGACGGCGTCACTGAAAAACGCCATACGGCTACTGACGACGATCGGGCTAAGCACGCCGGACGTCAGCGACGCACAGGCAACACTGACCAGAATCAGCAGTTGCCAGTCGTTCGTGAAGTAGTTGGTAATGACGTCAAACATAAGTTCCGGGGCTTAGGGTTCTGGGTTCTGGGTTTTGTATTTACCCCTAAGCCCAAAGCCCCACGCCCCAAGCCCTTTTGTTAGTGGTGATGATGTCCGTAGACCGCCTTGTGTCCGCCGAATACTTCGGCAATCGTCTCGGCCGTCAGCAAGTCGTGCGCGCTGCCAACGCAGCGCAAGGTCTTGTTCAGGCACACAACCTGGTCCGTGATGTCCGAAACGACGCTCAGGTCATGGCTGACAAGCACAACGGTCGCGCCATGTTCACGCACCTGGTTCAGAATCAGTTCGTGGAAGGTCGCTTCGCCTTCAATGTCCACACCGGCCGCGGGCTCATCCAGTAGCAACAGCTTGGGGCTCTCCTGCAACGCACTGGCGAACATAACCCGCTGCAATTCTCCACCTGACAGCCCGCCAAGGCTTGACCTCGCCAGTCGTGCCGCGCCGACCGTATCCAGCAACTCAAGCACGCGGCGCTTCACCCGCGCCGGTATGCCGAAGGCCACGGGGCGTTTCTGAAGGGTCAGCGCCATGAACTCAAGCACCGTCATCGGAAGCGTGCGGTCGTACTGCAGGCGTTGCGGGACGTAGCCCACGGGGGCGTTAATCGTGATCTCGCCGTCGTACTTGACCAACCCGAGAATCGCGCGAAGCAGCGTCGTTTTGCCTGCGCCGTTCGGGCCGATCAGCGCGACCAGCTTCCCGCGCTCAAGCTCTAGCGTGACGTCGTCAACCAGCTTCCGTCCGCTCGCGCTGACGGATACGTGGTCGAGCTTCAGCAGTGGATCATTCGCCAAGGGTCTTCAGCACCGTTTCAAGATTCTTGCGAAACACGTCCTGCAAGGCCTGCGGCCCGGGTTTGCCGACGCCAAACGGGTCAAGCGTCGCCAGCGGCAGTTTGCTGCTTTCGGCTATGGCGCGCGAGGCCGAGTCGTCGAAACCGGGCTCCATGAAGATGGCTTCCGCGCCGCCCTCGGCCAACAGCAGTTCGATCTCGCGACGCTCCTGAACCGTCGGGGTTGCGCCCGGCGTACGCTGCACGACGCCGACCTGCTCCAGCCCGAACTCGCGGGCGAAGTACGGGAACGCGTCATGGTTCGAGACGAAGCGCCGCTTCTTTAACTCAGCCACGCGCGGCTTGAACTCGTCGCGCAAACCCGTCAAGGATGCCTTCACTTCAACCAACCGCTTCCGGTAGGAATCGGCGTTCGCTGAGTCCATCTTCGCCATCGCCTCGGTAATGGCCTCGGCTTGATAGATCGCACCCTCTGTACTCAGCCAGACGTGAGGGTTGTGTTCACCCTCATGTTCGTGCCCATGCCCGTGGTCGTGGCCGGCGTGTTCGTCAGCGTGTTCTTCGCCCTCTTCTTCTTCATGCCCGTCAAGCAGCCACGATTCCGGAATCCCCGCCGAGCAATCAACCAGTGTCACACGGGCAGACTCAGCTAGTTTCACGGCGTCAAACGGCTCCAGCGCCAGCCCGTTCACGAGCAGCAGGTGCGATTCCTGCAAGCGACGCCGGTCTGAAATAGTCGGCTCGTACTCATGCGGGTTACCACCTTCGCCCGGCAGCAGCTCAACTTTTGCGTCTTCACCCGCAATGGCCATGGCAAGGCTGGCAAGATGCGGCGTGCTTGCGATCACACGCAGGGTCTCGCCGTCCTCAAGCGTCTTAGGCCCGCTCGCGCCGCCGCAACCGACCACGAGCAAGCCCATGAATAAAGGAAGCAGTGTGGCTGAAATGATCTTGTTCACTGTCTTGGTCCCGAAAGTAAGGCGGCAGATCGTATACAAGGAACTGGCTGTTGCAACCTGCTTGCATACTTTTACGGTCTCGAATTCGGCGGCGGGTGGGTTGCAACCGATGCAGCCGAGACATACCATTGAGAATGAGTTTCAAGATAAGTGGCACGTAGATGCCGCACCGGATAAGCAAACGAACAGACAACGACATGGCCACTACTCACTTGCCAACCGCACCGCTCTCCACCTTCACGCCACATGATGGCGAGCTTGAAGTCGTCGAAGTCCACGACACAGACGGCAACGTGAAGCGCATGTGTGAACTCGGCATTTGCCCAGGCAAGCACGTCACCATCGTTCGCCAGGGCGACCCGGCCATTGTCTGTGTCGGCGATTCTCGATTCGCACTGTCCGGCAGTCTGCTGACCAGCGTTTACGTTCGTCCCGCCAGCTAAGCAGGCCCCGGCATGTCCACCGGTACACTCGACAAACTTCCTATCGGCAAGTCAGCCCGCATCCTCGACGTAGGCGGCGAAGCCGCACTGCAACAACGACTGCTTGAAATGGGGCTGCTGCCCGGCGTTGACGTAACAGTCGTTCGCCAGGCGCCGCTAGGTGACCCGATCGAAGTCAAGGTCATGGGCTACAGCCTGAGCCTGCGGCGCTCCGAAGCGGCCAATGTGCAGATTGAGACGACAGCATGACCGAAGGACACGCACGCCACGACCGCCACGTGATTGCCCTGATGGGCAACCCGAACACAGGCAAAAGCAGCCTGTTCAGCGCACTCACGGGCACGCGCCAGAAGGTCGCTAACTTTCCCGGCGTCACCGTCGAGGCCAAAATCGGCACGGCGCGTTTCGAGAACTCTGAAATCACCGTCATCGACCTGCCCGGCACCTACAGCATGGCCGCGCGCTCACCTGACGAGCGTGTGGCAACCGACGCGCTGCTCGGGCGTATTGAGGGCACGCCCAAACCGGACGGCGTTATCATCGTGCTTGACGCGTCAAGCCTTGACCGAAACCTTTACATCGGCACCCAGATTCTTGAGTTCGGGCTGCCGGCCGTGGTCGCCCTGACCATGGTGGATGTCGCCGAATCTCGCGGCATCACAGTCGACGTAGCAAAACTGTCCGAGACGCTTGGCGTACCGGTCGTCGTCATTAACGCACCCAAGGGGCGCGGGCTTGATGACCTGAAAAGCACGCTGCACCGTACGCTGCACCACCCCGGCAAAGTCCTTGAGCTCGACTACCCCGACGACTTCCTGCGCGGCGTAAACACCCTCTACAACGAGTTGTGTGACCTTGGCGTAAAGCTCGGGTTCAAGCCCACCCGCCCGGAAGCGCTGCGCCTGCTGGTGGACGGCGCCGGGCCGTTCTTCGACGAGTGCGAAGAAGTCGGCGGCGAAGAGTTCATCAGCAAGTTCTTTGAGATTCGCGAGAAAGCAGCAGGCGGTCGCAGCCTCAGCATGCACGAGGCGCAGACCCGCTACGGCGCAATCGGCAAGTGGATGCAGGAGGTCAAGCAGACCGAAACCCGCGAAGGGCGCACCCGCACCGACATTGTTGACGGCATCCTGACCCACAAGTTCTGGGGCTCGCTGGTTTTTATCGTCGTCATGGGGCTGATTTTCCAGAGCATCTATTCGTGGTCAGGCCCATTGATGGACGCCATTGACGGCAGCTTCGGCGCCCTCGGCGAATGGGTCGGCGGCATGATGAGCGACGGCGCGTTGAAGTCGCTGGTCGTTGACGGCGTCATTGCGGGCGTGGGCGGCGTGCTGATTTTCCTGCCGCAGATTCTTGTGCTGTTTCTGTTCATCGCCATTCTCGAAGACCTCGGCTACATGGCCCGCGCGGCCTTTCTGATGGACCGGCTGATGTCGCGCTTCGGGCTGAACGGGCGCAGCTTCATCCCCATGCTTTCCGGCTTCGCCTGTGCCATCCCCGCGATCATGGGCACCCGCGTAATCGAAGACCGCAACACGCGCCTGACTACGATCTTTCTGGCGCCGTTCATGTCGTGCAGTGCGCGTCTGCCGGTTTACGTGCTGTTCATCGCGGCGTTTGTACCGCAGATGAAGGTGCTGGGCTTTATCGAGTTACAGGGTCTGGTCCTGTTCGCCATGTACTGGGTTGGCGTGTTCGCGGCCATCCCGACCGCGCTGGTATTGAAGAAGGGCATCCTGAAATCCAAGGCCACGCCGTTCCTGCTTGAGTTGCCAAGCTACAAGACACCCCGCCTGAAGGCCGTCGGACGCACGTTGTGGGATCGCGGCGGCAGCTTCATCAAGCGCGCCGGCACGATCATTCTGGCGGTTTCGGTGCTGGTGTGGGCGGCCGGGTACTTCCCCCACTCACAGGAAGTCGACGACAAGTACGACGCGCAACTAGCTGAGGTGGAAAGCGCGTACGCGGACTCGATTCTCGAGTTCAACCCGGAAGAAGACGCTGACTCATTGCTGGCGCAGTACAAGGCCATCGATGACGCACACGAAGAGCGCGTCGCGGAAGCCGAAGAAGCGGCTGAAGACGATGACGCGCTTGAGCAGGCCATCAGCGAATCCAAGGCTGAACGCAACGCCGAAATGGCAAAGCTGGCGGCGAAGTCGGCGGATGCAGAACAAGCCCTGAGTCACTACGCCGACTGGAAAGCACTGGAAGAAAGACGCGGCGAGATTGAAAACCTTCGGGGTGGCGAGCACCTTGAAGACAGCTTCCTGGGGCGGGCGGGTCACGTGATTGAGCCGGCCGTGGAACCGCTGGGCTGGGACTGGCGCATCGGCATGGCGGCCATCGCGAGCTTCCCCGCGCGCGAAGTGATCGTCGCGACACTCGGAACCATCTTCAACCTCGGCGGCGATGAAGACGAAGAATCAGAAACCCTGCGCGAAGTCGTCAAGAACGCCGAGCGCAAAGACGGCAGCAAGCTGTTCACGCTGGCCACGGCGCTCTCGATCATGGTCTTCTTCGCCCTGTGTGCGCAGTGCGCGGCCACACTGGCCGTCATGCGCCGCGAAACGAACTCATGGAAGTGGCCAATCGCCAGCTTCCTGTACATGACAGTACTCGCGTACATCGGCGCCCTGGTCACCTACCAAGTCGCCCACGCGCTGGGCGGCTAACCTGTCGGGGTCAGACCCTGTTTCCGGCACGGAATCAGGGTCTGACCCCCTCCGGAGTACGGCAACATGCTTGAGTACATCACAATCGCGGCCATCATCCTCGCCGCCGCCGGCTTCACCGGCTGGCGCGCCTGGCAGACGCTGCGCGTAGCCAGCGGCAGTAAGGCCTGCGGCGGCTGCGAGAAGTGCGACTAACACGACGCACACGAAGCCACGAAGTAAAACCGCATCCGCCAGACCCTTCGTGCCTTTGTGGCTTTGTGTGAGGCAAAGTTTTTCCAACTGAGTTCTTGCGTGTTGGCCGAATCGCGTTATTTCTATTCGCCTTGGCAGTTGCCAAGGACATACAAGGAAGTGCCGCGTGTCCTCAAGTGAGGGCAAGCGAGCGCCGGGGAAACAAAGTGCAGAAGCCGCAAACAATCCGACCGACTAACCGACGACCGCAATAGCGGCACATCGGGTCATTTGGATTTGCAGCCAATCACTTTGAAATTCTCAGGACGTTCCACTGCGCTGGCGTTAGGAAGAGAAATCTTCCGAAGCCGCGACGCCGTTTTCCAAGCGTCGCTTTTGCATGGAGCGTCCAAGACGGACGAACGCCATGCCGGACTCAAACGAAATCACGCAGGACACACTCGCTGACGCGCTCAGCCAGATCGTGCGCATCAAGCGCGTATCCGGCAACGAGCACGAGGTCATCGAGTGGTTCAAGGCGCAGTTCACGAAGCACGGGCTGCAATTCAAACACAGCGGGCGCAACCTGCTGGCCTGGCGCGGCAGCGGCGACAAGCGCCTGCTGTTCAACACCCACACCGATACCGTGCCGCCCAACCACGGCTACACCCGCGACCCGTGGGACGGCGCGCGCGAAGACGGGCGCGTTTACGGGCTCGGCAGCTCCGACGCCGGCGGCTGCTTGATCGGCATGCTGCATGCGCTGATCAGCGCCGACTTTGACGAATCCAAGTGCACCCTCATGTTCGCACCCACCTGCGACGAAGAAATCCAGGGCGAGGGTTTTGAGATCTTCCGCAACGAGATCCCGGAGTTCGAGGCCTGCATCACCGGCGAGCCCACCGACTGCGAAGTCTGCACGGCCGAGCGCGGGATGTTCAAGCTGGATATGCGCACGGGTGGCAAAAGCAGCCACGCCGCACGCCCCTGGCAGGGCGACAATGCGACCTACCATGCGGCGCGGGACATCCTGAAAATCGAAGCGCTGTACGAAGGATTCGAAGAGCGCGACGACCTGCTGGGGCGCACGACACTGGCCGTCACAATGGTCAACGGCGGTATCGCACGCAACGTTGTGCCCAGTGACGTTCGGTGGGTCATCGACGGACGAACGATCGAGCAGCTCGACAACGCCGAGACCATTAAACGCATCAAGCAGGCCATGAGCGAGCACACCCGGATCGAGCGCGAGAAAGCCCGCTTCGGCGTGTGGAAACGCAGCGAAGAAGACCCGCTCGTGAAGTGCGCCTGCAACGCCAGCGGCAAAGTGAGTGTCTCGGCATTCGGCGGCGTAAGCGACGCCTGGTGGAACGACAAAGCCCAAGGCCTGATTATAGGCCCCGGCTTCCCCAAGCTAAGCCACGCAGCCAACGAGTACATGGAAGAAGCCGAGTTGTATCGCGGCTACCAGATCTACCAGAAGACAGCGGAGTTGTTCCTGAACGGGGCATAGGGCTTGGGGCGTAGGGCTTAGGGAAAACCAATCCCGAAGCCCCAAGCCCCAAGCCCCTGAACGAAAGTTCACTATGTGGAGTGGAAGATTTAGTGGTAAGCCGGACAAGCTGATGCAGGAATTCAGCCAGTCCGTGTCGTATGACCAGCGCCTCTGGCGTGAGGACATCCAGGGCAGCCTCGCCTACGCGGCCGAGTTGCAGCGCATCGGCATTTTAACCGAGCAAGAGCTGGGCGACATCCGCAGCGGCTTCGAAACGATCACGAAGGAAATCGAAGCAGGCAAGTTCGAGTGGAAGATCGAACTCGAAGACGTCCACATGAACATCGAGTCACGCCTGACCGAACTCATCGGAGACGCCGGCAAAAAGCTCCACACAGGGCGCAGCCGCAACGACCAGGTAGCGACGGACTTCCGCATGTGGTGCCACTCTCGGGCAAACGAGCTTCAACGCGCTGCAGAGGCGTTGATGGATACGCTTGTCGAACGCGCAAGCGAGAACCTTGATGTCATAGTGCCTGCATATACGCACCTACAGCGTGCAATGCCGGTTTTACTTGCACACCAACTGCTCGCCTACGAGGAGATGGTCACAAAGGCCGGGCAGTCCGCGTTTCATCATGCCTGCAATTCGGCAAACATGTGGAACCCGCTTGGCAGCGGAGCATGCGCGGGAAACAGCTTCCCGATAAACCAATGGGCCTTCTACGACAAGCACGGTCTGCCGTTGGAGCAGCCCATTCCCAACAGCATGTTTGCCGTGTCCGAAAGAGAGTTTGCCCTCGATCTCGTCTTCGCTTGCGCGAAGTGCATGACCAGCTTGTCCCGTATCTCCGAAGACTTGATTCTGTGGTCTTCGTCGGAGTTTGGGTTTGTGACTCTGGGTGACGCTGTCACTACCGGCTCGTCGATCATGCCGCAGAAGCGGAACCCGGATGCTTGTGAGCTGATTCGTGGCAAAACCGGGCGCGTGGTTGGGCACCTGATGGCGTTGTTTACGACGCTCAAGGGCCTGCCGATGACCTACAACCGTGACCTGCAGGAAGACAAAGAGGCCGTGTTCGACGCGACTGACCAGACGCTGGCCTGCCTGCGCGTGATGGCGCTGGTGTTCAGCAAAGAGAACTTCCACGTGAATCGTGAGCGCATCCGGCAGCAGCTCGATTCCGGCGCAGGCTACATGGAAGCCATGAACGTGGCCGACTGGCTGGTGAACCAGGGCGTGCCTTTCCGCGACGGCCACGACATCACCGGGCGACTCGTGAAATACGTCGAAAGCAAAGGCATGCGCTTCGCCGACCTCACGGCCGAAGATTTGAAGACCGTGGACGAACGCCTCAAGCCCGAATTGCTGAACGAGCTGTCACTCGAAGCACTGGTAGAACGCAAACAGGTATACGCGGGCACAGCACGCGCACAGGTAGAAGCAAGACTGAAGGAACTGAAAGATTGGCTGAAGGAATAAACTGCGGTGGGCACACAAAGCCACAAAGGCACCAAGAACTACAACTGCCTTCCTTTGTGACTTTGTGGCTCCGTGTGCGACCTGTAGTTGGAGTAATCAATGGCTAACGAAACTTGCGTACTGGCTTACAGCGGCGGGCTCGATACGAGCTTTTGCATCCCGTTTATTCGGGAAGAGTACGGCTATGACATCGTCACGGTCATGGTCGACACCGGCGGCTTCAGTGCCGACGATCTGCAGCGCGCCAGCGAACGCGCGACCAAGCTTGGCGTGAAAGAACACCTAGTAATCGACGGGCGCGCCGAGGTGTTTGACCGCTACGCCCGCTACCTGATCTTCGGCAACGTCCTGCGCGGCGGCGTGTATCCACTGTGTGTCGCCGCTGAGCGTGTAGTACAGGCCGCCATGGTGGCTGAGTACGCACTCAAGATCAAAGCGGCGGCCGTCGCCCACGGCAGCACCGGCGCGGGCAACGACCAGATTCGTTTCGACGTAGCCTTCGGCGTACTGTGCCCCGACCTGAAGCAACTCGCACCTGTCCGCGAGCATGCCTTGACGCGTAAACAGGAGACCGAGTACCTGGCCAAGCACGGGCTCGAAATCTCTGCCAAGACCACCGAGTACTCGATCAACGCCGGCATGTGGGGCGTGACGATCGGCGGCAAGGAAACCCACGACGGCGCAACCGAAGTACCCGAAAGCGTTTTCGAGATGGGCGTGCCGAGCGATCCCAGCGCCAAGCCGCAGACGTTGAGCGTTGCCTATAACAACGGCGTACCGGTAGCCCTGAACGGCGAGAAGCTGGACTCCGTCACGCTGGTCGAGAATCTGAACGCGCTGTCGGCCACGTACGCCCTCGGGCGCGGCATCCATTTGGGCGACACGATTGTCGGCATCAAGGGGCGCATCGCCTTCCAGGCCGGCGCGGCGCTGATGCTGATCGCCGCACACCGCGAACTGGAAAAGCTGGTGCTGACCAAGTGGCAGCGCTTCTGGAAAGACCACGTCGCCGACTTCTACGGAAACATGATCCACGAAGGCCAGCCGTTCGACCCGGCCTTGCGCGACATCGAAGCGATGCTCGAAAGCAGCCAGCAGCGTGTAACCGGCGAGGTCAAACTCAGCATCAAGCACGGTGGTTTCTACGTGACCGGCGCAAGCAGCAAGCACTCGCTGATGTCGGCCGCATCCGGCAAATACGGCGAGGAGTTCTCGCTGTGGGACGGTCGCGACGCCGCGGGCTTCAGCAAGATTCTGAGCATCCCCAGCAAGTTGTACGGGAGCGCAGAATGAAAAGCATCTGGAGCTACGAAGCGCCACTAAGGAACACGAAGAACTGCATGTACTCTTCGTGTCTCTTCGTGGTCCTTCGTGGTTTCAAGCAGTTGCCGTTACGACGACCGAGATGCGCGGCCCGGGTGTGAACTCTTCGAGTGCGCCCCGGCCAACGCCGCGCCAGCACTCGACCACACCTGACCGGAGAATCGCCATGTCAAATGGCCAAGCACTATTGATAGACAACGAAGTACGAACTTTGAGCCTTGGAGTACTGCCGATGGAAATTCGCGTTCACAAAATCGCCAGCGTTGTTCACCGCCTGAACCTGCACCTCGAAGAACGGATCGTGACCGAGAACCTCGAGTCACGCACGGGCAACGTAATCGTTGTGCGTGCCCTGGGCGAAAAGGCGACGTACGGCGAAGTCGAACTTGAAGAAGGGCGCATGGCCAAAATCTTCGAGGGTGACATCATCATCGGCGCACTCGGCGCACGCAACGCGCTGAAGGGTTACGTCGGCAGCGTCCCGGAATCAGTCAAGGCCGGCGACACGCTGAACATGCTGAACCTCGGCGGCGTGATCGGGCAATGCACCAGCGCGAACAAGGACCTCGGCCCGCCTTTGAAGGTCGAAGTCGTCGGCATGGTCGCGCGCAAGGGCAAGATCCTGAACCTCAGCGACAGCAGCATCCCGCAGCAGGACCGCATTGAGGCCGGCATGGATATCCCCATCGTCGCCGTCAGCGGCACCTGCATGAGCGCAGGTAAAACCAAGGCCGTGGCTGAACTTTGCCAGCTACTTAGCCAGCGCGGGCTGCGCGTGAACGCCGGCAAGCTGTCCGGCGTAGCGGCACGGCGCGACCTGTTTTCGTTTGAGGACCACGGCGCGCGCCGTACGGTCAGCTTCGTGGACACGGGGCTGCCCAGCACGGCCAACCTCGACAGCATCGCCGACGTCAGCAAAACCATCATCAATGAACTGGCCAAGGACAAGCCGGACGTGATGCTGCTTGAGTTGGGCGACGGCATCATCGGCGGCTACTCGGTGCTGACCTACTTCGACGACGCCGAGTTGTATAAAGCCACCACGGTGCACATCTGCTGCGCCAACGACCCAGTCGGCGCGTACGGCGCGAAGACAATTTTCAACGAACGAAAGCAGCGCATCGACCTGTTCTGCGGCCCCGCCACGGACAACGAAGTCGGGCGGCACTACATAACGAAGATGCTTGAGGTGAAGGCCATCAACGCCCGCACCGACCCGGAAGAACTGGCCGACGAAGTCTGCCGTCTGCTGGGGCACGACGATCTGGTAGGGCTCAGAGACGAAGGGCCGCTGGAAGTGGGCTAATCGGGCGGTGCACGGCAAGATGACTGGAAGTGGCGTGAGGGGGTCAGACCCTGTTTTCGCCCCAGTGGCTTTCGGAGGTCCGTATGAATACGCACGGCGAAAACAGGGTCTGACCCCTTCGGTGCTTATTGCGGACCTGGCGAACTTGGCGAGAGGTAACAAGCCAGCCGACGTGAACAGCAAAAGCCAAGACTCACCACAGAGGGCACAGAGCACACTGAGAATGACTACTCTGTGCTCTCTGTGTGCTCTGTGGTGAAACCCGGAACTCACGCCAAGGCGCTAAGCCGCCAAGACGCCGAGAAACGCCAATCGGGATATGCGGGATGATGAAGGATGCGCAACGCGCGCTGCCATGAACTCGCATCCTTAACATCCTGAAAATCCTGACGGCAGTTCTCCGCGCCTCTGCGCCTCCGCGTGAGGCTGCAGTTGCTTTGCCTTTTTTGGCGAGCCTGGCGGACTTTGCGAGAGGCTGGCTTTTGCGCGCTGACTTCTGCCAATGACGTTCAACAATTGAAGCCCGGTCGCGCATGCATCGAACTAAGCTAAGCTTGGTGCAGGACAACCTGACGACCTGAACGACGGAGCAGCCATGAACGAGCAAAAGCCCAAACGTCCGTTTCACGCGTGGCGCTTGTGGCCGATCGTTGGCTTCGCCGGGCTGATCGTCTGGGAAGTCGTCGCGGCGCAACAGGACGCCCGCCCGATTGAGTGGGTCTGGGTAGGCATCGCCGTCGCCGCGATAATCTTTGTCATCATCCTGCGTGTATTCATGCGGGTGTGAGCTAGCCTGAAGGACACCAATGACTTCACTTGCGATTCGAGGCGCACAGGTCTACCACAACGGGCGCTTTCAAAACTTAGAAGTCCGTACCGACGGCCCTTTCATTTCGCAGGTAGCACCGCGCGTTGACACCAGCGGCGCGCGCGTGATTGACGCGTCGGGGTTGCACCTGTTCCCGGGCATCGTGGACCCGCAGGTTCACTTCCGTGACCCGGGCCTGACTCACAAAGAAGACCTTGAGACGGCTACCCGCGCCTGCGCCAAAGGCGGCGTCACCAGCTTCTGCGAGATGCCGAACACCATCCCGCTGGCGATCAACCAGCGCGAGATCGACAACAAACACGCCATCGCAGCGCGCAAGTGCCGCGTAAACTGGAGCTTCTTCGGCGGCGCGACGAACACCAATCTTGCCGACCTGAAAGTCATGAAGCGCATCTGCGGCATCAAAGTTTTCCTCGGGGCCAGCACCGGCGACCTGCTTGTCGATGACATGAACGCGCTGGAGAAAATCTTCGCCGAGACCGACAAGCGACGCGTTATCGCATTCCACTGCGAAGACGAAGGCGACATGAAGGCCACCCGCGCGCAGTACGAAAACATTGACGACCTGCGCGCCTACACGGCGTGGCGCAATGTCGACATCGCGTACAAGTCCACCCAGCGCGTTGTGGGTCTTGCGCGCAAGTACCAGCATCGCGCGCACATTCTGCACGTCAGCAGCGCGCGCGAGTGTGAGCTTTTCATTCCGCGCGACACACTGATCACTACCGAAGCGTGCCCACACCATCTGCTGATGAACGTTGAAGACAACTACGGGCTCGGCACGCTCGCCAAGATGAACCCGCCGTTGAAGTACCGCGCCGACAACCGCGGTCTGTGGGAAGCCTTGCGCAGCGGGCGCATCGGCATGATCGCCACGGACCACGCCCCGCACCTGCCGGCTGAAAAACGCCAGAGCATCTGGAAGGCACCGGCGGGCATCCCGGCCGTCGAGAACTCACTGGCGCTGATACTTGACGCGTCAAGCCGCGGCATGTGCACGCTGGAACAGGTCGCGCAATGGATGTGCGAGAACCCGGCCAAGGCCTACGCCATGAAGCGCAAGGGTTTCATCCAGCCGGGCTATGACGCCGACCTGACCATCGTGGACCCGAAGGCCGTGCACGAAGTCCGTAACGAAGACCAGCTCACGAAATGCGGCTGGAGCCCGTGGCACGGCCAGAAGCTAACCGGGCGCGCGTTGACCACCATCGTGCGCGGAAAAGTCGTGTACGAGGACGAACAGGTCAACGACGACGTCCGCGGCAGCGAAATCGAGTTTGCGGTCTAGTATCCCGCCACTTCGAACTCCCACGCCCTATTAACGTTTGCTTAACCCCGCCCTTAAACCGGCCGGTCACACTGTTCGCAGCTTGGAACAGGAGATGGCCATGCTTGCTAACTTCCGCATTCTGAAAGCTCTCGGCACGTGCAGCGTCGGCGAATTCCTCGCTGTCGAACACGACGGGCGTTTGATCGAAGGACAGATCACTTTCCTCGCGCGCACGCCGGCGGGCGGCTGGATGGTGACCCTCGACGCCAACGGCTCAACCTACGAGGTGTACTGCGCGCGCGGCGTGTGCACGTTGGTCAGCCAGGTCGCCGAAGAGGCCGCGTGGACTTTCGAAGAATTGGAAACCGCACGGCAGGTCGCCGACACCCGCACCGGGCGACGCTTCACCGCCAGCGGCATGTAGTCACGCCGGGCAATCGAAATCATTTCTCGCCGAATCTGACAGCGAGCAGCGGCCGCGCCTCCCCACACAAGAACCGGCTGCCAGAAACAGGGACCGCAAGGTCCCTGTCGGCGTCGTGGGGCGGGCTTCCAGCCTGCCCGCCTTACTACGGATCTGAAGTGTCGCCCGCCAAGTACTCCGAGGCCCATTCGCGAGCCCGCTGCATGGCGTTGGGTAAGGGTGGCTCGTTGTCGCCATCCCACTGAGACATGTCGTGAAAGTAACACATCGTCGAGAATGGGTCGGCTGGATAGTCCAGCCTCGCATGCGCGACGTCGGCCGCTGCCAGTACGTACGCTACTTCCGCGTCCGTGCCCGCAGCCACTCGCTTCAACCAATACTGGCCGAGTATCTTAAGTGCGTATTCCCTGGAATCAGGAGCGTCGGGAAGAGTGTGAAACGCGGCAGTAATCTCTTTGCCGTTGTCGGCCCTTGTAGGCTGGATCAAACCTGCAACATACGCGACGCCATCGTGCATGTTCCCCTGGCACATCGCCTCCTGCATGATCTTCGGCGTACTCTCCGGCATCACGAGTTTCAGGTCCCAGGCGGCACACAACAATCCGAATTGCCCGGCTTTGGCCAGCTCAAGTGTAGGAACGCCCAAGAAATCGGCTTCGTTCATGGCTGCGCCTGACTGCTGTTCAGCCAGTAGCACAGGCAGGAATGCCTGTGCTACTAAAAACTAGGTGTCGGCCGTCTGCCCCACGAACACTTCTTCGAGGCAGCCCAGTGCGAACTCCAGGTCCTCTTTGCTCGCGACGATTGGTGGCGTGAAGCGCAGCACCCAGTGGTGCGTGTCTTTGATGATCGCGCCCTTTTCCAGCAACAGTTCCGTGAAGTGATGCCCGTCCGGGCCGTCCTGCGTTAGCTCAATACCGAACATCATGCCCTTGCCGCGAACCTCTTTGATGCGCGGGGCCTTCTCGGCGATGGCGTTCAGGCGCTCCATCAACCACTCGCCCTTTTTTTGTGCTTGCTCAACCAGTTTTTCTTCTTCAATCGCGTTCAGTGCGGCATAGGCGATGCAACTCGAAATCGGGCAGCCGCCAAATGTGCTGCCGTGGCTGCCGGGGCCGAACAGGCTCATCAGTTCATCGTTCGCGAGAATCCCGCCTACGGGCGCGAAGCCCCCACTCACACTCTTGCCAATGCACATGATGTCGGGGCGCGCTTCCGGGCCTTCGTGCATCCAGCAGAACAACTCGCCGGTGCGGGCCCAGCCGGTCTGCACCTCGTCGAAGATCACCAGGAAGTTATGCCGCTTGCCAAGCTCAATCAACGAGCGCAGGTAGCCTTCATCCGGGATGTTAATCCCGCCCTCACCCTGGATCGGCTCAACCAGCACAGCCGCCGTGTTCTCGTTGACGCTTGCTTCAACAGCCGCGAGGTCGTTGTACGCGATGCGTTTAAAACCCTCAGGCCACGGGCCGAAACCCTGGCGCGCGACCTTGTCGTCTTCATCAAACATCTGCGTGACCGTCAGCGTGCGCCCGTGAAAGCAACGATCGGCGTACAGAATCTGCGGTGTACCCTTCACGCCTTTCACCTGATGCGCCCAGCGCCGGGCCAGCTTGATCGCGGCCTCGGGGCCTTCAACGCCGCCATTGGCTGGCAGAAACTTGTCAAAGCCTGTCATCTGCGTGATCTTGCGCCCGAACAGCGCCAGGTACGGGTCGGCCATAAAACGCCCCAGCACCGTCGGCGCATGGCTGCCCAGAAATGCTTTCAGCGCCTCCCGCACAAGCGGGTGTCCGTGCCCAAGGTTCGCGGCCGAGTACGCCGCCACGCCGTCAAAGATCTTCTTGCCGGACTTGCAGTGCAGCCAGGCCCCCTCGGCCTTCACGACCGGGTCGCGACTGAGCAGCCCGTAATTGTGAGCAATGTGACTTTCGATCAAGTTGACGGTCTCGTCGCCGCCAAGGGCGTTGGCTTCTTCAATCAGGCTACGGGCTTTGTCGTGTGCGGTCTTCGCGTCCATTCTGGGCTCCATCTCAGCATTCAAGCGCAGTCTAGCCCGGCACTTACGTTCGCGGTACCCCGTGTGACGCGGATGTGATTCAGTCCGAACTTCCGCCTCGCAGGCCCGTTCATAAGATATTGGTCTATCTGTAGTTAACCGAGGCAAGCAATGAGCACGATCAGTTGTCCAGGATGTGGCATGGAATATGACGGCACCGGGCTGCAGGCCGGTGTCCAGTTTCAGTGCACCCAGTGCGGTGGCATGGTGCAGGTGGGCGCCCCGGCGCGCGCCGCGGCGCCACCGGCCAAACGCGCCCGTGCCGCAGGCGGCCCCCGCGCTGCCGGTGGCCCTCCCGGACGCGGCCCCGCACGCGCAGCAGGCCCAAAGCGTGGACCGGGCGCCGCCAGAGGCCCGGCAGGTCGCGGACCCGCCAGGGCGGCAGGCAGCCCCATGGGACAAATGCAGGGCGCGCAGCAACAACCCGGCTACGGTCCACCGCCGAAAAAGAGCAACAGTGGGCTGATCGTCGGCGTGATTGTCGGCGTCATCGTGCTTGGGTTGATCGTCTTTGCTGTGTTCGCGGCAAGCGGCCCGTCGCCCGAAGACTTCGCGGCACAGAAGCGCAAGGAAGCCGACGACGCCAAACGTGAGCAGGTCGCCAAGGAAGACGCCGCACGCAAGGCCGAGAACGAAGCCATCTCAAAGCCGCTGAACGCTGCCATGGAGCAGGCGAGCGCGCTTGAATCAGCCATCGCCAACGAGAACGCCGCGACCATCGAAGGCATGTTCGACTGGCAAACCTACGCCGCCTACAACAAGGCGCTGGTCGAAGACCCCGATAAGGGCAGCAGCTTCCTGAACCACCCGCTGTTCTCGGTCGGCGACTGGGAAAAGGGTGATGACGGGCGCTACACCGGCGGCTTCAACGGCAACGCCCCCCACGGCCCGGATTCACTGAAACAGCGCGTGATGGGCTACATCAAACAGTACTTCTTCGGCGCCGCCGAGTTGAAGTGGGATAAGGCAAAAACCGAGTCTGAAAAGGGCGGCTTCGCGGTGGAGATCGCGGGCACCAAGTACCTCGGGAAAAAGATCTTCATTGATTACAAAGGCGGCGGCAAAACCAAAGAGTTCTGGTTCGGCGCACCAAAGGGCAGCGCGGACGTGCGCATTCTGAACTTCGTTGACCTTGGCTCAATGAAAGCGCTGGCAGAGATCGAGGCCAAGAACGAGCGCCGCACCGACAACCGCGACTTCACCCGTGACCCGGATCGCCGCGACCCCAACAACCCCGACCCGATGCCGGGTGAAGACGACCCACCGGCCGACCCGGACGCAAACCTGCCGCCGAACGCCAAGACCGGCGCCATGCCGACCGAGCCCGCGCTGATCAACGCCGTCAACGACCTGAAGCGCGACGGCACACTGAACATCGCCCGCACCAAGGCCGTCACCACAGAGCCCAGCAAGGTTGAAAAGAAGGCCACCATGGGCGCGTTCATCGACCTGCTGATTGATGCTGTAAGCAGCAACGACCGCAGCGCAAAGGCCGGCATCTCAGGCAAGCTGTGGGACATCTGGCATGGCTACTGCACGGCCGATCGCACCAAGGACGACATGGTCTACACCATCGGCTTCGACGGCCAAAGCTCGACGGACATGATCGTCCGCCGCTGGCTTGAGGTCTACAACGCCTACTCGACTGAGGACTAGGCGCGCGCTTGATGAAAAGGGGTCTGGCTCTCGCAGAGTGCCTGACCCCTTTTCAGTTTGCTGGCTCTCGTAGAGTGCCTGACCCCTCTTCGCGTTCCAGCACAACCGCCTCCGGAATAGCCCGCAACCCGTCGACGTTGCTACAATGTTGAATGGAGGCCCCATGGGCGAAGTCGGGTTCTTTCTTTTGCTGGCGCTAGTGACGGTCTTTGTCTTCGGACTGACCGAATCGCTCGCCATCCGCCGTCGCCGCAAACGCCGTGAGTTGGTTGATTCGCGTCAGCCGCAGTCCGATGAAGTCTTCACGGCCGGCATCAGCGCACTTACCCAGGTGCCGCAAAGTTTCGTACGCGCCTTCCGGCTGGCCGTCGGACGAGCCATCGGCGCTGACTACACTCGCTTGTTGCCGACTGATCGCATCGCTCGTGACCTCAAGGTCACAAACTTCGATGTGTGGGAACTCGCGGCCGTGCTGGAACGCGCCTTTGATCAGCGCGTGCGTGTTCTCGACATCGTGCGTGCCGAAACCCTGCGCGAGTTGTGCAAGGCCATCTACCTCAAAAGTGAAGAGATCTCTGAAGTTGATCCGCCGCTGCATCGCGACCCCGTGCCTCGCGTACGCGCGCCTGAACCCGAAGTTGTGAAGCCGGTCGAAATTACCGTGCCTGCCGACGCGCCCGACGACGACAACCAACAGTCCGTTGAGCCCGCACACCCCAACCCGCTATAGTCAGCCCCATGGCAAGTGAACCCAAACGCGGGCATGTACCGTTCAACATTGATTGCCCCTACACGCTCGTGCTGCCCAAAGGCTACGACGCGGGGCGCGCATGGCCGATGGTGATGGCGCTTCACGGCATGGGCCACACGCACGACATCATGCGCCGCTACATGACAGCGCTGCTTGACCGCCCGTGGATGTGGGTCTTTCCGCGCGGCGTTTACCCCTTCGAGATGCGCCAGCCCGAAAAAATCCGCATCGGCTACGCCTGGTACCTCTACACCGGCGACCAGCCCGACCTGCGCGCGAGTATGGCCCTCAGCGCGCAGCATCTGCTGAACGTGCAGGACCTTGTGCGCAAGGACTACCCGATCAGCCACAGCGCCGTCGTCGGCTTCAGCCAGGGCGGCTACCTGTCCGGCTACGTCGCGCCGCACCACCCGGAACGTTTCAAAGCGGCGGCCTCACTGGGTGGTCGGCTCAAGCATGAGTTTCTCGATGACGTGCCAACCACCGCCCGTGAAACGGTCGCACTGGCGCAGTTCCACGGCGGTCGGGATGCGAACGTGAGCGAGAACCTCGCCCGTGAAGGTCTCGATAAATGCGCTGAGGCCGGCTTCAAGGACACCCACTTCTTCAGCGACCCCGACGCCGCCCACGAAGTAAGCGAGAAGATGGTCGAAGACCTGGGCAAATGGCTGGAACGGGTGCTGCAATGACCAGCAAACTTCTTGCGTTTGCATCGCGTATCACAGAACGGCGGACGTGCGGTGCACGCCCCTGCCGTCAATCGCTTTCGGCGATTCTTGCCTGTGTCGACCGGCGACTTTGCCGGTCGATGTTCCTCGGAGTGCTGCTCTTAACGCTTACCGCCTGCGCCGTAGGCCCCTACGCCGACACGCCGACCTATAAATTGGCCGAGACCCGCACCACAGCCGCGCGCCAACTGAACGAAGCGCTGGCGTTCGATGCCATCGGCGTAAGTGAAGTCGCGGCCGACGAGTTGAAACTCACGTGGCACGAGTACCGCAATATCACTGCCAAGCGTAAGCAACTGATCGACCGTGAGCTCGACTTCCGGAAAATCTACAGCATCGGGCGCCCCGAACAGCCGGGCGAATTGTGGGAGCTGAACGTCTACGCCTCAGGCGGCACAGTAACGTTCAATTTCAAGGAAGGCGAAGACGCCGCCAAAGCCGAAGCGGCCTTGCGCAGGCTGATGCAGCCACTAACCGAAGCCGAACAAAAAGCTTTCAGCAACAGCTAAAAGCCACCGCGGCACGCGACGATGCGACGCACTGCCAATGCAACCATAGGTGGACATCTGTACACATAGTTGCACTGCGGGCGCTGTGGTCCGCATGTGTATGGATGTGAACCTATGGTTGCTTTGGCCTTTGCAGTTCGTTGCGCCCGTCGCGCTCTTGGCGTCGTTGCGCGCCGCAGTTCGGCAGTCACATACCTAGCCCAAAACCGCAATGCAGTCGATTTCTACCTTTACGTCCTTGGGCAGGCGGGCGACTTCTACCGTTGCTCGGGCGGGGCGGTGGTCGCCCATGGCTGCGGCGTAGGCGTCGTTGACGCTGGCGAAGTCGTTCATGTCTTTCAGGAAGATCGTGGTCTTCACGACGTTGCTGAAATCGCAGCCGCTGGCATTCAACACAGCCAGCAGGTTCGCCATGACTTTCACCGTCTGCTCACCGGCCGTCTCACCCACAAGCTCACCGGTTGACGCGTCAAGTGGTATCTGGCCGCTGCAAAACAGCATGCCATTGGCACTGATCGCCTGGCTGTAAGGCCCAATGGCCTTGGGCGCGTTGTCACTGCTTACAATCTGGATGTCTTTCGACATGGATGTCTCCTTCGTCGCGAAACTAGAGCCCCGGCCGAAAGGCCGGGGGCAAACGCCGCAAGGCGTTTGTATCGAATACCGTGTGTCGTTCACGCGGCGAGCCGCGTGCCCCCGGCCTTTCGGCCGGGGCTCTACCAAGTATCAGGATCAAACAGCTTCTTGTACTGCTCAAGCGCGTAACGGTCGGTCATGCCGGATATGTAGTCGCACACGACTCGATACACGTTCTCGCCCTCGCTCATGCGCTTGTGGAAACCACCGGGCATCAGGTACGGCTCGCTGATGTAGCGCTCAAACATCTCGCGCATGAAGCGTGTGCTTTTCTCCATGCCGCGCCGCACGTGCCGGTGCATGTACAGCTTGTTGTACAGCATCAGTTTCAGCCCCTTCACCTTGTCCTTGAACTCGGGGCTGAAATCGACGATGGACTCTTTGCTCTGGTGCTCCAACACTTCGCGCGCACTCTGAAAATTCAGCGCTTTCAACTTCTCGCTTGTGTTCTCAAGCAGATCCGTCACCTGCAACTCTTTCAGGCGACGCACCACCTGATAGCGCAGCAAATCACTTTCGCCCTCAGGTACATTCTGCTTGGCGTATTCCTCGGCCTCGCAGAACAATTCACTGTCGCGGGCGGCCTCCCACTTCAGCAGCCCTGAGTACAAGCCGTCGTCAGTGTCGTGGGCGTTGTAGCTGATCTCGTCGGCGTAGTTCGCGACCTGCGCCTCAAGGCTCGGCGACTCGCGTTCTTCCAGCCCGCGGAACAACGGCTTGTCGTAATCGGTGCGGTGTTTCATCAGCCCGTAGCGCAATTCGTGCGTCGGGTTCAGCCCGGCAAAACGCGGCAGATAGTGGCGCTCAATCTCATCGACGATGCGCAGGCTTTGCCCGTTGTGCTCGTAGCCGCCGTGGTCCTTCATCAGCTCGCGCATCGCGCGCTCGCCCGCGTGGCCGAAAGGAGTGTGTCCGAGGTCGTGCGCCAGCGAGATCGCCTCCGTCAGGTCTTCGTTGAGCCCAAGGCTGCGGGATATCGTGCGTGCGGCCTGCGCGACTTCGATCGTGTGCGTCAGGCGCGTACGGAAGTGGTCGCCGCTCCAGTTCAGGAAGACCTGCGTTTTGTACTCAAGGCGGCGGAAGGCCGCGCAGTGAATCACCCGGTCGCGGTCGCGCTGGAAGCATGTGCGATACGGGTGCTCGTCTTCGGGGCTGCGACGTCCCTGTGATTCGCGCGCCTTCATGGCAAACGGCGCGAGTGTTTTGAGTTCCCAGTCTTCTATGGTTGTTCGATCGTTCATGACCGCTGACGATAGCTAGAACGGGCTTGTGTAAAAGCGTGGAAGGGGGTCAGACCCTGTTTTCGCTGACTGCGCAACCCGATCTCTGGGGACCACCCGGGCGAAAACAGGGTCTGACCCCTTCGTTGCTCAAAGTTATCGTAAGCCTTCGGTGCAACATGGATGACCCCGGCAATCTGCTGACACCCAACGACTTCCGCAAAGCGGCCAGGCAAGCGCTTGAGCGCAGCGCTTACGATTACTTCATCAGCGGCTCCGACGCCCAAAAACTCAAGCGCCGCAACCGTGCAGCCTGGGACGCGCTGGAGATTCGCCATCGCGTACTGGTTGATGTCAGCAAAGTTGACACGTCAACGGAACTGCTTGGGCTGAAGCTTCCGTTCCCGGCCATGATCGCGCCCATGGCCTACCAGCGTCTGGCGCACCCAGTCGGCGAACTCGCAACGGCCCGCGCATCGGCCGCGAGCGGCGTGCCACTAGTCGTTTCCACCATGGCAAACGTCGCGCTGGAAGAGATCGCGGGCGTCAAACGCGCACCACTCTGGTTCCAGCTGTACTGCCACCGCGACCGGGAGATCACGAAAGACCTGATCCAGCGTGCCGAGGCAGCCGGCTACCGCGCACTTGTCGTCACTGTAGACGCGCCAGTACTCGGGCGTCGCCTCGCCGACGAGCGCAACGCCTTCGACCTGCCGAAGGGGCTGACCCGCGCGAACCTTGACCGCTATGCAGGGTCTGGCTCCGTTGCCTCTGACGGCAGCGAACTCGCCGAGTTGTTCCGCACACGGCAGGACGCATCGCTGACGTGGGATGACATCGACTGGATTCGTTCACTGACCAAGCTGCCGGTCCTGCTGAAGGGCATCGTACGCGGCGATGACGCAAAACGCGCGGCCGACGCGGGCTGTGCAGGAGTCATCGTCAGCAACCACGGCGGGCGTCAACTTGACGCGTCAATCGCCAGCGCCCGCGCCCTGCCGGAAGTCGTCGCGGGCGTGGAAGACCGAATTCCCGTACTGGTAGACGGCGGCATCGAGTGGGGCGCCGACATCCTGCGAGCCCTCGCATTGGGCGCAAAGGCCGTGCTGATAGGGCGCCCAATCCTCTGGGGCCTCGCCGTAGCAGGCGAAGCCGGAGTAAGAAGAGTGCTCGAAATCTACCAAGAAGACTTCACCCGGGCCACGCAACTAGCCGGCTGCGCTAGCATCACTGATATTGATAGCGATCTGCTTTAGTCCGCTAAAGCCTCAACATCATGGCGTACACAACGAGCAGACTGATAACCAGCATAGCCAAGAAGGCCGGCAGACTCAGAAGGATGCTAACCACATACAGCGGTTCCTGACCTTCTGTGTTGTAAGACTTCAAGCGCCTGCGCCCAATGAACGCGGCGAGCAACAGCAGGATTGCAATCGACTCCCACGCAAGCCACGCTTCAAACGACCCACCGAATATCAGGCGCAGCCAACCGCCTATCGCTACCGCACCCGGCGCAGCGGCAATGAGCGTCAAGACGACATCGCTAAACTTCGAGGAGTACGTCTGCCTGATCGTATTCATGGAATGATTCTAGCAGTTTCACGGTGGTGACAAAAACGACCCTCCCAAGCCACCCCGTCACAAGTCCATCCTCCCGCCAATGAAAAAGGTGGACACCAACATCGTCAAAATCGCCAGCAGAACGGCGGTTCTGTCGTAGCGGTTGGTCGGCTTGGCCAGCGTCTGATAGGCCACGAATGAAACTGCGACACCAAACACCTCCACCAGTACGACAGTGAGAATCCAATCTGAGCCAGAGGCGACCAACAAACCCACCGCCATAGCCGTCAGGTTGAAGACAACAGGCACCCACAAGATCGCACGCCGTACAGGCTGCGATGGGACTTTACTCGCTGTCAGCGGTTCAGACATTGGGAGCCGATCAACTTCGGATGCCTAGCCCATGGGGGCTAGCATTACGGCCGCGATTGTAAGCAGCAGATCCAACCCGACGGGCACTAGCAGAGCCAGACCCAGCGCAACCCCCATTGCATCCGAATCGACTTTCTTCGAATTCCGGCCATACACAGCCGCAGACAGCAGCCAGCACAAGATGCAGAAGACAAGTGCGCCCGGCACCATCAGAGGCGATATCGGCAGGCTGATACCAACCACCGGCGCCAACAGATAAGTGAGTATCCCAATCGCCACGATCGCGTTGCCGATCAGGCCGAGCCAACAGAACAGCGAACCATTCGGATCGTTAGCGCTCACTGCTGGAGTCACTTTCCGTCCGCTTCACGTGGCGATCAACCGCGCCTTTCAGCGAGTAAAGGCTGGTCAACGTCAACAGCGACAGAACCACCATCATCGTCGTTGCCAAGCCTGGCCGCTTGCGTGGGAAAACAAGGCAGCCGACGCCACAAACGAACAAGGCTCCAACGCCGGTTCCCGTCCAGACTGCAGTGGCTTTCGCTTCAACCCACGGAACGTAACCAACCAGATTCGCCATAACCCAGGCATAGAGCCCTGCCGCAAAACCTATGCACGTCAGAACCCAACCGGTGCGACGTCGCCAACTACGCCGTTGCGGATTCGGATGTCTGAATCCGTAGGGCTGCTTGGTGAGTTCGGCTTCCGCGTGCATTTCAGACAAGTACTCGTTCCCATACGACCTTCTCCACTATAGTACGCCTTGGAGGCCTGCCCGTGAAAACCATACCGTTCTTTCTGATTGGCCTGTCGATTCTTGCTATTGCTGCGTGCGCTGGTTCGCGTACGCCTGCGCCTCGTGGTGATGACCCTGCGCCGGTTGTTGCTGACGATTCTGCCTGCAACCCGACGCCTGAGCCAGAATCCGAGCGCGACCCCGAACCGGAAACACCGAGCCACCCCGGCTTTATTGTTACCACCGGCGTGCATGGGAACGAGCCTTCTGGCTACCTCATCAAGCCCGACCTCGAAGCGCTTGGCTTCACCGTTTACGGCCCCTGCAACCCGTGGGGCATTGAGAACAACCGCCGCCACCTTGAAGACGGGCGCGACCTCAACCGCATGTTCGGGCGCGACGACTGCCCCGAGGCCGAGACGATCAAACAATGGCTGGCCGACAACCCGCCGAAGTTCCTGCTGGATTTACACGAAGACCCGGACGGCACCGCGCCCTACCTGATCCAGCACGGCCCCGACGACGACATCGGCCGCCGCATCGTCGACGCGCTCAAAGACGAATACGAGTTCGACCCGGAACCACAGTTCATGATGGTGAAAGGCGAAGACGGGCTGCTGAACCCAGACGGCAAAACCCTCGCCATGATGGCCTTCATGAAAATCTACGGGCTCGGGTTCTACGCCTGGGCAACCTACAAGTGCACGGCCATTGTCGTCGAGTGCCCGGGAAGCTGGCCTGAGGAGAAACGCAAGGCCTACCACCTGAAGGTCGTAAAAACGGCCGCGCGGTTGTTTGAGGAATCGAACGACTAGAAAAAGGGGTCAGACCCTGTTTCCGGCTTGCCGGAATCAGGGTCTGACCCCCTACCGCCTAATCCTTCAGCGAAAACTTGAACCGCTTCGCGCCGTCCGGGTGCTTCAGCGTAATCGCGACGACAATCTCGTCGCCTTCACCCAGCGGTTGCGGCTGCGTCAGCGGGTTGCCGTTCAGGTACGTGCCGTTAGTGCTGCGCATGTCCTCAATGAAATAGCCCGGCCCCTGGCGGAACACGCGGAAGTGCCGCTTGCTGATCGTCGGGATAGCAAACACCGGCTCGCTGGGCGGCTCGCGCCCGATCACGATTTCGTCGCCGATCAAATAGCGGTGGCCGTCTTCTTCATCCACGATGCCGCCGTTGGCCGCGCGGGTCTGAATCTTGGTCTGATTAATATCGTCGCCGGGCGGGTGCGTTTCGTCGCGTGCGTCTTCTTCTTCGTCCGGTTCAAGGTCGTCAAGGTCAGGCGTCGAGTCTTCCGTGCCCGGCTTGACTGCACCGGTCATGTGTTCAATGACCGACACTTCAATCAGCCCGTGCAGCCCCGTGCCCTGAAAGTACGAGGCCAGCTCTTCCGGGATGCGCACCGCCAGCTTCTTGCCGCCGGCCGCCTTCGCCAGCTCCGGCCCAATCACCTGAAACGCGGGCTCGCCAAGGTTCTTGCACGCGCCGAAATCAAGCTCGAGCTCGTCAAAGGGCAGCTTAAGCAGCTTGGAAAAGTTCTCCTCGACGGCGGCCTTGAAGGCAGCGTCGCCGTCGGCGTTGATGCTGAGGCGATTCCAGCGCAGTGTGGCGGTCATGTTGAACTCCGTATGCCCCTATTTACGCGAGGAAAGGGCTGCTTCGCAACGGGGAAGTTCATGACGCCAGATTGAACACCCGTAGCCCGCAGCGATATCCGCAACTTCTGTCCGATAATCCGCGTCCAATTGCCATCAAACCCATATTTTAAAGGGTTTTAGCGACATTCCGTTAAAGGCGCCCACGCATCCTGCCGATTTACTTTGCGGCACAAAGTAAACTGGAGTCAGCCACGGATCACTAAGTAAAGCGGGCGCTTCGTTCGCAAAAGCATCGGCCCGGGCGTCGACCTCGTCGGTCGCTCCCCCATACCCGGGCCACGGGGGCACGCATCAGCGTGCCCCCGACCGATTTCGCGTGGCACAGGCAATCCTGCCTGTGCGGCTGAGCGAAAGCGAAGCCGAATCGTCGCAGCAAAGTCGCCGCGACCACAGGCAGGATTGCCTGTGCGGCTGAGCGAAAGCGAAGCCGAATCGTCGCAGCAAA
>JAGQRE010000045.1 GCA_020425695.1 Planctomycetota bacterium
CAAGCAGCATAGTTCCGCCGGGTGTGCCGTCGCTGGTCCACAACTCTGCACCGGTTGTCGGGGTTGTTGCGATGAAGACCATGTTTGAGCCTACGGTACGGAAGCCTCCCGGCAGCGATGACCCGGAAGTGTTCAGGTCTTTGAACAGTGCAGTGTTTGCGGCTGTACCGTCTGTACTCCAGAGTTCAAAGTCTCCCGCCGAATCCTCTGCGGCAAAGTAGACCCGCCCGCTGAATTCGTAGAACCCGGAGGCAATCGAATCACCGGAGGTGTTGATGTCGCCTAGTGGGATGGTGCCGGCTTGCGTTCCATCGGTTACCCAGGGCTCGAGCCCGGTTGTTCCGTCATCGGCGGTCAGATAGACCTTGCTCCCGATAGAACGAAACTGCTGCGGGCTTGAGTGACCAGCGCCCGTCGCAATGTCCGCGCAGAATGTGCCTGCGCTGGTCCCGTCGCTCACCCACAGGTCCGTCCCATTCGTGCTGTTGTTGCCTTTCCAGACAAAGAACGAGCTGGTGCAGGTGAAGTCGTCGTATTCGCCGTTGATGTTGCCGGCGTAGATGTCGACGACCATGTTGGTGTTGGCGGTTGTGCCGTCACTCAGCCAGATGGCTCTGCTGCTGGATTCAACGGCTGTGAACAGAAGATCACCGTTGAAGTCGGTGAGATTCAGGGGGTCGGAATTGCCACTCCCCGTATTGATATCTTTGAGCAGAAAGGTGCCGGCCACGGTACCGTCAGTACGCCAGACTTCGCCACCGCTCGTCGGGTTGTAGGCCGTGAAGTACACCAGCCCCCCCGCCTCAACCCAGTTCTGCGGAGACCCGCTGGCAGTTCCCGGGTTGATGTCCACCAGAAGTTGTGTGCCGCCAGGCGTTCCGTCTGTCGTCCAGACTTCGGTGCCTTCGTTTGGTGAATTGGCTCTGAAGATGGCGAAGCTACCGGCTTTGCCCATGTAGTAGGGGCTGGAACCGTTGGTGCCCGGGTAGATGTCCGCGAGCAACACCGTGCCAGCCTGTGTCCCGTCGGACGCGAATACTTCTGTGCCCTGCGTCGGCGAGTCTGCCCTGAACACAAACACCGAACCCAGACTGACCCATGGATCAGGATTGGACCCACCTGCCGAGCCATTGGTGTTGATGTCCTTGAGCAGCTGGGGCTGTGCGAAAGCTGAGCTGGCAAAAAGACAGATTGACGCGAACAGCAGAAGTAGACGGAGCATCGTTCATTTCCCTGTTGAAATACAAGAAAGTGCGATTGTTCCATTGTCCTGTGCGCCCGCAACAGGGAAGGTGCGCTTGACTCAGGCTGACTTTCTGGTTTTCAGGCCGTTGAACCCTGCGGCTCTTGGGTGGGTGCGACTACTACTTCTACGGATTCTGCCGACGTGTCACTGACGTGCTCTTGCTGTTCTTTGCGGCGGCGCAGGGCGCGGATGCCGTACAGTGTGCTTAGCCCGAAGGCGAAGCTGGCGGTGAGCCCGATGATGATGCTGCCCAGCACCCATGCGCCGGGTTGCCCAGCACGAGGCCAGCCTCGACGTCTATCAACAGGACTTCGACCGGACGATGGTCCACAGCGAGCCCGACAAGTTCCGCTGGCGCATCAAGCCGGCCGAGTCAATTCGTATCGGTCGTGAAATCGACGCGCTGACCAAGCAGATCACCGAGTTGCGCGAGCGCACCTGGAAGATGGCCAAAGAGACCGTCGAGAGCTTCATGTATGAGCGCCACATGCAGCAGCACGCCATGACCGAAACACAAACGCCCGCGCCCCAACCTGAAGCCCCCAAAGATGAGGCACGTGTTGCACGCGCGGAAACTGAGCGCGGGGCGACGCCCACTGAAAGTTCGGCACATCATGAAGCCGGAACCATGCAAGCGCAGCCCAACCGGCCTAAGCCCGTCGCAGCCTAAAGGCAACGATTGCGAAGAGCGCGAGCAGAGTCAGCCAGACATAGCCACGGCCCGTGCCGGTGGTGCAGCCTTCGTCGCCACCGTCTCCGCCAGCGTCTCCGCCTGAGCCGGGATTTGGGTCCGGTCCAAGCAGCACTGTGGCGCTGGTGATTCGTCGATAGGTGTCGCCGAGCCCCCCGCCGTGGTCGTCTACCCAGATATCGAGTTGGCCGGACGCTCCGACGGCGAGAGTCACGATAAGCCCGTCAAGCGCCGCGTTGATCTCGGTGAGGGTGCCGTCAATAACGACGAAGTTCGTCTGGTTCGCACCACCCGTGACGGTTACGCCGGATGCAAGCACAACTTCGATCGAACCGGCCGTGAGGCTGAGATATACTGTGAACTGGTATGAGCCCGCATCGGCATCGGTGATCTCGACCGCGTTGCTGTTTGCCTGCGACAACACCACGGAGCCGGAACCATCAAGCGCCTGTCGTGACGGCACGCTGATTACCGGCGGCGAGTTCCACTCCCACGGAAGGGATACCTGGCCGCCGTTGATCTGGTCGGATGTCAGGTAGGCCGTTGGGATCACCACCCCGGTGAGAGTCACGCTGGCGCCGTCGCCTACAATGAACATGTCCTGACCGTTCGAAGTCGCCGAGTTGGAACTGAACGTCGAGGTCGTCGCGAGGTCGATTGAGCCGTTGCGGGCGAAGATAGCGCCGCCGAGACCCTGTCCGGCGTTGCCGCCGGTGCCACCCGTGGCTGTGTTGCTTAAGAAGGTGCAGTTATCGATGGTCAGCGTACCAGCGTGGTTGAAGACTGCGCCTCCCATGCCTGCGCCGCCGCCACCCTTGAGCCCGCTGCCGTTGACTGTGCCGTTGCCCGCGCCATAGCCGCCGAGTCCAGGCAAGCTGCTGCCGCTGTTGCCGCCGCCGCCCCCGCCGAATCCGCCATCGCCGCCGCCGCCAACGCCACCGTTGGCTCCGCCGCCGGCGCCGAAACCGCCGTCGCCCATCGAGATACTGTGGGAGTAGCCACCGCCGCCGCCGCCTCCGAATCCGCCGGCACTCGGGTCCGTACCGTCGGCTCCACTGTTGCCGCCGCCTCCGCCTCCGCCGAGCGTCCCGCTCGTATTGCCTGAGGCTTGGGTACCGTTCTGGTTTGCGCCGCCCACCCCGCCGTTGGAATTCGGCGCGTCACCTGCGATCCCGCCGCCGCCGGCCCCCGAGTTGCTGGCAGTTCCGGTAAAGTTACCGCCGTTGAAGCTGGAACTGCCTCCACCCCCGCCCCCGTTCGCGTTTGGGCCGGCGGATGCCGAATTGCCTGATCCGCCGACCGCCTGGCTATTGCTCAGTGTGCAGTTCTGGAGTGTCAGATCGCCTTGGTAGATGTAGATCGCGCCGCCCATCCCGGCGCCGCCGCCGCCCACAAGAAGCGCATTCACGCCCGCGCCGCCGTTGCCGCCACGGGCGATGCCGCCGTCGAGTGTCAGCCCGGTCATGGTCACGACCGCGTTCGGGCCGATGCCGAACAGGCGCATCTCCGGCGCCGCGGCCGCGCGCGTGATGATGACCGCAAACGCCGAGCTGGTCGCGTCGATGTCGATCTCGCTGTCGATCACGATGGCCGTCTTGCCGTAGCCTTTGGTCAGGTCCATCGTGCTGAGCTCAATCGGCGTCGCCGCGCCTATGTTGAAATCGATCGTGTCAGGCCCGGCGTTGGCCTCAGCCTGGTCGACGGCGTCACGAAGTGAGCCTGCGCCGGAATCGGCGGCGGTAGTTACCGTAAAGGTAGCCGCAGTGAGCTGGGCCGAACATAGTACGGCAATCAGGGTCAGCAGTCGAAGCATGAGAATCCTCCCGGTATTGCCGGGAGGATAGTTGAAACATCAATGATTGGGAACGTGCCTATGCAATTCGGCGCAGGCGCACGCCGAGAATCGCGAACAGCCCAAGCAGCGCCAGCCAGACGAAGCCCGAACCGATGCCGGTGCTGCATGACTCGTCGTCGTCGCCTTCGTCCGTGGTGCCGGTGACGGTCGTGCCCACCACGTGAACATCATAGGGGTTCTCGTCTGCATCGTCGCTGTCGATGGTGAAATCAAATGAGAAGAAGCCGTTTGTTCCCGGTGTGATGGTGATGGTGAAGTCGCTTGTCGCGCCGGGTGCGACTGCCGCAGCGGGCGCGGTGGTCAGTGCGACGGTACAGTTGCTTTCGTGGGAGAAGTTGATCGTGCCGATGGTCAGCGGCGTTACGCCGTCATTCTGAATGGTGTAGGTGCGCGCGACCGGCTCGCCCGTGCTATATGCGTTGTCGCCACCGCCGTCGGCGATAGAGACTCCGCTTCGCAGCAGCGTGATCTCCGGCAGGTTGGCGACGGTGATATTGATGGTGTGCGAATCTTGTAGCGCACCACCCGCGCCGGTGTTGCCCATGTCGTCAGCTATAATCTGCATGGTTGCCGGGCCGGTGTAGGCCGTCGTGGGATCGTAGCTCATGCCTGCCAGCGCCGCGTTGATGTCGGCCACTGTGCCGGTAAAGACCATGCTTACGTCGCCTGTGCCGTCGCCGGTGGTGAAGCTGAGCCCCGCGATGCCAGCGAGAGTCATGGTGCCGTTCGTGCAGCTGAGACTGAGTTCGATGTCGCTTGCCCCAGCGTCCGGGTCGGTCACGTTCAGCTCGGCCCCGGTGAACGCATGCGAGCCGCTGATGGCAACGCCGAGCGTGGCGGGCGCAGTGATGGTCGGCCCGATGTTGGCTGTTGCGACGGTGATGCTCACCATTTCGCTATCTGTAAGCGCGCCGCCAGGGCCGGTATTGCCCTGGTCATCCACGTCGATCTGCAGGCTCGCGGCGCCGAGGTAGCCGGTGGTCGGGTTGAACTGCGCACCGTCAAGGGCTGCGTTGATGGCGTCGAGATCGCCGGTGAACACCATGGTCGCGTCAGCGGCACCGGTACCGGTTGTGAAGCTGAGCCCGGTGGTCTGTGCCAGCGTCATCGTGCCCTGTGTCGCCGTCAGCGTGAGCTGCAACGCCGCGCCCCAGGCCGCGTCGTCGGCGATGCTGAGCGAACCGACGAAGGTGTGCGGCGTGCTCTGCGCGATTGTGAGGGAAACGGGCGCAATGATCGTTGGCGCTTCGTTGGCGCCGGACTCGACGGCGCCGACGTCGACGGTGCCATTCTTGATGCGCGTTACACCGCGCTGGTCACGCATCGGCAGATTGGCGGCCGCGTTGTCGCCGCTGTCGATGGCCGGGCTGCCGGCATTCGGCAGCATGGTCTGCGTGTAGCCGCCGTTGTCGGTCAGTGCCCCAAGGTTTGGGCTACCGCCGATGATGCTGGCGCCGTCCACAGTGAGGGTGCCTCCGTTTGTTTCGAGGTCCTGATTTGAGGCCCCGGTGCCAAAAGAAGAGCCGGACAGAATGCTGTTTTCGATCGCGCAGCTTGCGCTGACCGCGCCGTCCTGCACTGCCGCTCCACTAAGCGCGATGCTGAACACCGCGCCGCCGCCGCTGCCGGTATAGACCTGAATCGAACTGGTACCCGGCGCAATCGAGTTGCCAAACAGAGTGCTGCTGGCGATGAGCACGCTACCGTTGAGGTTGAGGATGGCGCCGCCGTAGGCGCCGCCGCTCTCGCCGTTGCTGGAGTTCCCGCCCTGGGCCGCGTTTTGAGTCAGGGTGCAGTTGATAACCGTAATCGTGCCTGTGTGGTTGAACACCGCGCCTCCCATGCCGGCGCCGCCACCGCCACCGCGCCCCGTCGGGGCGCCACTGCCGCCAGCGCCACCGCCGAACGCAGAAACACCGCTTACTCCGCTTGCCGGAACGGAGGCGGCATAGCCACCGCCCCCTCCCCCGCCGCCGAAGCCGCCGCGGCCACCACCGCCAGTGCCGCCGCCGCCGCCGCCGCCGCCGAAGCCGCCGCCACCGCCCACTGCGACAGTGTAAGTTGTACCGGAGCCACCCCCGCCCACGCCGCCTCCAGCGGTTCCGTTGAGATCGCCGCCGCCACCCCCGAACGCACCGCCTGATGTGGAGAATGCGGAGGTCGTGCCACAATTCCCGCCTCCGTTGGTACCTTGGGCGCCAATGCCAGCGTCGGCCGGTCCAAAGCCACCGCCACCACCGCACGATGAGATAGTGGAACTCGGCACTCCATTGCCCCCGAACACGCTGGCTCCGCCGTCCACCCCGGCTTCGGTTCCCAAGAACGAGCGATTGAAGAAGCCGCCGCCGCGCGGCTTGATGCCCGCATCATCACCCGCACCACCCATGCCGCCCCCCGCACCTCCATGGAAACTCTGCGGGGGCGCAAACAGTCCCCGTCCATCCCCACCCACGGCCGAGTTGTTCATCAGTGTGCAGGAGTCCAGTGTCAGCGTCCCCTGATTGAAGACCCCTCCTCCGGCACCCAATCCTCCGCCCCCGCCGCCCCAGAAGTCGGGCGAATTGTCCGAGCCGCGCCCGCCGTCTCCGCCACGCGCCAAGCCATTCCGCAGTGTGAGATTGCGTAGCGTCAGGTTGCCGGCACTGACGGCCACCTTCCCCGTGCCTCCGGTATGAAAGCCGCCCATCACGAAGAACAGGCGGAAGTTTGCACTGGCGGTGTTGCGCTCAATGATTGCGCCGTTGCCTTCGATCGTGATGTCGCTGGTGATCGGCGGGAGCCCGGTCGGGCCGTACCAGTAATTGTTTGGCGCGTTGATCGTGTACGTCTGCGCGCCCAGGATGATCGTGTCCGCGCCGGCCGTGTTATTGGCGGCGATGATCGCCTCGGGCAGGCTGATCAACCCGTCCGTACCCGGCAGGTTGCTGATCTCCAGCGTGTTCGGGTCATACAGCCCGCTGCGGCCGTTAGGATCCTGGCTGATGAACGCCGCCCCCGGCACGTCAATGGACATCGACGTCGTGGTCACAACAATCTCGGCCGCGTAGAGTGATCCGGCAATCAGTCCAGCGCAAAGTAAAACGATAGGCGTCAGTAGTCGAAACACGAGTATTCTCCCGATTGGACCGGGATGATATCGAGTTCTTCATCGTCAGGGAACTTGCTGCACAAGGCACCGGTGGCCTCGCCCGCAGCTAGGCCGTGCTGCCTTGGGGTTGGGGGGATTGTTCTCTGGTGGGCTCTGCGGCCGGTTCTGTGGGTTCGGGTGTCTGGGCTTTGGTGTGCTGCTCGGTCTTGCGGCGACGCAGGGCGCGGATGCCGTAGAGCGTGCTCAGCCCGAAGGCGAAGCTGGCGGCGAGCCCGATGATAATGCTGCCCAACACCCACGCGCCGAGGCTGTCCCAGGCGAAGTTGCTGAGGACTCGCCAGTTCGTGGTGCGCGGGATCAGGAACGGCTGCCCCAGCAGCGTCTTGCCCAGCCAGATGCTGGCAATCGCGATTACGCCCGTTAACGGCCCGAAGCTGACGTTGGTCGCGGCTACGCAGGCGATGCGGTTGAGGTGCTGGCGTGTGGCGGAGTAAAGCGCGAGGATCCAGTGGAACCCGATCCAGGGGCTGCAGCCCCAGAACGCACCGATGCCGACGGCCAGCCCGAGCTCGCCGGGCGTGTTCTTTTCGTGCACCAGATAGCGCATCAGCGCCCGAAAGCGTTTGATCGGCCCGCCGATCATCTCCAGGTTTTCGGGCAGTGCGGCCAGCTTGCGTGCACGGTGCCACGCGGCCTTCATAGAAGCGCCCAAGCTGCCCTGCCACAGGGGCTCGTCGCGGCGCACCAGACGTTTGTGCGGCAGCGGCACCAGCAGGTGCGAGAAATTCATGTACAGGTACAGGCACGAGAAACGCACGTTGTCGATGAACGGCTTAAAGTGGCTGACGCGCTCGGCCTTTGGCGGGTAGTAGACTTTCACGGGGACGTTCAGGATGCCGCAGCCGCCCCAGGCCGCGCGGATGATGACTTCGCATTCGTAGGTGAACTTGCGCGACCAGCAGCGCAGGCGCGTGACGTGGCGCAGCGGGTAAACGCGAAAGCCGGATTGCGTGTCGCCGACGTCGACGCCGGTGGCGACCTTCAGCCAGTAGTTGCTGAACATGCGCCCGAAGCTGCTTGCGCCGGGCACGTGCTGTCCGCTCATGTCGCGGACGCCGATGACGATCGCGTCCGGGTTGGCCTGCGATTCACGCACGAGACGCGGAATCTCGTCGGGGTAGTGCTGCCCGTCGGAATCGATGGTTACGGCGTGGTGATAGCCAAGTTCAAGTGCCTTCTTGAAACCCGTGCGCAAGGCAACACCCTTGCCCTTATTGTGTTTATGGCGCACGTAGACGATGGGTTCGTCTTTGAGCAGCTCAGCGGTGTCATCGGTGCAGCCGTCATCCACCACAATGACCGTCTCAGCGACCTGCAGGACCTTGCGTACAACGTCCAGCACCGTGTTGCGGTTGTTGTACGTAGGTACGACGACGCAGTAACCTTCGGCTGCGGCAATGGCGGGAAGGTCCACGAAAGCCCTCGTGATATGTGACAAGCCCCTGAGCCCCTCAAGTCTCGCGGCAGTGCCGCTTAGTGTCAAGGATGCAAGCGCCCGCTTGCCCTTGCAGGCGCCTCTTCTTATCACATTCGCATGGACCCGCAGGGCTTCCGAGAACTGATACCGCACCGCCCACCGATGGTGTTGATTGACGCCGTTGCTGAGTACGGCCCGGAGCGCATCCGCGCAATCCGCGAAGTACGAGCCGGCGACCCGTTTGTGTCGGAGGAAGGGCTGGACGAAGCGGCCTTGCTTGAGGTCATTGCGCAGACGATCGCGGCCGGCGATGCCATGTACGCGCAATCGAAAGGCGGCAAAGTCCAGCGGGGGTACCTGACGGGGCTGACCGGAGTCGTAGTTCACGGGCGTGCTGCTGTGGGCGAGACTATTGAGGTCACTGGCGACTGCCTAAAGCGCATGGATGGCATGGGGTTGTTCGAAGCCGAGGCGCGAGTAGGTGGCCGCGTGCTCGCCAAGGGCCGGTTCAAGCTATTCGTTGATATCGCTTACGAGAATGCTTGATTGTCCGCGTAGCTCAACACAAACGCTTTAGGGTAAACCCAAACGCAGCGGCAGCACCCGTCAGGGCGGGTTGCTGCTTGTGCTGAGGCTGGCTTGTCTGGGCTTTGGTGTATTACGACGACATGCAAAGCAGGTCGGAAACCTGCCATAGAGACCGATTCACGCGTATTTGATGTGACGCGGGCGTGACAGTTTGCGATTATGCGAAAGGTTAATTGAAAAATGGTTTGAACTTTTCTCGTTGCGAGCCGTATTATCCTTAGCGAGCGGGCACGTTCTCTCCTGAGCGACCCAATCGACAGCGCAGCCCGATCGGACCCCACGCCGATCGGGCTGCATCTTTTAAGCGTCGTCCAATCCAAACAGCGTCCTCGACATACACTCGCGCGGGGCTCACAATGTCAGCTGATGTCCACCAGCGCCGACACGAAGCTTACAGCCGACGGCATGCCGGTCTTCGCGTACGAGTTATGCGACGACGCAGCGCAGGCCGCCTCGTATATGCTGCTGGAAGAGGGCAAGAGCACACTGCGCACGGCCCTTGTCACCGGCAGCCACGGCGCTGGCAAGACAACCCAACTCAAGCTGATTGACAGCCATCTGCGCCGCGCTGGCGCGGGTGTAAGCTGGTTCAACGGCTGGGCCCACAAAGAAGACGTCGACCCGTTCGCCAGCCTGCTGTTCGCTCTGTGGGATCAACTTGACATCAAGGGCGAGCCGCAGGCCCCCGTCGGCGAGCAGGTCGACGGCATTGTCAGCGCGGCCATGCGTCGCAAGGGCTACCCCAGCAATACCGGCATGCACACGCGCGACTCGGTAGACGCCGGTGAGAGATCACTGTTGGTGGCGTCGGACCTGATTGCGCAGCTTGTGGTGCGCGACCAGCCCCTGGCCGAGCTCGCCCATGCCAGCAAGCTGCTGAGTGATTCCGCTAACCTGAATGAAGACCGCTTCAGGCAACAGAAATTGCTTGAGCGCTCGCGCAGCTATCTGTTTCCGAAGCGCTTCCGTGAGCAGATGGACATGATCGTCACCCATCTGCGTCATCGGCAAACCGACCCGCACCTGCCCTGCTTCCTGTTCGTGGACGACCTCGACCGTTGCCCGCCCGCACTCGGGCTTGCGCTGCTCGAAGCGGCCGGGCGCTTCTTCGCCGTGCCCGGGCTGGTGGTGGTGGTAGCGCTGGACGAGGTGATCGCACGCTCATGGGTGCGCAGCGCCTACGAAGGCAACGTGGACGGGCGAGCGTACATCGACAAGTTGTTTGACCGCCGCATTCTAGGCACCGAAGAACGCGCCCGCGTGATCTGGGCGCAGTTGCTCGGTGTTGAGTGGCGCATGGCCGAGTGGGAGGGGCTGGTCGGCAGGGCCCACCCGGAGATGGCCGACCGGGCCGTAATCAGCGCGACGCGCCTGCTGCGTATCCACAGTGGCAGCGACATTCGCAAGGTGCGGCGTACGTTGAATGAAGTGCGCACGATCATCCTTGAGGACGAAGAGTATCTGTCCAAGGTTACGTTGATGCCGGACGTCGTGCGCCTCGGCGTGCTGTGCGGCTATCTCGTGCGTGAGCGTTTCCCGCGAATCGTCGAGCGCATCTCCGACCTGCGCCTGCTGGAAGCCCGCATGGAAGTCGTCGAGGAGATGATGACCATCGCCCCCAACTGGGAGCTGCCGGACGACGACGACGATTCACTGGCCTGGCTGCGCGAGTTTTTAGGGCTGACACCCGAAGAAGAACGCGAGCTAGGCTACATCCTCGACATACGCCACTTCCTGCCCACAGACGTGCTAATCCAGGTAGGTTCACAGCTAGTCCTAATCGGCATGGGCCTGCGTTAGGTCAGAACCACGCCCGGAATCTCCAACATGTCGCAACGGCGTGATAGACTTGCTCGTCTATGACGACAGCCCCCAAACTACATGCCGTTCTGTTTGCGCTCTGCATCGCGTTTCTATCCGTTGCGTGTGCACCGGACGAACCCAAACCCAATCAGAGTGTCGAGTCATCCACATCTGAGATGTCCAAAGAGATGGAACTGGCCCTCGACTCTGATGATGCAGAGAAGGTCACCGCTCTGCTCGACGCCGGTGAAGCCTTGGAGTGCACCAACGAAGGGGGGTGGGCCCCGATTCATTTCGCGGCCAGAGAACCAGAAGGACGTTGTCTGCGCCTGCTGCTGGATCGTGGTGCCCAAGTCGACCGCGAAAAGGACGACGGGGTCACAGCGTTAATGTTGGCGGCGTCCTTTGGGCACACAGAAAATGTGCGATTGCTGCTTGAGCATGGGGCCGATGTTCGTGCGGAGACAGACAGCGGCTCGACAGCACTGGGTATGGCCGCGATTTTCGGGCATGTTGAGCCCGCGCGAATGCTGCTTGATCACGGCGCGAGTGTTCTAAAATCCGCAACGGCGGAGACCGCGCCGCTCTATCTGGCCGCCTGCGGATTGTCCGAACACAACGCAGCCATGATGAAACTACTGGTTGACCGCATACCTGACGGCGTCAGTGTCGATTCCCAGACACAAGGCGGGCAGACCCCACTAGAAGGTGCTATCTCAAGCGGCAATGCAGACGCGGCGAAGTTGCTGCTGCGGGCAGGTGCAAACCCGCTAAGCAGTTCAGGCGATGCGCGCCTGTCACTGTGGAAGGCAGTGCGGATGACCGGTGACCCTGAGCTTGTTCGCATCTTGCTCGATGCCGGCCTTGATCCAGCAGTGCGGGGCGTGCAAGCCCAGACTGCACTCCACGCCGCCGCGGATATCGGCTCAGTGGCGATCGTGGAATTACTACTGGAAGCAGGCTGCGACCCGAACGCCACAGATGATGTCGGAAACACGCCATTGCATTTGGTCGCCACAAGATCAGACGAAGGCGAAAAGAAGGGCGCCAGAGACTGCGTCAAGCTGCTCCTGAAGCACGGCGCCGACCGCACGATCAAGAACAAGGACGGCCAGACTCCCCTCGATGTGGCGTACTGGTTGGAAGTCGAGATGCTACTGAAGGATGACGGTGAAGGCTGATAGGTCAACTTCTTCGTACCAGTCTATCCATCCGATCGAGGTTGGCGCGGGCGCCCGTTCCCGCGATGTCGTCGGTGGGCAGGGCTTGACGCTCGCCATTCTGATGCTGTGGACCGCCTGCTCGCTCAGCTTGATTGCGGCGTGTGGGTCAGGCAATGGCGACAGTGCACCTATACAAAGCAGTGGCGATGCAGCTGCGGATCACTCTGAGTTGCCCAAGAGCGTACACCGTGCGATCCTGAAGGATGACGAAGATACTGTTCTTGAGTTCATCGAGGATGGCGGTGATCCCAACTCGGTATTCCCCGAGACCGGTGCGTCAGGCGTACACATCGCGGCTATGGTTCGAGACAGCCGCTGCCTCAAACTACTGTTGGAGCATGGCGCAAATCCTGACCAGAAAGACGAGGGTGGGTCGGCGCCAATCGTCTACGCACTGTTGAATAACCGGACCGAAAACTTGGTATGCCTGCTAGAGGCCGGTGCGTCGCAGGCGAACGTGGGTTTGAACGGCATGTCGGCGCTCGCGGCCGCTGCTAATCTCGATAGGCCAGAATGCGCGGAAGTACTGCTCGATCACGGTGCGAATCCGCTGGAGTCAGCAGGTCCATTTGGCACGCCGTTACATATGGCCAGCGGTAGTATGTTGGAAGACAGTTCAGAGATGATGTCGCTGTTTCTTCGGTATCTGCCACCTGATGCGCGAATGGATCAGACGGATTCACACGGCTGGACCCCCTTGGCTCGCGCGATGATGTTTTACTCGCCTAAAGCCGCAAAGTTACTTCTAAACGCTGGTGCGGACCCGCGTAATTGTGTCTCCAAAGACGAATCCGTCGTTCACATGGCGGCTCGTTGCGACGACGTTGAGTTGCTGCAACGGATTCTGGAATCAGGCGGAGTTGTTGATGCACCAGATCGAAATGGTCAAACAGCCCTGCATGAAGTCGCCGAGAACGGCAACGCGGAACTGGCTGAGCTACTGCTGAACAACCACGCAGACGTAAACACGCAGGATGACTGGGGAGACACTCCACTGCATCTGGCGGCCGAGAGATCAGACGACGAAGAAGAGAAGCAACGCACCATCGAATGCGTCAAACTGCTCCTGAAGCACGGGGCCGACCGCACGATCAAGAACAACGACGGCCAGACTCCCCTCGACGTGGCCTACTGGCTCGATGTCGAAATGCTGCTGAAGGATGACGGTGAAGGCTGATAGGTCAACTTCTTCGTACCGGTCTATCCATCTGATCGAAGTTGGCGCACGCGCTTATGCCCCTACAGATGTCGGGAAGCTTGCCATTCTGGTCTTGTGGACCGCCTGTTCGTTCGGGTTGATCGCAGCTTGTGGGTCAGGCAACGCTGGTGGTGAGCCTGCGGGTAACCAGACTGCCAATACCGTCACCGAGCGTCCTGCTGAGTTGCCTGCTGCTGTTCGGCTGGCCATTGAGGAAGATGACGTTGCCGCCCTACGCGAGTACCTCGATGGCGGCGGTGACCCAAACGCGATTACTGGTGAGCGAAACGCACCGGCCATGCAAGTCGGCGCCATTCGGGACGACAGCAAGTGCATGCGCCTGCTGTTGGAGAGAGGGGCCGATGTGAACCAGCCGGACGATGCGGGTTGGACACCGTTGGCGTTCGCGGTCGCATTTCACGCGAACGGAAACGTGCGTTACCTTCTCGACCACGGTGCCCGCCAGAGCGCTGTCACCGAAGAAGGCTGGTCCGCGCTGCGTATTGCGGTGATGCGCGGCTTACTTGATACAGCGGAGTTGCTTCTAGAGTCCGGAGCCGAGCCGCTGGGAAGCGCAGGTGGGGCAGATACTCCGCTGCATGTCGGCGCTAGAGGTGCATCGGACAACAGTCCAGAGGTGACCAAACTACTGTTGCGGTACATCGAAACAGGCACTGATATCGACGTCCTGAACGACCGGAAAACGACGCCACTAATGGAAGCTTTGATGGCTCGGAAATCCCAAACGGTAAGACTACTACTTGAGGCTGGCGCTGACCCAACCGTACATGGTGACCGCGACTTTCCTGTCCTGTGGCATGCCGCACGCTGCGATGATGCAGTGTTGTTCGGGATGCTTATCGAGGCCGGTGCAGATCCCAACTACCACGACCACGAGAATCGCACGCCATTGCATGCGGCGGCCGAGTTTGGTGTATCGGCCGTGCTTGAGGAACTTCTGGTGGGCGGTGCCGACCCGAATGCGCAGGACAGCAATGGTGACACGCCGCTTCACCTCGCCGCACAGGGGGAAGAGAGCGGTGGCGGTAAAGTGGGTTTTGCCAAGTGCGTCAAGCTCCTGCTGGGTCACGGGGCCGATCGCTCGATCAAGAACAACGAGCGCAAGACTCCCCTCGACGTGGCCTACTGGCTTGATGTCGAAGTGCTTCTGAAAAACGACGGATAGACAGGCGGTTGCTGAGCCGTTAGACCCTCGCCATGGCGAACTTTGCTGCGGCGATTGGTGATCTTCGGGATACCGGCTTTGGTGGCGATAAGCCGCGCGTTGCGATCATTCTGGGCTCCGGCTGGGGCGCCATTGAGCGCGAAGTTCATGACCCGCTGACTGTCCGCTACGAGGACATCCCCGGTTTCCCTGCGCCCGCAGGCACGGCCGGTCATGAGTGCCGCCTGTCTGAGGGTTCGCTATGGGGCGTCCCGGCGCTGGTGTTTCGCGGGCGCTATCATGCTTACGAAGACCGCGACCCGCGCGACCTGGCGATTCCCGTCCAGGTGGCCCATGCGCTGGGCGTGGAGACGCTCGTACTGACCAACGCGGCCGGCGGCATTCGCGAAGACCTTGAGCCGGGCGACCTGATGGCGGTCTCCGATCACCTGAACCTGATGGGGATCAACCCGCTGGTCGGCTTTGAGCGACTGCCGCAAGCCAAGCCGTTCCCGGCCATGGGCGCGGCCTATGACCCCGAGTTGCTTGAGAAACTGATAAACGCGGGCGAATTGGCCAGCCAGACGGTCAAGTCCGGTGTCTACGCGGGTGTGCTGGGCCCGAGCTTTGAGACCAAGGCCGAGGTCGAGATGCTGCGGCGCATGGGCGCAGACGCCGTGGGCATGAGTACGGTGCCGGAAGCCATTGTCGCGCGTGCGCTGGGCCTGAAGGTGTGCGGGCTAAGCCTGATCACCAACCGCGCCGGCGGCGCCGACGACAGCCACGAGGGCACACTAAAAGCAGGCAGCGACAACGCGCCACGGTTCGCAGCCGTACTCAAGGCGTTGATCACCGGGCTGTAGATCAGTGGCATGGGCGCCACGCCCATGTTGCTGCCAGCGGCACACGGGCGGGGCGCCCGTGCCACAGCTAGCTGGCTTGCGTTGGCTGCTCGCGAAGCTCAAGCACGACGGCCGTGCCGTAGGCGAGGACTTCTGTCACGCCGGCTGCTACGTCATTGGCGTCGTAGCGCATGCCGATGATGGCGTTGCCGCCGGCCTCGAAGGCGTGCTGGCGCATCAGGTCGAAGGCCTCCTGGCGGGCCTGCTCGCAAAGTTCCGTATAGAGGCTGATGTTGCCACCGAAGAAGGTCTGGATGCCGGCCGCGAAGTTGCCGATGGCACTGCGCGAGCGAACCACAATGCCGCGTACCACGCCGCAGTGGCGGGTGATGCGGTAGCCTTCCAGCTCAAGGGCGGTCGTGATGAAGTGGTTTTCAATCATTTGGATTTTGGATTCTCGATTTTAGATTTTGGATTCAGCTCTTGGTGCTCTTCCGTCGCAGCGTTTTGATTGAGGCCACTAGCATCGCAATGATCTGGTTGCCTTCGTCAATGAGCGGCGCCAGCCGTTTCTCGGTGATGATTTCCAACTCAACCAGCATTTCGAGCCAGTGGACCGATTCGTCAGCCTCTTCCTCCACAATAGAGAGCTTTGAGATCATGTCTCTGGTTGATCTGGCCCGGCACGCCGCCCGATAGTTCGCGGCGACGGACATGCCCGAGCGAATCAGCTGTCTTGCCAGAACATCGGCCGTGCGCTGGGCTGGAAGCGCGTCACATACGCCTGCCACTCGCTTTGCGAACTCCCGAGTCCGGCGCTTGAATTCGGTCTCATCCATGACTGAGGGCAATCCAAAATCAAAAATCCGAAATCCAAAATTGCCGGGGACTATTGGCGAATCTGCCCGCGTGCAGTAAACCGCCAGTGAATTTCCCCAACTGTACGGCCACCGTGTCGTTTTACGCCTAGACGAATACGCTACAACACTCCCCGGAGTAATGTTATGCGCAGATTTATCCTGCTTCTGGTTTGCTTCGTTTTCGGCGCTGTTGCGCTGAATGCCCAGCCGGCCCCCGACCCGACCGAAGAAAACCCCGAGCTCGTCCTGCACGGTGTGATGGAAGACATCCCGCTGTCCGAGATGATCCAGCTGACGGCTGAGTACCAGAAGATCAAGTTCCTGTACGACCCGCGCAAGCTGCAGGGCACGGTTACGATCGTGGCCCCCCGCGAAGGCGTTCGGGTGCCGCAGACGGCCATGTTCAGCGTCCTGCAGACCTTCCTGAAGCAGTTCCGCCTGATTCTGGCGCCCTTCGGCGAAGACAGCGCTGACAGCGTGAAGTTCTATGAGATCATCCCGGCCGCAGAGGCCATTACCCAAAGTAACAACGTGGTCCTGCTGGACAATCTGGCTGAGTGGACCGACACCACGGCCGACTTCGTGACCCTCGTGGTCAACCTGAAGTACGCCGACGCCAACGCCGTACGCGGCGCGTTGCAGAACCTGACGACCCGTCAGGGCGGCGTCGTCAACCCGATTCAGGGCATCAACAGCCTGATCATCGCCGACTACAGTTACAACATTCGACGCCTGGCCCAGATCATCCAGTTAATGGACCAGCCGCCGCGTAGCCCGCGCCTTGAAGTCATCAACATCAACAACATCGACGCGGAAGAGCTGGTCACAAGCGTGAACCGCCTGCTCGACCAGCGCACACAGTTGCTGGCGCAGGCACAACGCCGCCCGGGAAGCCCGGAAGACGAGACTGCGGTCAAAATCGAAGTCGCGCCGTACGTCAACGCCATCATGGTGACGGGCTACGACGCCGGCATTGAGCTGGTGCGTGACCTGGTTGCCAAGCTCGATATCCCGATCCCCGGTGCCACAACGACCGGGCGCATTCACTACTACCAGTGCAAGAATGTGCAGGCCGCTGACCTGTCAGCCGTGCTCAACGACGTGCTGGGTGCCGGTGTGCCAAGCAACCAGCCGGGTGTTCCGGGTGCGCCGGGCGTCATCGGTGGCACCGACGCCAACGCGCCGGTCATTGTGCCGGACGAGGGCACCAACAGCCTGCTCGTCATCGCCACGCCGAACGACTACACCGAGATCCAGAAGGTGATCGACAAGCTCGATGTGCGCCGCCCGCAGGTAATGATTGAAGCGGCCATTCTTGAAGTCACTGACGACGACGACTTCCAGTTCGGTGTCGAAATCGCAACGGTGGACGGTTTTGCGAGCAACTCATCTGAGCCTCGTGCCAGCTTCGGCACCAGCTTCGGTTTCAGTGAAATCGTGGACAGCTCCGGCGTGCCGATCGGTACCGGTGGCGGCGTCCCGGCCGGTCGTAACCCGATCATCGGTCAGGGCGGCTTGCTGACCCTGAACAAGGGTGGGGCATTTGACATCCCGCTGCTGGTGCGCTTCCTGAAGACGCAGACCGACACGAACGTATTGCAGCAACCGATGCTGATCACCAACGACAACGAAGCCGCGACAATTGAGATCCAGCAGGAAATCCAGTTGGTTCAGTTGAACAACCTCGGTACCGGGCAGGGCACGACGACCTCGGCCGGTGACTTTGTTGAGGCCGGTATCACCATGAACGTGACGCCGCAGATCAGTCAGGACGGGTACATCACGCTTGAGCTTGACCTCGACATCACGAACTTCACCGGTGAAAGCACAACGCCGGGTGTGTCGCCACCTCGTCAGCGTCGCCATATCACGACGTTTGTTACGGTGCCGGACGCCAGCACGGTTGTGGTCGGCGGGCTCAAATCCAGCACCAGCAGCAAGACAGTCAGCAAGATTCCGCTGCTGGGAGATATCCCGCTGATCGGCGAGTTGTTCAAGAGCCAGCGTACCGTTGAGCGCCGCACGAACCTGTACATCTTCCTGCGTCCACGGATCCTCAAGGACGCCAACTTCGAGGATTACAAAGCAGAAAGTATGGTCGCGCTGCGCCGTGCCGAGCAGGACACAAGCAAGACCAATACGCCGCAGAAGAAGGAGTTCTTTGACCGGGCATACAATGACTACGAAAGTCAGCGCAACGCCCCTCCGGGTACGGCCAAGCGCCACTTCGACTACCAGGGTCTAAGCAAGAAGGACTAGGCGTCGAGACAAACCTACAGAGCCGCCGCGGTAACGCGGCGACTTCTGTTTAAGTCTGAAGCGCTACAGCAGTTGCTACAGCCACTTCTTCTTGCGGAAGTAGTACAGCATGACGGCGATGATGCAGCCCATGCAGGCCCAGTAAATCCAGTAGCCGTAGGGCATCTGAAGCTCCGGCATGTTGCCGGGCTTGCTCGTGTCGAAGTTCATGCCGTACACACCGGCAAAGAACGTCAGCGGGATGAAGATGGTCGCGACGATCGTCAGCACCTTCATCACCTTATTCATCTGCTGCGCCTGCTCGGATTGCAGCAACTCGCGCAGGCTGACGGCGTAGTCCTGCAGGCTCTGGCACAGGTTGCTCTGGCTGGTGGCGTGGTCGAGACAGTCGCGCAGGAACAGCTTGACCTCGTCGGTCAGGTAGGGGACCTGCAGGTGCAATAGTGTGTTCAGGCTGTCGCGGTGGGTTTCGATGTTGCGGCGCAGGTCAAAAATCCGGTGCTTGATCTCGTAGAGTTCTTCAACGACATCAAGTTCGCCATCCAGGATGTTCTTCTCAAGGGCGTCGAGCTGGTCTTCATAGCCGTCCAAGATCGGAAAGTAGTCGTCGGTGATGCGGTCGATGATCGCATAGCCCAGATAGGCCGAGTTCTTGGTTCGGATCAGCCCACGCTTGTTTCGGATACGGTCTCGAAGTGCATGGAACAGGTCATCCTGTGGGCGTTCCTGAAAAGTCAAAACGAAGTGGTCACCGAACAGGACACTTACCTGCTCGGTGTAGCAACTCCCGTCGTCTTCGATCTCGGGTGCGTGCGTTACGATGAACAGGTAGTCCGGGTAGGCCTCGGCCTTGGCGCGCTGCGGTACGTTGATGGCGTCGGCCAGTGCCAGCGGGTGAATGTCCAGCATCTCTGCGAGTTGCCGGATCGCCGTTATGTTGCGGAAGCCGGCGACGTCAATCCATGTGACGGAGTCTTTGTCGATAAAGCGCTTCAGGTCGAAAGGGTTCTCGACCTCGCTTTCTTCGACGTGCTCAGGCCCGTAGTCAACGACCAGCATGCGTGTCGGCAACGCGTCTTCATCTTCGACGATTGTGCCCGGCACCGAGCCTACGGGCGGGCGGCGGTCACTTTCATCCGAGTGCGCAGCGGCACGCCGGATACCGGATTCACTGCCGGGTTCATCCACTTTGTCAGTGTCACTCATGCCGCAAGCATATTCACCGTGGCATGCGAAGCGCTATAACAAACTCATGCCCGAGCTTTTGACTGATGCTGAGCGCCACGAACTGTTCCCCGTAACGCGGGAATGGGCTTATCTGGACAACGCGCGGCGGGGCTCAATCAGCGCACCCGCTGCTGCTGCTGCGGTTCGTTATATAGAAGGCCTGCGCGATGGCGGCGTCACCGCGTGGCCCGAGTGGCAGCGTGTTTGGGATGAAACCAACGCGGCCTTTGGTAAGTTCATCGGCGCGGATACTGACGAATTCCAGTTTCTGGTGAACGCTACAGAGTCGTTTGCGCGCGTGACTCTGGGTATCGACTGGCAGCCCGGCGATCATGCTGTAGTTGCTGAACGTGACTACCCGGGCGTTGTACGCGCAATGCTTGATCTGCGGCGGCGCGGTGTGGAGATCACGCTGGTGCCGGATCGGCCGGATTACTCACGCCCGGTCGAAGATCTGCTGAACGCGATCACTGACAAAACTCGGCTCGTGGCTGCCAGTTGGGTGGACTTTCGCACCGGTTGGAAGCTCGACGTCAAGGCTCTGGCGCAGGGCTGCCGCGAGCGTGGCGTGTTTTCGTTTGTTGATGGCGTGCAGGCCGTGGGCGCTTTGCCGGTAGATATGCACGACGTCGGCGCTGACTTCGCGACGTTCGCGATTCGCAAGTACCTGTGCGGGCTGGATACACTGGGTGCACTGTACGTTCGGCGTGCATCTCTGAGCGCCCTGACGCCCCACACTCAGGGCTTGTTCAGCGTCGCCAACCCTTTCGACTTCGAGACGCTTGAGCAACGTTACGCGGACGGCGCAAAGCGCTTTGCACTGGGCACGCCGTCGATGGTGCAGGTGTATTCGCTGCAGGCCGCGCTGGAGCTTCAAGCCCGCTACCCGGTCTTTGAGCGTGTTACAGAGATCGCCGAAGATGCGCGCCAACTGGCCCGTGAGGACGGCTTTCACGTTCTCGCGGATGCATGGTCTGAAACCAACCGCAGCCAGATCGTTGTGCTGAAACGCGAAGGCAAACTCGCCGACGAAACGCTGCAGGAACGCCTGAACGGCGCAAAAGTGGCGGCCTCAGCGCGGCAAGGAATCTTGCGAATCGCGCCCCACTGGTATAACAGTGCGAATGACTTGCAGCGCCTTTTCGAGGTACTGCGTTAGTGGTCAATGGTTGATGGTCCATGGTAGGGACACGATCAACCATCGACTATGAACCATTAACCGGACCAACCCATGCCGACTATCCATGAACTGATTACTCGCGAGCGCGAACGCCAGACACACTCGATCAACCTGATCGCCAGCGAGAACTTCGTCAGCGACTACGTGAAGAACGCCATGGGCACGGTCTTCACCAACAAGTACGCCGAAGGCTACCCGGGCAAGCGCTGGTACGGCGGGTGCGAGTTCACCGACCAGATCGAGCAACATGCGATTGACCAGGCCAAGCAGCTATTTGGGGCCGATCACGCCAACGTGCAGCCGCATTCGGGCACGCAGGCGAACCTCGCCAGCTATCTGGCGTTGATCAAGCCGGGCGACAAGGTGCTGGCATTCAAGCTCGAGCACGGCGGGCACCTCAGCCACGGCGCGCCATTCAACGCGAGCGGCAAGTACTACAAGTTCGTTCATTACGGCGTCAGCAAAGACACCGGGTTGATCGACATCGACGAATACACGGCCCTGCTAAGAGAGCATTCGGACATCAAGCTGGTTGTGACCGGCGCCAGCAGCTACCCGCGTGCCATCGACTTTGAGCGCATGGCGAAGATCGCCCGCGAACATGGCGCGCTGTTCATGGCCGACGTGGCGCATATCTCAGGGCTGGTCGCGGCCGGCGAGCACCAGAGCCCGGTGCCTGTGGCCGACGTCGTGACGATGTCTACCCACAAGACGATTCGCGGCCCGCGCGGCGGTATGATTCTCAGCAACTCGAAGTGGGCGAACAAGATTGACCGCGGCGTGTTCCCGGGCAGCCAGGGTGGACCGTTGGTTCACGTGATGGCTGCCAAGGCGGCGATGCTGGAGGAAGCCAACAAGCCCGAGTTCAAGCAGTACACCCAGCAGGTAATCAAGAACGCGCAAGCGATGGCGAAAGCGTTCACGGAAGTTAATGCCGAGCGCTACAAAGTGCTGACAGGCGGGACTGACAATCACATGGTCATGGTGGACATCACCGGTACCGGCAAGAACGGCCTCGAGATCGAGCGCCTGCTGGGCGAGCAAAGCATCTACGTGAACAAAAACTTCATCCCGTACGACCCGCTGCCGGTGACCGAAACCAGCGGTATCCGCGTAGGCAGCCCCATGCTGACAACACTAGGCGCAGTCGAAACCGACATGGCCAGGGTCGTGAGCATGATCGACAAAGCCGTCAGCGGCGAAAACGTAAACGAAGAAGCCCACAAGTTCATGCTTGAGCTGGCGGGACGCAGTTAGGACTCACACAGAACACACAAAGAGCACAGTAGAGGGCACAGTCCTCCGTGCTCTTTGTGTGCTCTGTGGTGAAGGCAATTCTTCCTTGAAAATGTTGTCGGCTGCTGCGCCTTGTGCGTACTAAACTTCACGCAAACACGTTGATCGGGTCAGTGCTCTGATGCCGAACTTTCTGGGGGATACCTGATGAAGATGATTCTTGGGCTTGGACTGATGGCAGCGCTGCCTGTGCTGGGCGCGGCCGAGACTTATAAGTTTGAAGCGCCGGAGCTCGTGACAGCCGGCGGCAAAGCGATCCAGACAGAAGCACCCGGCTATGCAGCGCCGTGTCTGGCCGACATTGACGGCGACGGTGTGCGCGACCTGCTTGTGGGCCAGTTCAAGGGCGGCAAGATCGGTTTCTACAAAGGTGTGAAGTCGGACGCAGGCAAGCTGGAATTCGCCGAGCACGCATGGCTGCAGGCCGACGGCGAAGACGCGACCGTTCCGGGCGTCTGGTGATGCACCAGCTCAACTCCACAGGTCGTGGACATTGACGCTGACGGCATCAACGACATCCTGTCAGGCTGCTATTCACAACGCGGGCACGACGACATGGTCGGCTCGTTCTGGGTGCTGAAAGGCCAGAAAGACGGCACATTCGCCAAGCCCTTTGAACTCAAGGGCACCGACGGAAAACTCCTCAGCGTCCACGCCAAATTCGAAGACCGTGGCGCGCAACTCACTGAGAACATCTGCACCCGCCCGTTCGCCGTTGACTGGAACGGCGACGGCAAGCTCGACATCATCAGCGGCAATTTCAAAGGCACGTTCTTCCTGTTTACCGGTGAGGGCGAAGGCAAGTTCAAGCCTGAGCCCGTTGCCGTAGAGACTGCCGACGGCGAAGCTCTCAAAACAAGCGGCGTTCACAGCGACCCGTTCGTGATCGACTGGGACAGCGACGGCGACCTGGATCTGCTTGCAGCCAGTTCAACCGGTGAGATCGTCTGGGCAGAGAACGTGAATGATGCCAAGACGGCTACCAGTACCGCGCCGAAACTGTCAGCGTTCCGCACCCTTATTTCACCGCCGGGCAGCAACAGCAAGACTCCGAAGGGCGACACCGCTTACCACAAGGCCATCGGCGAGGCTTACGCGATCCTTGATGCGGGTGAGATTCAGAAGGCAGAGACGGCGTTCGGCAAGATCATTGCCTCCGCACCGGACGTGGCGGACGGTTATTACCACTTGGCCTGCTTCTTCTCACGCACGGCATCTGAACTTGAGGGCGACGCCCGGAAGGCACAGATTGACAAGGCGTTCGAGATGCTGGGCACCGCGATTGACAAGGGCTGGACCGGCACCGACCACATGAAGAACGACCCGGACATGGTGCTGCTGCGCAAGCAGGACGCATTCGCCGCACTGGTGAAGAAAATCGCCGCACCGAAACAACCCGTCGGCCCGGCCGGCTCGACCCGCATGTGGATCACCGACGTGAACGGCGACGGCAAGCTGGACATCCTGGTTGGCGACCGGTTCTCAAGCGGTGGCCAGATGCGCACTGACCTGACTGAGGAAGAACAGACCGACTACGAAGCCGCCTCGCAAGAACAGGCCGAGTTGCGAACCGAGTTCAGCAAGACCTACGCGAAGTACCGTGAAGAGTACGACGCTGCGGTTCAGGCCGCTGACCCGGCATTGTCCAAGGAAGAGCAGGCTCAACTCTGGAAGGACATGATGGCCGAGCCTGAGCGCAAAGCGTTCATGGACAACTACAGCAAACAGAGCCGCGAGTTGTCAGAGAAGCTGAACAAGTACCTCGAGCCACGAGTCTCCGGCGGGCATGTCTGGCTGTACAAAGCGAGGTCAGCCAAGACCGGCAACTAGAACGTCCGGCAACCAAACACAGCGCGCCGAGAGAACTCTCGGCGCGCTGTTGCATTGATGGCGTGTCAGTGCGGTCTACTTGAAGTTTCCCAGCGCGTCGGTGAAGCGGAAGCTGGTGAACAGCTTGGGAGTATCACCGCGGTTCGGTGCATTGTTGGCAAGGTCTGCGGCGTCCATGGCTAGAAACAGTGCACTCCATGGTGCATATGGGCCGCCGGCCGAGATGTCTCCCATCGGGCTGATTTCGACGGTGTCGAGGGCCTGTTTGCCAGTGCCTTGACGCGTCAATAAACCCAGCGCGAGCTGCTTGCGGGTTTCGCGATACAGGGCTTCGTTCCAGCCGTTGTTTACCAGCGCTTGTGTGTCGATGTTTGCTTCGGTCTTCTTGGCCTTGCCGTCGATGTGGCTGACGAAATCGTACTTCTGGCCGTCCTGCACGAGCGCGAGATAGAACTTGTAGTCGTTCAGCGCGTTCGCGTAGTCGCCGGGGTCCGGCAGACCATCGCCGTCGCGGCTGTCCGGTAGAATCTCGAGACCTTCGTCCAGTGGCAGTTGCTGCCAGATGCGGCGGGTCTTCTGACCTGTTACTTCAAGTTCAACCACGAAGCGGTACAGGCTGGCTTTGACCATCAGCTCAAGCGTTGCATAGAAGGCCTGGCTTGAGACCTTGGGGCCCGCCGTGAATACGACCGGGTTGCCGCTGATGCCGTCCGCGTTCGCGCCACGCAACTCGGCCGATTCGTTTCGCTGAGAGGCGTAGGTTGCAAGCTCTGCTGACAACGCATCCGCGTCCTTCTTCTTTCCGTCGATCGTGAGGCTGAAATCGTCGCCCTCGCCGGTTGCGACGATGTTGAGCCAGTTCTGGTTCACGCTCGCTGTGGGCTCAGGGATACTCTTCCAGGGGTCAGCGTCATCGGTGTTACAGGCGGTGTTATTGCCCGTGGCGTCGGGTGGCGGCACGTTGGGTGCATTGCCCGCGCCACAGCCGCCCAGCAGAAGAGTGATCGTCAGAATTAGCAGAGTAATTTTCATTCGTGTCCCCTTCGTCAGTGCACGAACTTTAGCATCAAATCGCAACAGGCCCGGTTACAACCGGGCCTGTGTCTTGTAGCGCAGCAAAATTCTAAAGCTCATAGGTGCGCCACGTTCCCTTGATCATGTTGGCGGCCTCGCCATAGGCTTTCAGGAAGTATGGCGGCGTCGTCTTCTGCAGACGGTAGTCGGTGTCATAGTTGCGGCGGTCGAAGTTGCTCGACAATTCGGTCGTCGGGTGGTCGCCGTTGATGATGCCGCCGCAGACCCAGAGTTCCTTGTTGTTTCCGCTTGCGTTGTTGCCGCGACGCGCCTTCTTCGCGCCCATGTACACGCCGTCAATGCTGTATTGGTAGTACTCATGCCCTGTATCGGGTGGGGTTAGAGACGCGTCGTCGAAAACGCGTTGCCAGTAGCCAAGGCTGGACCAGTCCGCGGTCATAAAGTTCACGTCGTTGCCGGAGATCACGCCGAGCATCTCACGGTACGCCAGCGCCGCGGCCTTCTTCTTCTGGGTGAAGCGGCGCAGGTCGGGGTTGTCGAGCAGCGTTTGATAGCTGATGTTGTTGGTGACTTCGATGTCGTTTTCGCTCGCGACAGTGACACGTGAGTAGTCCAGCACGCCCCAGAGTTGGACGCTTCCGTTGGATGCCTGGTTGGCGCGGCTTGACTGGCTGCTGTAGCTGTCAACGCCGTTCGGCGGCGAGCTGGAGTCGATGTAGATGACGCTGTTGTCCGGGATGTCCAGCAGCTCCGTTTTGACTTGGTAATCCTTGTGCTTGTAGTTGTTGCTTTTCCCCTTGTAGCGGTACTCGAATGTGCGCTCGAACTTGGTGCCCTTCAACTCAATCGACAATGTGTTCGCGTAGAACAGCGTGTTGCTGGCCTGGGCTGCGGCGCGCATGACGTCCATGCCGTACGCGGCCGGTGGAATGGTCACTTCGGGGGCGTACTCAGTGAAGCCCTTTTTGAAGTTGTATGCGCGGTCCGAGTAGTTCATCACCTTGCCCATGGTGTCGACGCTTCCGAAGAACTCGATACCGCTGTTGTGGGTCAGGTTGACGTGACCCTTGCTGTAGAAATTGCCGACCATCTTGAAGTTGTCGCCGATGCCGACCGTATTGTTCGAGCCGAAGTAGAGGGCGTAATCGGCGAAATTGGCGGCCTGGATCAGGTATTCAACGACGCGGGTCTGTTCGCTGCCGTAGGCAATCGCGCGGATTCGCGCCTGCGGCGTGCTGGGGTCGCCGGTCGGCTTGGCCTGGCACTGGACCTTTATGCCGCTGATGGTCAGAGGCCCATCAATGTTGTTCCAGCCTGAGGTCGGCAGCAGGGCTGACCAGTCATCCTGTACGCCTGCTACGAGGGTGAATCGACCGCGCACGGTTTCGATGCCGGCCTCGGCGGCAATCATCAGGCGCACATCGTTGCTCGATCGAACCATCTTCAAGC
>JAGQRE010000046.1:0-13686 GCA_020425695.1 Planctomycetota bacterium
CGGCCACAAGGTCTCCAAGGCCGGTGCCATCCTTTGCGAATGGGATCCGCACAGCACGCCGATCATCGCCGAAGTCGACGGTAAGATTGTCTACGACGACTTGATTGAAGGTCGTACGTTCAAGGAAGAGATCGAGCAGGAAACCCAGACCAAGCAGCGCGTGGTCATCGAGCACAAGGGTGACTTGCACCCGCAGATTCGTATTGAAGACAGCAAGGGCAACGTCCTTGCCTATTACCCGCTCGCCGAGAAATCGACGATCGTGGCCAAGGACGGCGCCAAGGTTAAGGGCGGTGAAGTTCTGGCCAAGACCGTCCGTGAAATCGGCGGTACGCAGGACATCACCGGTGGTCTGCCGCGCGTCACTGAGTTGCTTGAAGCCCGCAAGCCCAAGGAGCCGGCGGTCGTTACGAAGATCGACGGAACCGTTGAACTTTCGGAAGACAAGAAGCGCGGCAAGCGTACCGTTGTGGTTCGCAGCGACACTGGTGAAGTGGCCGAGCACGCGATCCCTGCCCGCCTCAGCATCAAAGCGCGCACGGGTGACCGGGTAAAGGCCGGCGAGCCGCTGACGGAAGGTTCCCGCGTGCCCCACGACATTTTGGACATTCAGGGCAAGGACGCGGTACAGGAATACCTGCTGGCGGAAGTACAGAAGGTGTACCGCAGCCAGAACGTAGGTATCAACGACAAGCACATTGAGATCATCCTGTCGTCGATGCTGCGGATGGTGCGCATCGTGAACGAGGGCAACACCAACTTCCTGCGCGGAACGGTTGTTGACCGCGTAGCGATCCGCAAGGAAAACAAACGCGTCATCGAGGAAGGCGGCAAACCCGCCACGTTCAAGCCTCTGCTGCTGGGTATCACCAAGGCCAGCTTGCAGAGCGAGAGCTTCCTCAGTGCCGCAAGCTTCCAGGAAACCACCAAGGTCCTCACCGAGGCGGCGATTTCGGGCAAGCGCGACTTCCTGCAGGGCCTGAAGGAGAACATCATCCTCGGGCACCGTATCCCGGCGGGCAGTGGTTTCCCGATGTATCACTTCGCAGACATCGAGCGTGAGGCCAGCGACCGTGACACACCGAAGGAAAAGCCGGCAGCCAAGACAAAGGTCGCCAGCGGAGTTGCATAGTGGCATCAGGTAACCTTGACACGTCAATAACGGAGCCCGCCATCGGCGGGCTCCGTTTCGCGTTCCTGTGCATGCTGCTTCTGCTCGGCGCATGCGCGTCGCAGCCCAAGCCGAAAGAGGCCCCGAAGCCGGCGCCCCTGAAGGACAAGTCGGCGGATACGGACTATCGCCTCGGCGAAGTGGAATTGAAGCTCAAGGCCGCTGCCGAGTTTGAACAGGATGGCCAACGCGTTATCGCAAGCTCGGTCATCGACACGGCCGCGGGCATGCTGCCTGACGATTTCACTCGTGAGCGTCAGTACCTCGATGTCGTGAAGGCCGGAATATGGGCACGCGACGGCGAAGGGCGCGAACCGGCCAAGGCATCAGAGCTGCTGGCGGCGGTTATCTCGGCGGCGCAAAAAGCCAACGACCGTCGACTGCTGGCGGATGCCTATGTCGGGCGTGTGCTGGTGGAGCTTGGCGAAGGTGACACGCTGAAGGCCAAACAGACCGGCGAAGCTGCGCTGAAAGAGTTCGAGGCCGTCGAAGCCCACGTTCAAGCTGTCTGGACGGCCCGGAACCTGGCCTATCAGTTTCTTGACGCAGAACGCGCCCCAGCGGCTAAGGCATTTGCCGAGCGCGCATTTCAAACCACGGTGCGTCTCGACGACGACGAACTGCTGGTGCAGGTCGGCACGGACGTCGCCCGGGTGTTTCTTGCCGCCGGCGACAACGCAGAGCCGTACTTTGAGAAAGCTTACGAGGCGGCCTACCGCCTCCGGGATTCAGGCTGGGGTTGGCGTAACGTAGTGATTGCCGCCGCCGCGGATGCTTACTTCATCAACGACGATAAGGAAGCATGCATTCGGTGGGGGAACAGGCTGCGTGATCGGGATCGTGGGCTTATGCCAAGTCTGCGTGATAGCGGGTTATGGGCCGAGGACTACATCACGGTGCTTGCCCAGTACGCGTTTGCGAGCGATGAAGTAAGCCCGAAGAATGCCCGTGCAATCGAAAGCGCTGAGTTGGCCGTGAAAGCGATCGATTCGCTTGATGAAGCCGAGCAGCCCGATTGGAAGGAACTGAAAGAAAAACTCGTCAGCGGGCTCTTGCAACCGCCGCGGAAGAAGTAAACTCCCCGCCCTTTATTATGTAGTGCCTAAACAGTGTAGTGCCTGAGTAGAACAACGGAACCATATGCCGACTCTGAACCAGCTTTCACGCAAGCGCCGCAAGCGCATCATCAAGAAGAGCAAGTGCCCGGGCCTTGACGCCAACCAGTTCAAGCGCGGCGTCTGCATGCAGGTACGCACGACGACACCGAAGAAGCCGAACTCGGCCCTTCGCAAGATCGCCCGCGTGCGCCTCAGCAACCAGCGCGAAATCACGGCGTACATCCCGGGCGAAGGCCACAACCTGCAAGAGCACAATATCGTACTCGTGCGTGGTGGGCGTGTTCGCGACCTTCCGGGCGTTCGTTACCACATCGTGCGCGGCGCACTGGATACGCAGGGCGTAGACGGACGCAAGCAGAGCCGCAGCAAGTACGGCACCAAGCGCGGCAAGTAAACTGACGGCATCACTCAAAAGCGCCCCGGTAAGCCGGGGCGCTTTTTTGTTTGTGGTCTTGTCCCTGTTCGAATGAGTGAAGGATGGGGCCAGACCCTGCTTTCGCCGTGTGTGCCCGGACGACCCTTCGAAGGTCACTCGGGAGAAATCAGGGCGTGACCCCTTGTGTTGACACGTCAACATGGTGCAGCCCGGTCGCCGTGCCGGTCGTATGCGAGATCTGAATCGTCCCAGGCTGCTGATTGACAGAACTAAAGCACGCAAAGCGCACGTACGGTTGCTGGGGATTACTGACGTCTTTCAACTTCGCAACTCGCGTCGTGCCGAAGCAGCCCGGAAAAGTGTTGGAGAGCGAAAGTTCGGAACGCTGTCAAGCCCCCGGAAATGCGGCTTTTCAAGCGAAAGAAACTTCACACCTTTCTGTTACACCCCTGCTTGACGGTGCAAAGACCACTGCTACGATTCCCGCCCCTTACGTAATTCTTAGGCGTTCCGGAGCAACACAGGATATGCCCCGAAACTATAAATCGACAGAACGGTTCCTCAGAGCGGACCCGGTCTACAACAGCAAACTGCTGACTAAGTTCATCAACTCGATCATGGAGAGTGGTAAGCGCACGACTGCCCAGCGCATCGTGTACGACGCCCTCACCGTGCTGAAGGAGCGCATCCCTGAAAAGGAACCGCTCGAAATCTTCAACGAGGCCGTGAACAATATTCGTCCCATGGTCGAGGTGCGCTCCAAGCGCGTCGGCGGTGCCACCTATCAGGTGCCGAAGCCCGTGGGTGCGAAACGCCAGCAGGCGCTCGCGTTCCGGTGGTTGATCAGTGCAGCGCGCTCCCGCAAGGGTAAGCCGATGGCGCAGTGCCTTGCCGAAGAGCTGGGTGATGCGTTCAAGCGTGAAGGTGCGGCGGTCAAGAAGCGGGAGGAAACTCACCGCATGGCCGAAGCGAACAAAGCCTTCAGTCACTTCGCCTGGTAACAAGCGAAGCGACGTCGAAGCAGCGCGCAGGCTGTGGCACTGGTTTGCAGGGTCGGCGAGAAGCCTGCCCTGCGAACTTGGCCGGGGCTTCTGAAGAACGCCGCCGACAAGCGGCTCAATTTCCGCCTAACCGCTGAAATTGCGTTTCATCCCCGTTGACTTTGGGTAGCGGGACAATACACTTTCGCGCCCGTTGGAAAGCGGGTGTGAAAAGAAAACGGCAGCAAGGGCTTTGCCTTCGCTCCTTATAAAGGCCTCCGAAGCGGGAGGCGTAGCTTGGAAAACTGCCTGCGGTGGCAGGCAAGTTTCAAGTGATCGGCAAACGGAAAACCCGTTTCGGCCGGCCGCTTGAGACTTATCAGGTGACCGGCCTGTGAATTTTACAGGCGCACGAACGACGGAGACTCACGTGGCACTTCTGGACCTCGAGAAGACACGCAACATCGGAATCATCGCGCACATCGACGCCGGTAAGACGACGACGACTGAACGCGTACTGTTCTACACGGGTAAAGAGCACGCCATCGGTGAGGTTCACGACGGCGCTGCAACGATGGACTGGATGGCGCAGGAACAGGAACGCGGCATCACCATCACGTCGGCGGCCACCACATGCGCCTGGACGGATCCGTCGAACAACGACCGCTACGTCGTCAACATCATCGACACACCGGGCCACGTTGACTTCACTGCCGAAGTTGAGCGCTCACTGCGCGTGCTTGACGGTGCGGTTGCGGTTTTCGACGGCAAGGAAGGCGTTGAAGCCCAGTCCGAAACGGTGTGGCGCCAGGCGAACAAGTACAAGGTTCCGCGTCTCGCCTTCATTAACAAGATGGACAAGATCGGCGCCAACTTCAAAAAGGCCGTCGATTCGATGGTCCGCCGCCTGAATGCCAACCCGATTCCCGTCCAGCTTCCGTGGGGCCAGGAAACAGAGCTTCAGGGCACGATCGACCTGATTGAAATGCGCGCCGTCACCTTCGAAGGCGACAAGGGTGTCAACCGCGTTCACCATGAAATCCCGACTGATCTCAAAGACGAAGCCGAAATGGGCCGCTTCGAGATGATCGAAAAGCTGGCCGACATCGATGAGCAAATCGGTGAACTCTTCCTTGAAGAGAAGTCGGACCAGGTCACCAACGAAATGATTCGCCGCGCACTGCGCGAAGGCACGCTGAACTTCAAGTGCATCCCGGTGTTCTGCGGCAGCGCATTGCGCGACAAGGGTGTGCAGGAAGTTCTCGACGGCGTTGTGTGGTACCTGCCCAGCCCGACGGACATCCCGCCGGTAGACGCGTTTGACCCGAAGGAAGAAGAAGCCGAGCCGCGCAAGCTGCCGGCCTCTCCGGAAGGTCCCCTTGCTGTACTGGCGTTCAAGACCGCAACCGAAGAACACGGCGACCTCACCTACGTGCGCATTTACTCCGGCATTCTCAAGGCCGGCAGCGGTGTCTACAACCCGCGCACGAAGAAGAAGGAACGCATCAACCGCCTTCTGCGCATGCACAGCATCAAGCGGGAAAACATTGACGAAGCGGGCGCGGGCGACATCGTCGGCGTGCTCGGCCTGAACCACACAGTAACTGGCGATACGCTTTGTGACGGTGACGACCTGCTGGTACTGGGCGCGATTTCGTTCCCGGAAACCGTGATCGCGATGTCCATTGAGCCGAAGACGAACGCCGACCGCGAGAAGCTCGCGAATGCGCTTCGCAAGATGGCCAAGGACGACCCGACCTTCCGCGTGATGCTCGACCCGGAAACACAGCAGACGATCATCGCCGGCATGGGCGAGTTGCACCTCGACATCATTCGCGATCGCATTCTGCGCGAGTTCAAGGTTGACGCTAACGTCGGCCAGCCGCGCGTTGCGTACCGTGAAACGGTCCAGATCAACGGCGAGATCGAAACGGAAGGCGTGCACAAGAAGCAGACCGGTGGTGCTGGTAGCTTCGGTCACGTCAAGATTCGCTGGTCAACACTCACCGAAGAAGGTGCGGACCAGGTCGAAGTGGACGACAAGATCGTCGGCGGCGCCATCCCTCGCCAGTTCATCAAGAGCGCGCAGGAAGGTGTTCGCGAAGCATGCCGCACGGGCGGTCAGGCCGGCTACCCGGTGCAGGGCATCCGCGCCGAGATTTACGACGGCAGCTACCACGACGTTGACTCGAAGGACTTCGCGTACAAGGACGCCGCGCGTCTGGCCTATCGCGAACTGCTTGAGAAGGTCGGCACGGAAGTGCTTGAGCCGATGATGAAGGTGGAAGTCCGTACTCCGGACGACTTCACGGGCGCAGTGATCGGTGACTTGAACAGCCGTCGCGCACGCATCGAAAGCACCGAGAAGGACGAAGACATCACGATTATCACCGCCGTAGCGCCGCTGAGCGAAATGTTCGGCTACGTGCAGGCGGTGCGCGGGCTTAGCCAGGGTCGGGCGAACTATTCGATGGAGCCTTACCGCTACGAAGTGTGCCCGCCGCATGTGAAGGAAAAGATCATGGCCGAGCGTGGAGGCGCGAAAGCGGGCGCTCGCCGATAGTGAAATAAAGATGAAGACAGCGCCTTGACGGATAGGCAGTGCGGCGATACCTTTCTCGCCCTTTTTCAAACTGTTGCTGTGTGGAAGACGTAAGTCGTTGGGTCTCGGTGGTTTATGGCGAAAGAATCAGGAAACGTGCAGATCAAGATTCGCCTCGAAGGCTACGATCACGAGCTGCTGGATCAATCAGCACGCCAGATCTGTGACTCGGCGAGGGACAGTGGTGCGCGGGTATCGGGCCCAATCCCGCTTCCCACACGCATTGAACGCTACACGGTGCTGCGCAGCCCGCACATCGACAAGAAGAGCCGCGAACAGTTTGAGATCCGGACGCACAAGCGCCTGATCTATATCGGCCAGCCCAGCTCGCGCACTGTTGATGCGCTGCAGACGCTGAACCTGCCGGCCGGAGTTGAAGTAAGAATCAATACCTGATCGATCGATCCGGTGTTGCTTGAAGAAGAGTTTTGAGAGAAGGCAGCGACTGAAGCTGCGCCGACCACTGGCTTCGACCAAGTCGGTAACTTGAGGACGAGACATGTCAGTCAAAATGCTGTTGGGCAAGAAGCGCGAGATGAGCCAGATCTTCAAGGAAGACGGTCAGGTACTGCCTGTCACGATCCTTGAGCTGGGCCCTTGCACGGTTGCCCAGGTAAAGACGACCGAGACAGACGGCTACAACGCTGTACAGCTCGGTTTCGGCGACATCAAGCTGACTCGCGTCAAGAAGCCCTTGAAGGGCCACTGGGGCAAAGCCGGCAGCGCGCCTCGTCGCACATTGAAGGAAGCCCGTCTTGACGCGGCGCCTGAGTTGAAGTCCGGCGACGTCGTCAAGGTGGCTGATGTTTTCGCGGAAGGCGAATTCATCGACGTGATCGGGAAGTCAAAGGGGCGTGGATTCCAGGGCGGCATCAAGCGCCACGGTTTCAACAGCGGCCCGCGCTCGCACGGCACCAAGAACACGCGCGAGATGGGCTCAACCGGCGCGGCCACAACCATGGCCCGCGTGCTGAAGGGTACGCGCATGCCTGGGCAGATAGGCAACGAGCGCATCACGGTTCGTAACCTGCGCGTGGCACGAGTGGATTCAGACAACAACCTGCTTTACGTGGTTGGTGCGGTACCGGGTTACAACGGCGCAGACATCGTGGTTCGCAAGGCCAAGGCCAAGCGCGTCGCGAAGGCTGACCGCGCTCTGCGTAAGGGCAAGTAGATCGCAAGCTGGCAGTAAGTTCTGACAGTAAATTCTGACAGTAAATGAAGAAACGCTCGGGGATTTGAGCGATGATTGAAGTGCAAGTATACGACGCTGAAGGCAAGGAAAAGGAGAAGATCTCCTTTGACGAGACCGTATTCGGCGACAAGGTCAAGACGCGCACCCTGCGTGAGATTCTGGTTGCCTACGAGGCCAACCGCCGCCAGGGCAACGCCAACAGCAAGAACCTGAGCGACGTCGCGGGCTCCAACAAGAAGCCGTGGCGCCAGAAGGGTACCGGTCGTGCACGCACAGGCCAGAAGCGCGCGCCGCACCGTCACAAGGGCAGCGTTGCGCACGGGCCGCACCCGCGCAGCTATCGCGTACGCATCCCGACGAAGATGAAGCGCCTCGCGCTGAACAGCGCCCTGCTGGCGAAGTTCCGCGCCGGCCAGGTGGCTGTGGTTGACGGGCTCAGCTTTGACAAGCCCAAGACCTCGAAGTTGACGAAAATGCTTCGCACGGCCGGTTTTGCCGGTGGCTCTTTCCTGCTGGGGCTTGAGAAGGAAGACCGCAATTTCTACCTGTCCGCGCGCAACATTCCGCGGTCCGTGATTTGCCCGGTCAGCCAGTTCAACGCGCTTGACGTATCGCGCCAGCGCCGCGTGCTGTTGACCCGCGAAGCTTTTGAAGTCCTGAAGAACGGCGTCAGCGCCGGCAAGGAGGGCTAAGATGCCGGTAACTCCAGAGCAGTACCAGATTCTGAAGCGCCCGATGATCACTGAGAAAAGCAGTGAGCAGATGGCCGACGGCGTCTACGTCTTTGAAGTTGACCTGAACGCAAACAAGCTCCAGATCGCGCAGGCGGTTCGCGACGTGTTCGACGTCAAGGTCGCCAAGGTGCGCACGATCCGGATGAAGGGACGCAAGAACCGTCGTAACCGTTACGGTTACTACAACGAATCAGACTGGAAGAAGGCCCTCATCACCGTCGAAAAGGGCGAGTCGATCGAGTTGACCTAGAGTCCTGAGCGATAGGACAGCGGGCGCAGAAAACCCGTGATTGAGATATGGCCACCCGGGCCGAGAAGCCGGGAGAGAAAGTAGAACGTAATGCCGATCAAAAGTTTCAGACCTCGTACCCCGACGCTGCGCCACACGCGCCTCGTTGACTACAGCGACCTGTCGAAGACAGCGCCGCTGAAGTCGAAGACCAAGGGGAAGAAGTCCACGGGCGGTCGTAACAACCGCGGACGTGTGACTGCGGGCTATCGTGGCGGCGGACACAAACGCCGTTACCGTGAGATTGATTTCAGGCGCACGCGCTTTGATGGCGTCCCGGCGACGGTGAAGGCCATTGAGTACGACCCGAACCGCACCTGCTTTGTCGCACAGATCTGGTACGCCAACGGGCACAAGGATTACATCCTGGCGCCGCACGGCAGCAAAGAGGGCGACACAGTGATCAGCGGCCCGGAAGCTGAACCGCGCGTAGGCAACTGCCTGCCGCTGGACAAGATTCCGCAGGGCCTCGCGATCCACAACGTCGAGCTGAAGCCCGGCAAGGGTGGGCAGCTTGCCCGTGGCGCAGGTTCACAGTGTGTGCTTTCCGGTCGTGTTGACGACACCTGGATGGCGGTGCAGCTCCCGAGTGGTGAAATTCGCCGCTTGCACAAGGATTGCCGCGCAACCATCGGGCAGGTCAGCAACCTGGACCACATGAATATCTCGATCGGCAAAGCCGGTCGCAACCGTTGGCTCGGGCGTCGTCCGAAGAACCGCGGTACCAGCAAGAACCCGGTCGATCACCCGATGGGTGGTGGTAACGACCGGACCGGTGGTGGTCGCCAACCCGTGGACCGTCACGGTAACCTTTCGAAGGGCCCGCGCACACGCAAGGCGAAGAACCCGACGAACAAGATGATCATTCGTAAGCGTCGTCGTAAGACGAAGGCGAAGTAGGAGAAGGCATGCCCCGTTCGCTAAAGAAGGGACCGTTTGTAGACCCGAAGCTCCTGAAGAAGGTGCTTCACGTCAAAGAGCAGGGTGGACGCGAGGCGATCAAGACCTGGTCGCGCGCAAGCACCATCATCCCTGAGTTCGTGACTTTGACGTTCCTGGTTCACAACGGAAAGCAACACCTGCGGGTCTTCGTAACTGAGGACATGGTCGGGCACAAGCTCGGCGAGTTTTCACCGACCCGCAACTACAAGGGACACACAGGCCACCGCAAGTCATAACGCGGTGTTGAACGAAGCCTGAACGAAGCAAGGAGACGGCTGTCATGGCCGAGGCAACGAAACGAGAATTCAACGCATCAGCCCGCAATGTGCGCATGAGTGCGCGCAAGGCCCGGTTGGTCATGGACGCGGTCCGCGGTCGCGTTGCCGATGAGGCGATGGTGCTGCTGCAGTTTGTGGACCGTCGTGCGTCACCGGCGGTTCGGAAGCTGATCGAGTCGGCGGTCGCGAATGCCGAAGAGTACGGCAATCGCAACGGCGTCGACATTGAGACCGACAATCTGGTCGTCTCCGTCGCCCGTGTTGACGAGGGCCCGCGCATGAAGCGCTGGCGCCCGCGCTCACGCGGCATGGCGAACCCGTACACCCGCTTCACGTGCCACATGCACGTGACGGTGGCCGAGGCTGACTACCTGGCTGAGCAGAAGGCGAAGGGCAAGCCTGCATGGCGCAAGCCACGCAAGCGCATGAGCCAGGAAGAGCGTCTCGCCAAGGTCGGTCGCGGCCCGGCAGTAGCGACAGACAAAAAGGCTGAGAAAAAGGCTGAGAAGCCCGCGGCAAAGGCAGAGAAGAAGCCCGCCGCCAAGAAGGCAGCACCCAAGGCTGAAGCGAAAGCCGAGAAGAAGCCGGCCAAGAAGACCGAGAAGAAGACAGAAAAGAAGTCAGACGAGTAACGAAGACAAACTGAAACGCTTCATGCCGGGAACGACAGAAGCGAATTGAGTCAGAACGGAAGATCACCGAGTGTGATCCCGGAGATAAAAGATGGGTCAGAAAATCAGGCCATACGGATTCCGGGTCGGAATCACCAAGCCGTGGCGCTCACGTTGGTACGCCAACAAGAAGTCCTTCGGCACCTATTTGGTGGAAGATTCCAAGATCCGCAAGCACATCACGAGCGTGTACCGCTTCGCGGCGATCCCACGTGTCGAGATTGAGCGCAAGGGCGACGACAAGCTGACGGTGTACGTTTTCACCGCCAAGCCGGGCATGTTGATCGGTAAGAAGACCAACCGCCTGTCGGACCTTGAGAAGGAAATCAGCCTGCTGACGGACGGCAAGGCCGTGGACATCCGCGTGATGGAAGTCCAGAAGCCTGAGCTTGACGCACAGCTCGCCGCTGAGCGTATCGCCGAGCAGCTTGAGCGCCGTGGCAGTTTCCGCCGCGCCATCAAGCGCGAACTCGATTCGATTCGCGGCGGTGGGGCAGAAGGTTGCAAGTGTGTGGTCGGTGGTCGTCTCGGCGGCTCAGACCTTGGACGTGTTGAAAAGCAGGGTTGGGGCTCGGTTCCATTGAGCACCCTCGACGCTGACATTGACTACGGTTTCGCGGAAGCAAAGACAACGTACGGCATCATCGGCGTGAAGGTCTGGATCCACCGCGGGCTTATGAAGCAGACTGAGGAGGCTAAGTATGGCCTTACTTCCTAAGCGATCAAAATACCGCAAGGTTATGCGCGGTGTCGTCAAGGGTAACGCAACGCGTGGTAACTTCGTGGCGTTCGGCGACGCAGGCTTGCAGACACTTGAGCCGGGTTGGATCACCGCCCGCCAGATTGAAGCCTGCCGTATCGCGATCAGTCGCGCCGTCGGCAAGGCCGGAAAGTACTGGATTCGCGTGTTTCCGCACAAGCCGGTGTCAGCCAAGCCGCTTGAAACCCGTCAGGGTAAGGGCAAAGGCGAGCCTGAGTACTGGTGCGCCGTAGTGAAGCCGGGAACCGTGTTGTTTGAAGTCGGTGGCGTGAATCTGGACCTGTGCCGTGAGGCGCTGGCGAAGGCTGCCAACAAGATGCCATTGCGCTGCCGCATGGTCGAACGCCAGCATCGCGTCGGCTAGTCACGGAATGACGAAGCAATAGCAGTAACAGAAGAAGTGTGGAGAGAGAAAGATGACATTCGACGCGCTCAGGGGACAGCCCGAGAAGGAACTTCAGGCCAAGCAGAACCAGCTTGCGCAGGAGAACTTCAAGGCCCAGTTCACCACCGAAGCGATGACGCCGCAGCGCGGCACCGAGATTCGTAATCGCCGCCGTGAGCTGGCCCGGATCCGCACTGTGCTGGAAGGTCGCAAGGCCCTTGAGCGTGCGAAGGCGGAAGAGCAGACGATTGAAGGCAAGTTGAAGCTGTTGGGGAAACCCCACGAAGGTGACCAGGCCCAGAAGCGGTCTCGCACCAAGCTGAAGAACCGTTTGAGCCAGGTAAAACGCACGATTCGTGAACTGGATGCACTGTCGAAGGGTAAGTAGCGCGAACGCCACAGTGCTTCCGTTCTGGAGAAAATGAATGTCTGAGCAGCAGGAAACTCGTAACCAGCGCCGTCGCCTTCAGGGCATCGTGACGAGCGACAAGATGGACAAGACCGTCACGGTTCTGTGGGAGCGCCAGGTTATGCACCCGCGCACGCACAAGTACATCAAGCGCCGCAAGAAGCTGCATGCGCATGATGAAAAGAACGAAGCGCATGAAGGCGACCTGGTTGAAATCATGGCCACCCGCCCGATCAGCAAGCTGAAGTCATGGCGCGTTGTGCAGGTTCTGCGCCGGGCCCACGCTGGTCTGCGCGAAGAAGGTGAAGCGGCCCCGGCCGAGAAGCAGGCATAAGGCAGTACCGTAAGACAGAGACAGAGAAACAAACAACACACGCAAATGCGTGACGGAAGAGCAAAGCGATGATTCAGGAACAGACAGTCATGGATGTCGCCGACAACACCGGTGCTCGCACGATTCAGTGCATCAAGGTGCTCGGTAACAGCAAGCGTCGCTACGCGACGGTCGGTGATGTCGTGGTGGGCGTGATCAAGTCGGCGACCCCGACCTGTGAACTGTTCAAGAAGACCACCAAGAAGGACAAGACGAAGCGCGTCGTTCGTTGCGTTATCGTGCGCACCCGCAAGGCTGTGCGCCGCGACGACGGCAGCTATGTCCGCTTCGACCGCAACGCGGCGGTGATCGTCGACAAGGACGGTAACCCGATCGGCACCCGTATTTTCGGCGCCGTCGCCCGTGAGTTGCGCGCGAAGAAGTTCATGAAGATCGTCAGTCTTGCAAACGAAGTGATCTAGGGCTGAAGGTCGGCGCAGGCGCTGACCGGAAACGCAGGAAGAATGGTAATGCACGTAAAGGCCGGAGACGAAGTTCAGATCATCAAGGGCAAGGATCGCCCGCAGACCGACGCTGAGCGCGGCAAGCCCAGCGGCAAGATTCTGCGCGTCGACCGCGACCGTCAGCGAGTGATCGTTGAGGGTAAGAACATGGTCTGGAAGCACCTGCGCAAGAGTGAAACCCAGCCTCAGGGCGGGCGTGTCCAGCGCGAAGCGGCCATTCCGGTCGCCAACGTAATGGTCTGGAACAGCAAGGCCGGCAAAGCTGAGCGCGTTCACTACAAGCGTGAGAACGGCAAGCGCGTGCGGTACTTCAAAAGCACGAACACGGTAATTGACGACTAAGCCGCGCGAAGCAAAGCGCGAACAGGTACAGGCAGGACTGAAGGACGAAGGCAATGAGCAACGCAGAACCAAGGCTGAAGGTGAAGTACCGCGACGAAGTCGCTCCGATGCTGCGTGAAAAGTTCGGCATCAAGAACGTAAACGCCGTGCCTCGCCTGAAGAAGATCACCTTGAACATGGGCTTCGGCAAAGCGTCGAAGAACAAGGGCATGGCGGAGTCACTGGCTGGTGAGCTCAGCCTGATCGCCGGCCAGAAGGCACTCGTCACACGCGCCAAGCACGCCGCGGCAACGTGGAAGCTGCGCGAAGGTGACACCATCGGCGCGAAGGTAACGTTGCGCGGTGACCGTATGTGGTTGTTCCTGGAGAAGCTGATCAGCGTGGCCGTGCCTCGCATCCGTGACTTCCAGGGCCTGAACCCGAAGGGTTTTGACCGTCGGGGCAATTACAACATGGGGCTCAGCGAGCAGTCCATATTCCCGGACATTGACTTGGATAAGGTCAAGGAAGTCCAGGGGATGAACATCTCCTTCACCATGACGGGCGGCAGTGACGAGCATTCCCGCGAATTGCTGCTTGGGTTGGGTATGCCACTAA
>JAGQRE010000046.1:13784-26206 GCA_020425695.1 Planctomycetota bacterium
AAGAAGACGGCGCCGAAGAATGTAGCGGCAGCCTAGAAATAGCCAGACCGGAGGATTCACGTGTCAAGAACATGTCTTGTAGAGAAATCAAAGAGGCCGCCGAAGTTCAGCACGCGGCATCGGAATCGTTGTCAGCTGTGCGGTCGACCCCGTGCGGTTTATCGCAAGTTGCAGATCTGCCGTTGCTGCCTTCGTGACCTTGCAAGCAAGGGAGAAATCCCGGGCATGCGCAAGGCAAGTTGGTAGATGACTTTTTTGGATCGGCCCACTGGAGTTTCACCAGATGTCGATGAATGACCCAATTTCGGACATGCTTACTCGTATCAGGAATGCCACTCGAAACGGCGCCCCTGAAGTGAGCATGCCGTACTCAAAACTGAAGCAGGATTTGGCCAGCGTGCTCCGGCGCGAAGGCTACGTGAACGGCGTCAATGTCGAGGGCGAACAGGGCCCTGATCGGCGGCTGATTCTTAACCTGCGCTATGGCCCGGACGGCGAACATGTCATCCACCACATTGACCGAGTCAGCAAACCCGGTCGGCGTGTCTACTCGCAGGCGGGAAGTATCCCGCGTGTACGAGGGGGGATGGGCATATGCATACTTTCGACCAGCAAGGGTGTGCTTTCGGACCGTGAGTGCCGCAAACAGCGCGTCGGTGGTGAAGTTCTCTGCAAAGTGGGCTAAGCCGGAACAGGCGTAACAGCGGTATAAGGACAGAAGATGTCACGCATTGGCAAACAACCAGTTGAGATTCCCTCCGGCGTCACCGTTGACGTCTCGGGGACCAAGGTAACCGTTAAGGGTTCCAAGGGTGAGCTGAGCATTCATCACCGCCCTGAGGTAACCGTGAAGGTCGAAGGCAGCGAAGTCCAGGTCGAGCGCAAGAATGAAAGCAAGCTCGCCAAGGCGCTGCACGGCACCACCCGCTCACTGATCAATAACATGATCGAGGGCGTGACGAAGGGGTACCAGAAGAACCTCGACATCGTCGGTGTGGGTTGGCAGGGCAAGCTTCAGGGGCGCACTCTCGTGCTGCAGCTCGGCTTCTGCCACACGGTTGATTTCGAAGTGCCGGAAGGGCTGACAGTCAACATGCCCATGAACCAGCGCATCGAAGTAACCGGTATCGACAAGCAGGCGGTCGGGCAGTTCGCCGCTGAGGTTCGCGCCTCGCGCAAGCCGGAGCCTTACAAGGGCAAGGGCGTTCGCTATGAGGGTGAACACATCGTCCGCAAGGCCGGCAAGTCGTTCGTCGGCGGTGGCAAGTAGCACAGGACAGTAAGTAGAAATGACCGCCGAAGATCGGCGACAGGGACTGAGGCAAGAAGATGAAGGCTCACAAGCAGAAATTTCGTCGCACCAGGCGCCGCGCACTGAGCAACCGCAACCGGATTCGCTCGGCGGGCACGCGTCCGCGCCTGTCTGTGCATCGCACGACCAAGCACATTACGGCGCAGATCATCGACGACGAAACCCAGAAGACGCTCGCGTACGTGACGACCGTTGGCAAGGCCAACGCCGACAAGAACTCGGGCAACATCGAAGGCGCGAAGGCCATCGGCAAAAAGATTGCTGAACTCGCGATTGCGGCGGGTGTGAAGCAGGTGGCTTTTGATCGCGGGCAGTTCCGCTATCACGGCCGGGTCAAGGCGCTGGCGGATTCAGCGCGCGAAGCCGGGCTGGAGTTTTAAACAACAGATTTGCGAAACCTGGCTGCTTCGGCAGTCGTTAGCAGGAAACAGACACGGGATTAAGCATGGGTCAGCGTATTTCGGCACGAGACCTGGAACTTGGCGAAGAGAAGGTCGTGCGGGTTAATCGCACGTCGGCCGTCGTGAAGGGTGGGCGTCGTTTCAGCTTCGCCGCAGTGGTCATTATTGGTGATCGTCGCGGCGTCGTGGGCTATGGGCAGGGAAAAGCGCGCGAAGTGCCGACGAGCATCGAGAAGGCCGTCCGCGACGCACGCAAGAACCTGGTTCGTTACCCGCTTCGTGGCGACACGATTCCTCACACCGTCTGGGGCCGCTTCCGCGCCTCGCGTGTGCTTCTGCGCCCGGCCGCGCCCGGTACCGGTATTAAGGCCGGCGCCACGGTTCGCGCGGTGGTTGAAGAACTCGGCGTACGCAACATCCTGACGAAGATCTACGGCAGCCGTAACCCGGTCAACATCGTCAAGGCCACGCTGAACGGTCTTGATCAGTTGCTGTCCAAGAAGGAAGTGTTTGAGTTGCGCGGGCTGCCCGTGCACGCGGATCGCGAAGGTCCGAAGCTTGAGCCGGTCGGTCTGGACGACAATGATCGTCGCCGCGGCAAGAAGGACACACGCGGTGGTGGCAAGCCTCGCGGCGGCAAGGACGGCGGTCGTGGTGGCTCACGCGGCAAGGGCGGCAACAAGCCGAACACGGAAGCTGCACCAGCCGAAGCGAAGGCTGAGAAGCCGGCCGAAGCACCCAAGCCGGAAGCACCGAAGACTGAAACTGACGACAAGGGCGGCGCCAAGGAATAGGGCCGCAAGACAACAGGCGATAATGCCGAGTGACGCGGCGCGAAGCCGACGGAGCGAAACATGGACTTCACCGAGATCAAACGGCGTGGCAACACGCGCAAGAAGGCGATGGTACGCAAGGGTCGCGGCCCGGGTACCGGCAAGGGCAAGACTTCAACCCGAGGCGGCAAGGGCGCAAGCGCACGAACCGGCTTCTCGATGAAGTTCTACTTCGAGGGCGGCCAGATGCCCCTCGTGCGTCGCCTGCCGAAGCTGGGTTTCAACAACCATCGCTTCACCAAGAACATCATCGTGCTGAACGTCGACAAGCTGAATGACTTCGATGACGGCGCAACTGTAGGTCCCGAAGAGTTCCTTTCGGCCGGCCTCGTCAACAAGGTTGCGGACGGCATCAAGGTGCTTGGAGACGGAGAGCTTACGAAGAAGCTGACTGTCCGTGCACACCGCTTCAGCAAGTCGGCCCGCGAGAAGATCGAGGCCAAAGGCGGCAAGTGCGAAGAGATCGCGGAAGCAAAGCAGGACTAGCCATATCGCGCAGCGTGTGTTAAGCCCGGCAGCCTGAAGTGCAACCGGGTACGGACCAGGGATATTCGAGGGAACGATGTCGCAGTCAGCAGGGCCAGCCGAGCTTTTTCTGAACCTGTTTAAGGTTCCCGAGCTGCGCAAGAAGGCCTTGTTCACTCTGATGATCCTGGCCGTCTATCGCCTCGGCAGCACCATTCCGGTGCCGGGCATCGACAACATTGAGTTCGCCAAGACCTTCGCTGAGCAGACGTCGAGCTCATGGGTCTACAGCTTTCTGGGCATCTACAACGCCCTGTCGGCAGGCGGACTGACCGACTTCACCATCTTCAGCCTCGGCATCATGCCGTACATCAGCGCGGAGATTATCTTCCAACTGCTGACGAAAGTCGTTCCCAAGCTCGAAGAAATCCAGAAGGAAGGCCAGAGCGGGCAGCGCAAGATTCGCCTGTATGCGCGTATCTCAACCATTCCGATCTGTATCGTGCAGTCCTTCTTCACCATCAAGCTGCTCACCAGCCAAGCGAACCTTGCCTCGGCTGTTGTGTGGGACCTGACGGCCTTCACGGCCGTAGCCATGCTCACCATGACCGCCGGCGCGTTCTTCCTGATCTGGCTTGGTGATCAGATTACCGAGCACGGCATCGGCAACGGCGTCAGCTTGCTGATCATGGCCGGCATCATTGCATCGATCCCGAACTCGCTGCTCGGCTTCATCCAACCGATGCTCGACAGCTCGACTGCACCGGAAGTCAGTCTCGACGCGTTCCTGAGTCTTGCAACGTTGTTGGTGATGTTCGTGGTCATCACGGCGGGTATCGTATTGATTACGTTGGGGCGTCGTGAAATTGTCATCCAGCACGCCAAGCATGTCCGTGGTGCGAAAGTTGTCGGTGGCCAGCGCCAGACGTTCCCGCTTCGTGTTGACCAGGCCGGCGTTATCCCGATCATCTTTGCCTCGGCGCTGATGACGCTGCCGACCATCCTGTTCGGCAGTCTGCAGAACCTGACTGAGGCAGGCGGCTTCATGTCGAACATGCTGACCGACTTGAACAACGCGTTCAACAAGGGCGGCATTACCTGGACACTGCTGTACTGCACAATGATCTTCTTCTTCACCTACTTCTGGGTGCAGTTGCAATTCAACCCGATTGAACTGGCGAAGAATTTCAAAGAGTGGGGGGCGTTCGTCCCCGGTGTGCGTCCTGGCAAAGACACGGTCACTTACCTGTCAGAGATTCTGCGCCGCATGACTTTGGCGGGTGCTACGTTCCTGTGCCTTGTCGCGGTGATTCCGAACGAGCTGCCGAACGTGATGATCTTTATCTTCGGTGATTCGCCGACATTGCAGCAAAACCGAATGTTCTTCCGAGTTATGGGTGGTACCGGTCTATTGATCGTGGTCCACGTCGCACTTGACCTGGTACAGAAGGTCGAAGTCGCACTGATTCAGCGCAACTACGAGGGCTACACCGGCATGGTGGGCCAGCGCAAGCGCTAACAAAACTGAAGCCCAAAGCCTGAGCAGGGTCATTTTGACCGGCTCACGCTTTGGGCTTCAAACGTTGTGAGACAGGCATGAGCAAGTTGATCCTCGTTTTCCTTGGCCCTCCGGGCGTAGGCAAGGGCACGCAGGCCGCGAAGTTGGCGACCGACCTGGCGTTGCCGCACATCAGCACCGGCGACCTGTTCCGTGACCATCTGAAGCGTGACACCGAACTGGGACAAAAGGCCAAGGGCTATATGAACGAAGGCAAGCTCGTCCCGGACGAGCTCGTCGTTGATCTCGTTATGGATCGCATTGCCGCCGACGATTGCAACGAAGGTTTTATTCTTGACGGCTTCCCGCGCACGGTTGCGCAGGATGAGTCGCTTGAGAAAGCGCTGAGCGCCAACGACCAGAAGGTCTCGGCCGCGTTGTACTTTGATGCGCCGCGTGAAACCATCGTCGCGCGTATCAGTGGTCGCCGCACCTGCAAGGCTTGCGGCGCCATGTACCACGCCGAGTTTTCGCCGACCGCCAAGGACGGCGTCTGCGATGCTTGCGGCGGCGAGACCTACCAACGCGTTGATGACGCGGCCGAGAAGGTCAGCGAGCGCTTGAGTGAGTACGACAACAAGACCGGCCCGCTGGTGCCGCACTACCGCGAGAAGGGCGTGCTGAAACAGTTCGACGCCGAGGGTGGGGTGGATGACATCTACGGGCAGGTGAAGGCGTTCGTTGAAGGGCTGAAGCAAGGCGCCTGAGGCGTCAAGTTAAAAGCGCTGAATTTACCGGCGCGCGCTTGCAAGGGTTGAAGACCCATGCTACCGTGCCGCGCCCTGAAACTGGGAGGGGTGAGTTCTGTAGTTGTTGGTCGGAACGTAACCCAAGGTTTTGTAAGAGTTTACAGCCCCGCAGCTTAGCCTTATGGGAAGCTGAGGGTGACAGTGGTTAAGCAGAAGCGACTGTGGTTAAGCAGAAGCGACTGTGGTTAAGCAGAAGCGACTGTGGTTAAGCAGAAGCGACTGAAGAAGCGGCAACAGAACTACACGGGAGCCTATGTCAAAGGATGATGCCATTCGAGTCGACGGTGTTGTGGTGGAATCCCTGCCCAACGCGATGTTTCGAGTCGAGCTTGAAAACGGCGAGAAAGTGCTGTGCACGATCTCGGGCAAGATGCGCAAGCATTACATCCGGATTCTCCCGCGGGACCGCGTCGTAGTTGAGCTTAGCCCGTATGACCTGGAAAAAGGGCGCATCTGCTACCGCAACTAGCGGACGATGACGCCGAAAGCAAAAGCTGTAGCAAGTAACTGCAGTAAGAACTGAGGAATAAGCGATGAAGGTCAAGGCCTCCGTCAAACGAATCTGTGAGGGCTGTAAGGTCATCCGACGCAAGGGCGTCGTGCGCGTGATCTGCAGCAAGAACCCACGCCACAAGCAACGCCAGGGCTAGTTTCCCTTGCGTCTAATGGTCAAGGTTGGGGTAGCCGCAAGGCGTTGAGCCCAACAGGAGTGTAAGAAATGCCGCGTCTTCTGGGTGTTGATATTCCGGGTAACAAGCAGTTGCCCTACGCGTTTCAGTACATTTTCGGTGTAGGGCGCTCGGTGTCGAAGCAGGTCTGCGAAGGACTTGACCTCGATACGACTCGCAAGGCCCACACGCTCACGGACGAAGAACTCGCCCGTATTGCCGCGTTCATTGAAAAGAACTACGTCGTTGAGGGTAACCTTCGGCGTCAGCGCACGCAGAACGTGAACCGTCTGCGTGACATCAAGTGCTTCCGTGGGTTGCGCCACCGTGCCGGTCTGCCGGTTCGTGGGCAGCGTACACGCACCAATGCGCGCACACGCAAGGGTCCGCGCAAGACGATCGCCGGCAAGAAGAAGGTCGCCAAGTAACGCTAATTTTCATGCGCCGCCCAGTGAATCTGCGCCGGGCGGCGTGAACATTGCGGGGTACTTGATTCAATCAAGGTTGAGCCCGCGGAGGATCGAAAGATGGCCAAACAGGCTGCAGGAAAAGGTGGCTCCAAAGGGGGCAAGGACAAGAAGGTCAAGGTCAAGAAGATCAAGCGGAATGTTCCGCGGGCCATCCTTCACGTCAAAAGCACCTTCAACAACACCATCGTCACGATGACTGACCTGAACGGCGATACGCTCGCCTGGGACAGCTCGGGCAGCATGGGCTTCAAGGGCTCACGCAAGGGTACGCCCTTCGCCGCGCAGCGCGCCGGTGAAAACGTGGCTGAGAAGGTCAAGAAGATGGGCGTGCGCGAAGTTGAAGTTCGCGTTCAGGGCCCGGGCGCAGGTCGCGAAAGCGCGGTCCGTGCGATTCAGCAGCGCGGCATCGACGTCAAGTCGATTGAAGACGTTACGCCGCTGCCGCACAACGGCTGCCGCCCGAAGAAGAAGCGCCGGGTATAGCCCGAATAGAGTTTGACGTGCGCGGGCTGGTCCTGCGCTTTGGACAAAGATTTCGCCGCATAGTGTCACGACGAATGCGCGGGTAATAGATGGTGCGCGGCGCACCGGGAACCCCGAGCAGGCCAGGGAAGCAAGGAGAATGCCGTATGAGAATCCGCTGGCGTGGGCTAGAACTGCCAAACCGACTTGTTTGCGATAAAGAGACACAATCAGACAGCTACGGGCGATTCGTCGTTGAGCCGTTCGAACGTGGCTTTGGTACAACCATTGGTAATAGCCTTCGGCGCATTCTGCTTTCCAGTTTGGAAGGAACAGCCCCGGTCTCAATGAAGATCAAGGGCGTGAGCCATGAGTTCGAGAGCCCCAAGGGCGTTCTCGAAGACGTGCCGCACATCGTGCTGGGCGTCAAGAAGCTTCAGATCGCACTGAGCACGGACCAGCCCCGCACGTTGACCCTGAAGGTCAACAAGAAGGGTGAGGTCACCGCCGGTGATTTCGCGCCCGACGCCGAGGCCGAGATCATCAACCCGGAACTCGTGATCTGCCACCTGACCGCGGCACAGTCCTTCGAGATGGAAATTACCGTCCGTCGCGGACGCGGTTACCAGACGGCTGAGGAACTCAGCCAGGGCAGCAGTGAACTGGGCCAGATCTGGCTTGATGCCAACTTCAGCCCGGTCACGCGCGTGCGTTTCAAGACTGAGTACACACGCGTCGGTAAGCTGACGAACTATGACCGCCTGATTCTTGAAATCTGGACCGACGGCACCAAGGACCCTGAGTTCTGCCTCGTCGAGTCAGCCAAGATCATGCGCAAGCACCTGAACCCGTTCGTGCAGTACTACGAACTCAAGGATCAGTTGGTGGCCGAGGGTGCCAAGGTCGGCGATGCCGGTCGCAAGAGCGACGAGATGGAGCGCCTGAAGCAGTTGCTGCTGCGCCCGATCACCGAGCTTGACCTCAACGTGCGTGCGAACAACTGCATGCGCGCCGAGCGGATTCACACGATTGCGGACCTTGTGGGGCGTAGCGAAGACGACCTGCTTGAAATTCGCAACCTGGGCAAGACCACGCTCAAGGAAATCAAGAAGAAGATCGAAGACATGGGGCTTCACTTCGGCATGGACCTGACCGACTTTGGTCTGGGCAGCGAAGGTGGAGTTGAACACGGAAGCATGGCCGGCGCGCTTTCCGACTAAGAAAGACTGAGAAAGCCGAAACGGCAGGAGCAAACCAATGCGGCATCGCAAACGCGGAAGAAAACTCGGTGTCAGCCCGTCTCACCGGAAGGCGATGGGACGGAACATGATACAGGCGCTGATCGACCAGGAGCGTATTGTTACGACCGTCGAGAAGGCCAAGCAGTTTCAGCCGCTCGCTGAAAAGATCATTCACCTGGGCAAGTCGGACTCGCTGCACAACGTGCGCCGCGCCGTGAAGTTGGGCGGCAACCGCAAGCTCGAGAACGAAGTGGTCGCCACGGAAACCAGCGGTGAAGGCAAAGAGAAGGTCACCAAGACCCGCTCAATCGCCCGCACCACGGTGCAGAAGCTGTTCCGCGACGTCGGCCCGCGCAACAAGGACCGTAACGGCGGCTACACGCGCATCATTCGTATGGCGCGGACGCGCACCGGTGACAACGCCAGCCAGTGCATCTTTGAACTGGTTGAGTCACGCGCACCGGACGGCGAGCCGTACACGAAGGTTGAAAAGAAGTAGGGGACTGGCTCCTTTTCGCCGGGGGCAGGTTCTTGAATTTCGGAAGGGTTACGGGGCGAAAAGGTGCCTGTCCCCTTCCAAGCTATGAACAAGCTACGCTTTGACATCTTGACCCTTTTCCCTGCCATGCTGAAGGCGGTGCTTTCTGAAAGCATCCCGCGCATCGCGGAAGAAAAGGGCGCCGTGGAATACCACCTGCACAACTTCCGTGATAATGCGGAAGGCGTCCACCAGGCCGTGGACGACCGCCCGTACGGCGGTGGGGCAGGGATGGTACTGAAGCCTGAGCCGATCTTTAAAACGATTCGGCAGGTTGTGCCACTCGCGGAAGCGTCGCCGCACATGGTGCTGTTGACGCCTCAGGGGCGAGTGTTCAACCAGGCTGTCGCGCAGGAACTTGCTTCAAAGCCCCGCATACTGATGTTGTGCGGACGCTACGAAGGGTTTGATGAGCGCATCAGGCAGGGCTTCGAATGGGACGAGATCAGCATTGGCGACTACGTGCTGTCAGGCGGAGAGTTGCCGGCGTTGGTGATCACCGACTCGATTGTCAGGCTGCTGCCGGGTGTGCTGGGTGATGACGCCAGCAGCGAGGAAGACAGTTTCGGGACGGGGCTACACGATGGGCAGGCCGCGCGGTTACTTGAGTACCCGCACTACACCAGGCCCGTTGAGTTTGAGGGCATGCGAGTGCCCGAAGTGTTGCAGTCAGGCCACCACGGCGAGATAGCAAAGTGGCGTCTTGAACAGGCGCGCAAACGAACTGAAGAACGACGTCCGGATTTGCTGGGCGGGTAACAGGGGCCATGCCCCAAGGAAAGAATCATGACTGGCTTCGCACACGAACTTGAGCGCAAGGAAGTCACGAAGACCGAAATTCCGGTCTTTCACGTGGGTGACTCGCTGGACGTGCACGTTCGAATCAAAGAAGGTGAAAAAGAACGCATCCAGATCTTCTCCGGCGTCTGCATCGCCCGCAAGGGTGGCGGACTGCGCGAGACGTTCACCGTTCGTCGCATCGTTGAGGGTGAAGGCGTTGAGCGCATCTTCCCGCTGCACAGCCCCAACGTCGCCCAGATCGGTGTCAAGCGTGCCGGTAAGGTCCGCCGCGCCAAGCTGTACTACCTGCGTGACCGCGTCGGCAAGGCCACCCGCATCATGGAAAAGCTGAACGCCACGCACCTCGGCAAAATGGACGACAAGCGCACGGCCGACGAACAGCCAGCGCCCAAGGCCGAAGAAAAGCCCGCAGAAGCCGAAGCCGCCGAGAAGCCGGCCGAAGCAGCAGAGGCCGCCGCGCCGGAAGCCACAGAAGCCAAGACCGAAAGCTAGGCGACAAGTACAATTGATTGCTAACCTCACAGGGCCGCGAAAGCGGCCCTGTTTGCGTCATTGAATCGTATGTTCCGCCCCGTGCGAAAGCGCGGGGGTCGCTGAAAGCGACGGCGAGCGCGTGAAAAGCACGTCGCCTGCGGCGCCCCCCAGCCTTTCGGCTGGGGCGGGACGGGCGCTCGGTGTTAGGTGCGGAGTAGAGGAACTGCAGCAAGATGTTCTTCTTTGAACTGATCGGTGCGTTGTTTCGGGAGCTTCGCCCGCGCAAAGCGGACGTGCGAGGGCGTTCGCGCACTCGTGCCGTCGGCGATGCGGCCGAGGAGTTTGCGTTGGGCTTCCTGAAGAAAGAACGCGGCTTTCGGCTGATTGAGCGCGGCATGATGGATGAAGACGGCGAGCTTGATCTTGTGGGGCGCATCAAGGGCAACGAGGGCTTGGTCGTCGTCGAAGTCAGGGCGCGTAAGCAGGGCGGGCTGATCACACCCCGCGAGGCCGTAGATTTGAAGAAGCAACGTCAAGTCGTTGAAACAGCGCAGCGCCTGCTGCGCCGCAAGGGCTTTCACGACGTGCTGCGCTTCGACATCGTCGGCGTGTACCTGAACGACCGCGACGAGCCCATCCGCGCAGAGCACTTCGAGAACGCCTTCGACCGAAGTGTGTTGAAGAAGAGGCAGCGTTAAACGAAGGGTGGCACAGACAATCCTGTCTGTGGTCGCGGTGCTTTGCCGCGACGACTAGGGCTTCGCTTCCCTCAGCCCCACAGGCAGGAATGCTTGTGCTACTTGCGTGAAAGCCTGAATCAACCCTCGTCGGGTATCTGCGCACCGGCGCGGTACACATGAAACTTGGCGACGGCTTCGATCCAGAGGCTGGCGTTGGTTGGGTCGTCCTGGCGCTTTTCCAGCTCGCGCATGACATCCAGTGCGCGCCCACTGCGCAGCATCACCCACCAGCGCATGGCGACCAGGAACTCGTCGTCCTGCTCAGTCTCGTCAAGCCAACTGTTCAACTCGCCGAGGCAGTCCTTGTCGTCGCGGGCCTTGAACAGGGCCATCACTTTCATGACACGCAGCCCTTCCAGGCCTGGCTCACGAATTTCGAGTTGGCTGACTTCGTCCAGTGTGATGGCCGGCGCACCCAAGCGCAGGGCGTCCTCAGCCCGCCACAGGCGCATCAGGTTCGACAGCTTGGTGGCAACGGGCGGCGCGCCGAAGTCGATCTGCTTCAGTTGCTCGGCCGTCTTCGCCGCTTCGGCGGCATTTTTAGGGTCCAGCATCAGCAGCTGATAGCGTCGCGAAATGGTGTCCGGGTGTGATGGCGAGACTGCATCAAGGCGCCGCCACCAGTTGTCGACGTCAGTTGCCAGCGGATCGGTTTCGCCCTTCGCGGCACGCTGAATCGCCAGCATCCACTTGCCGAACAGCGCGGCCCAGCGCATCTCGGCGCGGTCTTGTGTTGCGAGCGTTTCATCGAACATCGGCTCTAAAGCGCTGCCGTCACTGACGCCCGTCACCATGCGCGCAGCGTACTGCACGATGCCTTCGTAGTTCGGCTGCAAGGCGCGTGCCTTCAGCAACTGCTGGATTGCCTCGTCCTCGTTCTCGGCACGCAGCGCCAGCTCGCACAGCAGAATGTGAGCGCGCGACAGGCGATCGGCCGGCGCGTCCTTCTCGCTAATCAGTTTCTTTGCCAGCTCACTCGCCTTGTCTTCACGACCCAGCGCGGCCGCGGCATATGCGTAATCGACGGTGAACTCAGGCTTGAAGGCTGGGTCAGACAGCTCAAGTGCGATGCGCCGCTGCTCAAGCTCTTCTTCTTCGAGGTAGGTCTGGTTGTACAGCCCGGACAGCGCAACACGCGGCTCAAGCTTGGAAGGCTCCATGTCACGGGCCGTAAGCAGCGACTTCTCAGCGCTGATCAGGTCGCCCTGCCAGCGGTGGTACTGCGCGGCCAACAGGTGCGAACGAAAGTCGCCGCCATTGAACTTCAGCGCGTGGGCAACGGTTGTGCGTGCGCCTTCCGTGTCGCCGTCCTTGATCTGCATGCGCAGCAGGTCGGCGTGCGAATCAAGGTCGGTCGGGTTGTCCTTGATCTGCGCGACCAGTTCTTCCTTCGGGTCGCTTACGCCTTCAGGCAGTGAGTCTTGCTCGGTCGGGGTTAACGTGCAGCCGGCCAGCAACAGCAGCAGGGCGAATGTCAGGATGTTCCGCATCAGCGTCCCCGTGCGTCTTTGCGAAGCTCGATGCCAAGCTCTTCAAACAGCTTGTGCAACTCGACCGCGCCGCCCGGCCTCAGCAGGAACACTCCCGGCGCGAGGCGTCGATCAACCCAACGGCGGAAGGCCGGCATTTCATCCAGCAAGTCGCTCTGTTCGCGGTTTTCCGCCAGCAGCACTTCCGCGCCGCCCGCATAGGGGCGCGGGAACTCACCAG
>JAGQRE010000047.1 GCA_020425695.1 Planctomycetota bacterium
AGGTGGCTTCATTGAGAGCGACCTTGTTGACCCACGCTACTTTAGTGCCGCCAACATCAAGAATCGCCTCGAGTCATATTTCCAAATGGTCGAAGCCAAGCGCGTAAAAGGATAGCCATGGATTGTTTCATCGGAATTGACCTCGGCAGCACAACCACCAAGGCTGTTATCCTGGACACCGACGGGCGCATTGTCGGACGAGGCATCACCAACAGCCGCAGTAATTACGACATAGCGGCGCAGGTGGCGAAGCAGGAGGCTTACACCAACGCCCGGTTCGAGATGTTGTCCCGCATTCTGCGGGAAGAAAAGAACGTCGACAAGGAACAGCGTGAGTCGCTTGAGGCACACCTGGCGGCGGCTTACGCCCACGAGTGCTTCCTTGGGCAACTGTCGCGGCTTGAGTTGCACTGTCGCAAAGACCTTGAAAACCCACGCTTTGCAAATGAGCGGCGCGAGCTCGTGCAGTCGCTTGAACTCATCATGCAGGGCATTCGGGACCACGCAGAAGCGGCCTTTCAGCCGTCGGCTATATCACGCTCGGACTTCTTCAGGGACATTGCCGGTGCTTCATTCATTGAAGTGGCCGCCGACATCAGCAGAAATGGCGGACCGCCCTTCGACACCCTGGTGGGCATGTTCGACCGCAACATCATCCCGGTCGAAAACGAAAAGGAAACTCGTGCTTTCAGCGAGCTGCTGCTTGCAGCCTATGAGCGTCTTCCGGAAACACTGCGTTCCAGCGTCGACAATCTTCCGGCCACACTGAAAGCCGTTGCAGAAACCAGAATGGATGAGCTGCGGACAGTAGGCACAGGTTACGGTCGGGTTCGCCTGCCCTTTCCAAAGGACTGCATCCGCAGCGAGATTCTCTGTCATGGTCTCGGCGCGCACTTGATGTTTCCGAATACGGTCACAGTCCTCGATATCGGTGGCCAGGACACCAAGGCAATTCAGGTTGATCCACAGGGCGTAGTAACCAGCTTTCAGATGAATGACCGGTGCGCAGCCGGCTGCGGTCGCTATCTCGGGTACATCGCCGATGAAATGAACATTGGCCTGCACGAGCTCGGTCCGCTTGCAATGGCCAGCAAGCGACGCGTGAAAATAAACTCAACCTGCACAGTGTTCGCGGGTGCGGAGTTCCGAGATCGCCTGGCCGCTGGGCAGGAGCGCGAGGACATCGTCAACGGGTTACACCGCGCCATCATTCTGCGGGCCATGTCGTTGCTCGCGCGCAGTGGCGGAATCAAGAACGAGTTCACGTTCACGGGTGGAGTGGCCAAGAATCCGGCCGCGGTACGGGCGCTGCGCGAAGTCGGCGAAGAAAACTACGGCCAGCTGATTCTGAATATTGCACCTGACAGTATTTACACAGGCGCTATTGGCGCGGGCACGTTCGCGATGCGGGATATCGCCGGCGGCGCCAAAAGCAACATGGAGGCGGCATGACACTCACCGCAGGCATCGACGTAGGCTCAGGCGCGGTCAAAGTCTCGATCATGCGCACGGAAGATGACTCCGAAACAGAACTCGGCAACTACCTTGAACGCATTCGGCGTCGCAACGTCATGGATGTCGTGGACGAGTCGTTCGAGTGCGCGCTGCGTGATGCGGATGTTCGCCGGGATCAGCTCGACTATATAGCTACAACCGGTGAAGGAGACATGGTTCCCTGGCGTACCGGCCACTTCTACGGCATGACAACCCACGCTCGCGGAGCGCTCTACCTTGATCCGGATTCGCGCGGCGCCGTCGATATCGGCGCATTACATACGCGCGCCATGCGCTTCAACGAAGAAGGACGAGTGCTTCAGTACCAGATGACCAGCCAGTGTGCGTCCGGAAGCGGTCAGTTTCTGGAGAACATTGCACGCTACCTTGGCGTAAGTATTGAGGAGATCGGTCCGCTGTCGATGCAGTCGGACAACGCTGAGAAGTGCTCAAGCATCTGCGCCGTGTTGGCCGAAACCGACGTGATCAACATGGTCAGCCGCGGCATCAGCACACCCAACATCTTGCGAGGAATTCACAACAGCATGGCGGTTCGAATTGCCGGGCTGGTGCGGGCAATCAAGGCGGACGGGTTGATCCTGATGACAGGCGGTCTCGCCCGTGATGCGGGACTGATCGCAGCCGTGCAGGAAAAACTGCGGGACGGCAAGTCGCCCGTGGAAGTGAGGGGGCACGAGTCGTCTGTGCATGCCGGTGCGATCGGCGCGGCACTGTGGGGTGCGTTCCGGCATCACAAACTACAGGCTGAGGGGATGCGTAGTGAAGACGCGTGACCCGCTCGATTTTACCGGACGAGTTGTCTGGATCACGGGCGCCGCTCGGGGGATCGGTCTGGCGTGTGCAGAAGCGTTCTCGCAGCGCAACGCGCAAGTAGTTGGGATGGACCTGCAGTTGACCGATGCCCTGAAACTGTGCGCAACCCGGGCACTCGAACTGGACGTAGCGAATCCAGTTGCCGTCGCAGAGGCAGCAGCATTGCTGGCTGAGTCCAGCCTTGCCCCTGACGTTATCGTAAACAACGCTGGCATTACGCGTGACGGCGTCCACTGGAAGATGCCCGAAGCAGACTGGTCTGCCGTACTGGATGTCAACCTGTCCGGTGCATTCCACCTCATGCGTGAAGCCACACCCTTAATGCGCTCTCTTGGGCGCGGCAGCATCGTCAACATTACCAGTATCAACGGCGAGCGCGGCAAGTTCGGGCAAGCAAACTACTCCGCCGCCAAGGCCGGCTTGATCGGACTGACAAAGGCGGTTGCACGTGAGTGCGGGCGGTTTGGCATTCGTGTCAATGCCGTCGCACCAGGGATGGTAGCGACAGAGATGGCGAAGCAGTTGCCCGATCAGGTCGCGCAGAAAGCAATCGAAGAGACTCTACTCGGGCGAATCGCCCAACCCGTGGATGTCGCAAACTGTGTCCTATTCCTTGCCTCGCCCTTGGCCGCCCATATCACAGGGCAAGTGATACGCGTTGACGGTGGGCAATATCTCTGAGGAGTAACCATGACGACTATTCCAGTGATCGACGGACGTGAGATTCCCCACGAGGTTCGTTTGCAGGAGATCCTGTCCAAGCTTGCGGAACTCGCTCCGGGTGCAAGTCTTGTTCTCATTGCACCTCATGATCCCAATAAGCTGCTGCGGAAACTTCTAATTGACCTGCCGGGACGCTTGAACTGGGGTCCTGTGGAGAAGGGTCCGGATGTCTGGCGTTGGCAGTTCACTGGGCGCGATGCCGAGGCGGCGCGCACCGTCAGCGACTATCTAGGTTGGGATCACCGCCGACTGGAAGAGCTGATGGCGGCCGGAATGGCAGCAGCCTCGGCGGGTGACTGGCAGAGTGCGTCGGAGCTGTTCGCCGAGCATAGGACTGGCTTGACGCACCACGCCGACATTGAAGATGCATTGTTGTTCCCGGCCTACGACGGCGCGACAGGAAACATGCCGAACGGTCCAACCCAACTGATGGTTGAAGAGCATCGCGGTGTGCGCAACGGATTGGCGGATGTGGCGGCTGCAGTCAAAGCATGCAATATGGATGAATTGACAGATGCGCACTTGCGGCTGAGTGACCTCCTGGCGGAGCATCATGCACAGGAAGAAGAAATCCTGTTTCCAACGATGGATGAGACAATTCCGCCCGAGCAACTCAGCCAACTGATCGAGAAGCTGCTGGTCGCCTGAACACCGAGAACGCAATGGAAGTCCTAGATATAGATGGGTTGGATTACGACGACATGCTGCAGCAGCTGTCCTGCCTTGAGCCCGGTCACAGCATCGAACTGGTCGGCACCCGGGCGATTGTCGGGTTGCTAAAGCGCTTGCTGCAGGACCAGCCACTCCGCTACGAGTTGTCGACCATTCGAAGAAGGCCCGACGAGTGGCGCGTGAAGGTGATTGTATTCGGTGAAGAGGAACCTCGCAGCGTCACGTCCTATCTTGGTCGAGACCATGATCGGCTGGACGACCTGCTGCAGCAAGCTGTCAAGCTGGCCGCGCACGGCGAGTGGGCCGAGACGCAATCCCTGATTGCAGATTTTCGCGATGGGCTCTTCTGGCACATAGAGATCGAGGAGCGTTTACTCTTCCCGGAGTTCGAGCTGTTGAGCGGAAGCAGTGCCGGCGGACCAACGGAAGCCATGCGCAGTGAGCATGACACAATCAAAGAGTGTGTGAACGGGCTTGTCGAAGCTGCTGGCGCAGAGGATCACGATGAACTGGCAAGACACCACGCGGACCTGCTCGGCGTGCTGGTTGAACACAACATGAAGGAAGAGAGCATTCTTTACCCAGAAACAGATCGCGCATTGAACGGGTCCGCACGGAACCTTCTGGTAGAGCGAATGATGTTGGGAGTTTGAGTTCAGTCGGCAGGTCGGTGAAGAAACTAGCCCGACCTCTTTGTAGTTCTAATGAAGCTAAATTGTCGCTTCCGATGGCTCAGTCCTGGCGTGTTCGGACAGTGGAACCGTTTCATCGTTACATCGTCCTGTCTGACCCGGTACCGCCCCGAAAACCCTCCACTGCAGGCTCTTGCACTGACACCCGTACTCCTGACGTCCATCTCAGCGCGACTCTGTACTCAAGTGTGGATCGGCTTCCCGGTAGCAACTTCTGCAACGCTAAGGAACGACTGCTCATCTAGCGTTGAGAGCCTGTCCGGTGGTGTTACAAGATGGTGTTACAGAACGAAGCGCACTGCCTCTAAACTGGCATGAAATGTGGATTGTACACCTAGACCCCTAAGTTGACACGGTAGGGGTCACTGGTTCGAGTCCAGTACGGTCCACCACAAACCCGCCTGTAGAGCCGTTCGGAGCTACAGGCGGGTTTGTTTAATGGTGTTGCGACCTTCACCTTCCCTGCAAGCCGCTGTTCGTATTCCCGCTCTCGTGTTCGTGATCAGATTGCGAATGCACCCAGTAGCGATAGGGTCGCTGCGATCGCCGCCGCTGTTCTGACGTGATTCCAGATCGTCCATTCACTCAGGTAGGTTGACCAGAGGTTGGTGGCTGCTGCGTCACCGGCCTCAACGGCCGCGAGTGCGTCGTTACGGGGAACGTTGAACGCTATTGTCACCGCAATAGTGCCAATCAAGTACAACCCACTGCCGCTGAGAAGCAGGATTGAAGTCGTACCCTTCCAGTCCAGGAGCGCCGCGGCGCCGAGCACCAGGCACAGCACGGCCGTGCCAAAGAATGCGCCCATGAACCACGGAGTGATGACCGTGATGTTGATCTGCTGCATGGCGGCAATGCCACCCGCGGTCGGCAGTCGCCGCAGCGCATTCATGATAAAGGTCGAGAAGGCGTAGAACATCCCCGCCACGAGAGCGCTTCCGATTGCGCAGGCAAGCGTTGCTGCTGTCAGCCAGAGTTCGTTCATGTTTTGTCTCCCGGTTACGCGGTCGCCAGCAACGCGGCGAACTCGTCTGCGAATTGTTCGAAAGTTGTCGGTGTGGTGTTGTCGGGTATCCGCGCCGGTTCCGTGCCGACGCGCCCCTCGTTGAACGAGCGCGTCATCTCTGTGTAAAGCCGCGCGAAGCTCTGCGACATTCCCGCCTGAACCAGCGCTAGGGTCATCTCGTCGTAGGGAAGTTGCACGTAGGCTAGATCGGGTCGGCCGATACGGTCGCCGATAATCCGCGTCGCCTCGCTGTAGCTCAGGTCCCTCTCACCGAGCAGGTCCCGCACGACGACACCCTTCCAGTCGCGCGCCGCCAGAGCTTCGACGGCGACCGCCGCAATGTCCTGCGTAGCGATCATTGGGATCGGCATGTCGGCGTTGACCGAGTCCGCGATGATGCCCTGGGTCTGGATCAGTTCGATGGCCTCGAAGAAGTTCTCAAAGAACGACACTGGGCGCAGCAGCAGCACGTTGACGTCCTCGAGCTGCCGCAGACGCTCTTCCTGTGCAGCTATGCCCGCGATCGCGCCCGTGTCTTCGCCCTGGTCCACGCCGAGACTGCTGAGCGCGACGACATAGGGGATAGCGCTTGACCGAAGCGCTGCGACAATCGCTTCGCCGTGCTGGTCCTGGGCCGCCCTGTAGTCGGGCGAGCGTGGGTCGGTGTGCAAGAGTGTGTAGACGGCGGCGGAGCCGTCGAACGCTTCGGCCAGGAAATCAGTATCCATCGTATCCCCGATTCGCACCTCGGCACCCAGAGCCCTAAGCTCGGCCAAGCGCTCTTCGTTCCGCCCGATGGCACGCACTTCGTGTCCCTGCTTGAGCAGCGACTTGGCGATCCTGCCGCCCGTGTTCCCCGTAGCTCCCATCACTGTGATCATCTTTTTCTCCTTGTCGGTTGGTGTTGTGTCCTACATCCATAAATCCAATAATGTCAGGAGAAATAAGACGATCCATGATTGTCTATCGCCATTACTTGATAGAACGTCCAGACACTTGGACGTATGATGCGTGCAGTGGAGACTGCTCAATATGGCCACACTACCCGAAAATCCGGACCCGCTGGGTGAGGCGTTGCACCTGCTGCGCGTGAATGGGTCGTTCTATTGCCGCTCGGAACTCACGGCCCCATGGGGTGTGGAGCTTCCGCCCATGCCCGACTCCATGATGTTTCACGTGGTCACCCGCGGGCGATGCTATCTGGAATCACCCGGGGTCGCGACGCGCGAACTGCGCGTCGGCGACCTCGCCCTCGTGCCCCACGGCGACGGGCACGTGCTCACCAGCGAGCCGGGGGGCAAGTCTACGGGGCTCTTTGACCTGCACCGTGAACTGCTGACCCCGCGCTACGAGTTGCTGGAACACGGCGGAGGTGGTGCGAAGACGAGCGTGATGTGCGTGGTCGTCACCTTCGACCACCCGGCGATTGAACGCCTGCTGGAGGTGCTCCCCCGCACGCTGGTGATCGAGGCTGAGGAATCCGGCCAGACCGACTGGATCCGCAGTAGCATCAACCTGATGGCCGCGGAGATGCAGACTTTGGGCCCGGGCGGCGAGGCGGTGATAACGCGTCTGGCGGATATCCTGTTGATCCAGGTAATTCGAAGCTGGCTGGAGCGAGACCCGAATGCGCAGACCGGCTGGTTAGGGGCACTCCGTGATCCGCAGATCGGACGCGCGATCTCGTTTATCCAACGCGACCCCGCACACCCGTGGACCGTTGCCTTGCTGGCGCACGAGATCGGGATGTCACGCTCAGCGTTCTCGGCAAAGTTCACCGAGTTGGTCGGTGAACCAGCGATGCGCTACATAACGCGCTGGCGTATGCAACTCGCCGTAAGCTGGCTTCAAGACGGCAAGGTTCGAATTTCCGAGTTGCACCGAAAGTTGGGCTACGCTTCTGAGGCGGCATTCAGCCGTGCGTTCAAGCGCTGCATGGGTGTGCCGCCGAATGTCGTCTTACGCCCGCAGGGAGAGACTGGACGAGCCGAACCGAATTCAAACACTGCTTTGATTCGAGCATAGGGGATCTGCACTAGCCGCTCTCTCAACCAAGGATGGTGTTACACCGCGTCGGCGATCAGGCTGGAACCCTTTTGAAATGTGGACTCATTGTCTAGACCTCTGAGCTGACACGGTAGGGGTCACTGGTTCGAGTCCAGTACGGTCCACCATCCTTTGCGACCCTGCCCTTTTCGGCGGGGTCGCTTTGTTTTGCCCTCAGGATTAATCCACGCTTGATGAATCGCTAACCGATCCCGCGTTCAGCGTTGCTACAGCTAGTTCTCCAATTCACTGGTTCGGCGCGTGGGGCGCTGACGACCTGCCTTCTTAAAGGTGCGAACATGATCCCCCGACTCATGCTTGTTCTGTCGATTGCTCTATGCGGCGGCGTTCTGGCTGCGCAGAGCGTTGGCGATGTGCTGATCAACGAATTCTGCTACGACTCCGCCAACAACATTGGTACCAGCTCCGGCGCGGATCTCGAATGGCTTGAGCTCTACAACACCACAGGCGCGACGATTGATCTGAGCAATTGGGAAATCCGCGATAACAGCGGCGTTGTCGTGATTCCCAGCGGGAACAGCATCGCGTCCGGTGCGTACTTCGTGGTCACACTCACAGGCACCACCATGAATTTTGAGCGCTACACCGGCTGGACACCCGACTACGTGAACACTTCGACATGGTCAGGACTGGGCAACAGCGGCGACGGACTAGCGATTTTCACTAGCGCATCCGCCGGCAACGTCTGCATTGACTACGTTCAGTACGCCGGCGGCAATACTGTTCCGGGTGCGCCGACTTGGTCCGGCACGCGTCCCCCGGATGTCTCGGGCGCGAACGACTTCTCGTACTCCAGAATACCCGATGGCACCAACGGCGACTCAACGCCGGGCGACGCCGGCTCAGAACTCGCGGCCAGCAGCTTCACCGCGACGCCCTTCACGCCGGGACTACCCAACGGAGGAACTGTCGTTGACTGCTACGTCCCCGACGAATACTCCGATCACTACACGGGCGGCACGACGGCCGGCAACCCGATCCAGACACTTGTTCCCCGCAGCGCATCCGAGCCAACCCGGATGATCTTTGACTTGCCGCCGGGGTACGACTTCACGACGACCAGCAGTTTCGGATTCACGAATGAGCTAGGTATACGCGCGCGCTACCACGACACGACCGCGACTGTCGCGGTCACCTTTGGTGTCAACGGCTCGGAAACAAACGTCAGCACTTCGAACCTGACGCTGCCTGCCAGCGGCAACATGGGCACGCTGAACGATCTGTGGGGCTTGATTGATGTGCTTACAGGCCAATTGCCCACCACGACCGGCAAGATCGTCATTGACATCACCTGTGCGGTGTCCGGCGGTGCGACGACAGTGTTTAAGCTTGAGATCAACATCGACGCACCGCAGATCACCAGTTCAACGACGCTGAATAACATACTTGAAGCACAGACATCGCAGGTGACGCTGGCTGCAACGGGCGGTGCGACGCCCTACACCTGGAGCCTTGCCAACGAACCGGCATGGGTCAGCATCAACCCGACGAGCGGCCAGGTTACTATGTCGCCGCCTTCGTCCAGTGCGGCGCAGTACACCTTCGATGTGACGGTCAGCGATAACAACACGCCCACACGCACCGACACGAAAACGTTTACCGTAGACGTCGTAGCGCCCCTCCAGATCAGCACTGCGCCCACATTGCCTGCGGTTGCCGAAGGCGGTTCGCCTTCGCTGACGGTGCAGGCAACCGGCGGCACGACCGCCTACACGTGGTCGCTGTCAGGCGCACCGGGGTGGCTCAGTATAGGGGCCGGCACCGGTACGCTGACCGGTGTGGCACCGGCTTCATCAGCCAACACCTACACCTTCGATGTCATCGTGACGGACATCGGTACACCGCAGCAGATGGCGACGCTGAATGCGTCGATGGATGTGGTGAGTACCGTGACGATCACTTCCCCCGGAACGATTACCAACGGGCAGGAGTCGCAACCCTACAGCTACACGTTCACGGCTGTGGGCGGCACACCGGGCTACACGTGGTCGCAGGTTGGTCTGCCTTCGTTCCTGGGCATTAATCCCGGCACCGGCGAGATCAGCGGTACGCCGACGAACAGTGACGCCGGTACCTACATGTTTGACATCAGCGTCACCGACAGCAGCACGACAGCCCAGATGAACACCCTCAACGTTTCACTGACGATTGACCCGCTTTCCACAACTGGGGGCGGTGGCGGAGGCGGTGGCAGCGGAGGTGGTTGTTCCGCCCGGGGGGGCGCGACAACACTGGCTCTTTGGGCAATGCTTGGATTGCTCGGGGTGGTATTCGCCGCAAGACGCCGATTGGAAAGCTAGTCGCCTAAACAGACGAATCGAGAACCCTATGAAGAAGTATGCAGTCAGTCTTTCTCTTGTAGTTGCGTGCTGGCTCAGCGTCAGCGGGTTTGCCCCCCAGCCCGTTGCATGCGATGAGCAGAAAACGCTTGTCCTCGGGACCTATGAACTGGACCGCTACAACCCGGTCACCGATGGCGACACGATTCGTGTCTGGGGCCTGCGTGAGGGCATCCGCCTGCTGTGCGTCGACACGGAGGAGACGTTCAAAAGCCTCGATGATCGCAAGAACGCCGGCATCAACTGGGATGCTTACCAGGCGGCGAAAGAGGCCGACCAGGAGCTGCCGGTCAAGTATGGGACGTTCATGGGCGAAGAGGCTGCCCACTTCGCGCGGGACTTCTTTCGTGGCGTGAAGGAAGTGCGCCTCGAGTACGACACACTCAGTCGCAAGAAGGGATTCTTCGGGCGTCACCTGTGCTACGTGTTCGCGACTCCAGCCGGCAAGGACAAAGAAGCCAACTTCTGCGTCGAGCTCGTACGGCAGGGCTACTCGCCATACTCAATGAAGTACGGTCACAGCGAGCGCTTCCGCAAGGAGTTCGAGGCCGCGCAGAAAGAGGCGCGCGAGGCCAAACGCGGTATCTGGCGCGAGAAGCCGATGGGCTACCGTGACTACGAGACGCGTCTTGCCTGGTGGGGAACTCGCGGCGACCAGATCGACAAGTACCGCGCCCAGTACGCCAAAACTGCTAACGCCATCGAGTTGGGCAACGACAACACTGCAGAATCTCTTGAGGCCAACGTAGGCAAAGATGTCGTGTTGTTCGGCAGCGTCGGCGAACACGACTCGGTTTTCGCCAGGGAAGACCCGCCCTACTGCGTGATTGCGGCGCAGCGCGACGTGGACGTCAACGTCCGCTTCAAGAGCGCTGAACTGATCGGCGCATGCGGGCCGGAGAAGCTGTTGGGCTACTTCGTCATCGTAAAGGGCACGCTTCAGCGCGACGGCAAAGACTGGCAGGTGCTGGTTGAAGATGCGAAGCAGTTCAAAAAGGCTGAGGTAAAGTGATGTTCCGCAGGCTTTCGCTGGTTGCCATGCTGTTGTTGTCGAGTTGGAGCTTCGCAGTCGCGCAGTCGGCGAAAGTCGAGGCCGACATCAAGAAGGTCGACGACTGGGCGACCGACTCGTTCAAGCAGTACGAGCGCGAGGACGCCATGGAGCGCCTCGCCGCGAGCGGTGAAGACGCCGCGATCTCCAAGCTGATCGAGTTACTGAACGACGATTTTGCGAACATTCGCACGGCCGGTGAACGCGTACTCGTGGAAGCCAAGGGCGACGCGGACAAGCTGCTGATCGACGAAGGGTTGGGCAGCAAGAAGGACCAGGTTCGCATTCGGGCAGCCAGGGTGCTCGGGCTTCGCAAGGCGACAGCCGCCGTGGATGCTCTGGCGAAACAGGCGCGTGGCGACAAGTTGGTCGCCGCGCGAGTCACCGCGGCGCAGGCATTGGGGCGCATCGGCGGCGACGAGGCGGCTGAGGCACTCAGGAAGATTCTCAAGGCGGGCGACGCGGCATCGGGCGCGGCGGCGCGCAGCCTGGGTAAGGACGCCGATGACGACACAGCGAAGTCCATCGCGAAGCTGTTGAAGGAGAAGGACTGGGCGGCCGCTGTCGGAGCTGCGGACGGATTGGCTGCTTGTGGTGCGGACAAGTTCACGAAGGAACTCAGCACTGCGATTCCGCACAAGGATTGGCGCGTGCGCATCGCTGTCGCGCAGGCGCTGGCGACAGTTGAAACTGTCGCCGAACCTGAGTTATTCAGTGATGCCTATGGCGAACTTCTCGAGGACAAAGACTGGCGAGTCCGCCGTCGAACCATCGAGGCACTGGTCGATCTATGGCAGCCGCTAGGCGCAGAGTTGCTGGTTGCGCGACTGGCAGACGAAGAGACCGCGTTGCGTTACGACATCGTCCACGCGATGGAAGACCTCACCGGCCAGCGCTTCGGGTATCTGCCAGAGGCGTGGCAGAACTGGTGGAAAGGCCAAGGCCGATCCAAGGGGCTGGTTGCGCGCAAACCACGGCCTGAGTACGGCTGGCTGCGCGGACCTCGCGGTGGCGAAACGGGTGAAGAAGGCGAGGGAAAGACGGCCAGCTACTTCGATATTCCGGTGCTTGCGCAGCCGACGGCATTCGCTTTCGACATGTCCGGCAGCATGCGTGACGCGGTAAGCAAGAGCGATGGTCGTCTGCGTATCGATGTTGCACGTGGGGAACTGGCCGAGACGCTGGACAACCTGCCTGAAGGTGCACCCTTCAACCTGGTGATCTATCGCTACTACTCCGGCTTCCCCGTGAAGACCGAAGTTCAGCGTGCGTTCCCGAAAGGCGTGCAGGACAACAACCCGAAGACCATCCAGCAGGCTAAGGACTGGATCGGCGGAATGGAAGCACTCGGATGGGGTGCCTTCTATGAAGGCATATCGGCAGCACTCGAAGACACCCAGGTGCAGGCCGTGTACTTTCTGAGTGACGGTGCACCCTCACGCGGTGATTTCGTGCAGCGCGAAGCCCTGATCGACGCGCTGAACGAGTTGCGCCGTTTTCACCCGGCGACGATTCACACCGTGCTGGTAGGTGGCGGCTACCGCGACGAAGAGTTCATGTCCGGCATGGCCAAATCCTGCGGCGGAACCTTTGCCGACGCCCGCGGTAAGTAGAATTTGCCGGTTCAGGTGAGGCGAATGTCGGCGGCGCGGATCGCGCGCTGCCACCAGGTAAGCTTCGGGAGCAGCACTCGATCCCACGTCTTCATGAACGGTTTGGGCAACACCAGCGCTCCTGACTGAGCAATCGCCTTCACTTCCTTGTCGAGGCGCTTTAGCTCTTTCGCTTCTTCGCACTGCAGCAGTCGAAGGGCGCAGTTCATCGCGCGAATGGTCGGGCCTGACTCCTGGTCATTGAGCAGCAAGTGCCCGAAACGTGAGAACCGAAGCTCAAACTCAGAGACGTTCCCCGCAAGCCAGCAACCAAGCAAAGTGTTTCTGACGAGAATCGGAGCCGTGTTGTCGTGGTTCAGCGTTTCAAGCCCATCGACGCCATCTCGCCATGCAGTCTCGAACCGGCCTGAATCCAGATTTGCGCACACGCAAGCAAATACGTTCGACAACTCTACGTCTGCACGTTGTCTCCAGTCCGAGAGCCAGTTCGCCGCGGCCTGAAAACGTTTGGCTTCAAAGTGTGCCCAACCGACCGCGCACCATGCACCGGTGTTGGACTGGCAGATGTCTGCATGGGAGCGTGCGAAACGAAGTACGTGTCCATGGTCATGCAGGTCGATCAAACGCCCGAGCACTACGCCAACCAGCTCAAGGTCGCCTTCGGTCGCAGCGCTGGCGAGTAGCGAGTGAAGAGATTTTATGTTGGGTGTGAAATCTACGGCGATCATCACCGCGGATCTCATGATCCGCACGCCGGTTTCCCGCATGTTGAAGACTTGCGTAATTGCCTGGGACAGAAACCTGCTGTCCTTGAGAGCATTGAAAGCATAGTAAGCACTACGCCCGGCTTCGCCGCCGGTATGCATCCATAAGCGCCCCGAGAACTCAAGCGCTGCGTCGCGGTCTTTCCGCAAGCAGGCCAAGGCGACCTGGCGTGCAAGTACCTGCGGGGCGTCGGCGCCGTGCTGGGCGTATACCTGTAAGACGTCGTCAGCTTGTTGGTACATCCGACGGTCCAGCAGTATTTCGAACCAACGAAGGTTTACCTCCATCGAGTCAGGGAAGTTGGAAATCAGTTGCGACCAGTCGTTCGAAATACGTTCAAACGGCTCCCCTGTGGCCAGCAACAGCGCCAACTTGTCGCACTGCAGGCTTACGTCTTCGTCCAGGTTTGCAGGCAGATGGTTTACCGTAGTACGGACGTGTTCTGCGCCGCCATCCTCTTCCACCCAAGCGAAGTAGGCTCGCCAGCCCGGCGCGAAGTCCGGCCTTGAACGTAGAAGCCCGGCCAATCTTGTGCTGTGTTCACGCCCCGGGCGCGCGCGGCGGTCCACTTCGATCACTTTGAAGTCAATGTTGACCGGGTCGGAAAAGCACGACCGGCGTTCCAACAGCATCTTGCGAGCAACAGAGAATTGGCCTTGGTCACACAGGAAGTCAGCGTACTCGTCGACCACATCGAAGAACTCGGTATTGAGGTCCATCGCGCGGCGGTAGGCTTCGTCGACTTGCTGCCTTGTGGCAAGTCCCTTCAGCTCGCGCATTGCTTGGGCCCGGATTAGTTGGGCGTAGGCGCCATCCTTGTAAAGCTCAGCAAGCTCACGCGATACTTGATCCGCTGCATTGAGGTCATTCGCCTGGAGCAGCAGTCCGATCCTGCGCTCCCACAAGGTCATGTTATTTGGAATGCGCGTGCAGGCTTCGGACAGTGCCTCGGTCGCTTGGGTATGCAATCCGCATGCCTGGAGGAAATCAACAAGCGCGTGGTGAGTGCCTGCATGCAACGGGTTGCGGGCTACTGCCCGACGCAGGATTTGCTCCGCCTCGTCGGGACGCTCAAGGCGCTGAAGTACGTCCGCGAGGGCAGTGTAAGCCGACATGTACGAGGGTGAGATGCTGAGCAGTTCATTAAGCGTAGCGACAACATCGTCGTACCTGAGCATCGCAAAGTAGCAGTTCGCGAGGCAGTAGCGCAGCCCGGGGTGGATGGGATAACGTCGAACGGCTTCTTCAAGTTCCGGTACAAACGGGCCGAGAGCGTCGATGCCGCCTCCTCGATCGATCAGCAGTTCCGCGCGTGCCTGAACCAGCCAAGGGTCACCGGGAGCGCTTTTACTCCAGCCGAGGATTTCTCCTTCCGCAATCGCTCGTCCAAAGTGGGACGCGATCAGACTTGCCGCTTCCGGTGCCTGTTCGAGTTGTGTCCTCTGTCGCGCCAGTGCATCACGAAATCGTGGCAGAAGGGCGAGCGCTTTGTTGCGCTGTCCTCTCGCGAAATCGAGGCCACGTGCAAGCGCTTCAACACGAAAGGAGTCAGCCTCAAAGCTGCGAGCAGCAAAGTCGATTGCCTGGTCTGCTTTTCCTTGCAGCCACGCGAGCTCAGCCTGTAGCTGGAGCGTCACAGGATGTTCCGGCGACACCGAGCCGCAACGCCTTACGACCTTCTCAAAGCTGCTGAGCTTTCGCGTGTGTTGCTGTCCCTTGCTGATTGAGGCGGCCGACTCCAGCTCAATCGCCAGTTCGCGCCAGGCCCATGCATCATGGGGGTTTCGTTTGACTCTGGCCTGCAACAGGGGAACACGCTCTGCCGCTCGTGAGGTTCCGGTGAGCCTTCCAAGCAGAAGCTCTTCGAACATGTCGTGCTGAGGAGACTGTCGATGCCATTCCTCAGCCAGCGCCAACGCCGCCTCCGGGCCACTCAGTCCCTCCCTGAGTCGCAACACCTGATCGCACGGCACGCGGGATTGCGGCGATTCGGCGCGCCAGGTCTCAGCAGTATCCAGGGCGGCTTCGAGCCGACCATTGGCAATATGACGCTTGATCTGAGCAAGGTATTTGTCAGCAGAGCGCCCGAACCGGTTCGCGTCGACAAGTGCACTTTCCGCTTCGTCCTCTCGACCAAAGAAACCGAAGAAGGACGTGGCAAACGAGGCAAGCTCGCCGTCTTCCGGGCGAAGCTTCCGTGCCTTGCGCAGTTCGTCCAGCGCTTCTTCCGGGCGTCCGAAGTGCTCCAGCCGCTCAATCAAGGTAATCCACGGACCGGTACCACCGATACCCGTTCCGTACTTCTTGACCCGCTCGTGAAGCCACTTGATGCCCTCCTCGGTGCGTCCCTGTTGATGCAACTCGTTTGTGTACGCCTCACTCGTGTACTCGGAGCCGGAGTCCAGCAGCGCAGCAAACCGGAACGGCAATAGCGCAGACTCTGCCTTGTTCTGGATGCGCAGGAGGTTGCCGAGGTCAAAGTAGACCTCTCCCTCCAATGGGCCGCGCAACAGTGCGCGTCTCAGCCACCGATGCGCCTCTTTGTGAAGGCGGGCATTCTGCATCAGCTCTGCCGCGTATCGGCTGAGCAGGTGCGGCTCGGGATAGATCCAGTCGCGGCTGCCCTCAACGCCGGGCAACGGGGCGCGTGTTACGATCTTGTGTAGCGTTTTGCGCAGGCGGGTCGTGTCACCGAGTGCACCCACCGAGGAAAGCACCTGGCGTTGCAGGCGCACACACTGTGGAAACTCGTTCAGCAGGCGTAGGAACTCTTCGGTGCTTTGGCCGTATTCGCCGGCAAGTGAGTTGGCGAATGCCTGCATAAAACGGGCCTGTGGTGTCTCGCCGGTCATCCCGGCCGCTAACTTCTGGGCGGTTGCAGCGCCCTGGGTGGCAAGCGCCTTGTGTACTTCGTGGACGTCCCTTTCCGCGTGCTCACCGGGAAGTTCAAGCCCGGCGATTCGCTCTGCTTGTTCAGGCGAAAGAAAGAGCATGCAGATCGGCCCCAGCGGAGCCTCACCTTCAGCAACCCGGTCGATCAGCATTTCGCTGAGCTGGCCCGTCGAAGGGTCGTGAATAAGGGCCGTGCCGACGGCTTCGTCATAGCCGACAAACGCACAGGCGTGCCCGCTTTTCAGGTACGTGAAGCTAATCAGGAAGCTGATGCCATGGTCGATCAAGGACTTTGCGGTGGCGACATCAAAGCAGAACGTCCTGACTACAAAGCCCTGTTCCTCGCCGAAATCTCTGGCGCGCCAGTGGACCGTACCCTCAAAACTGATGGCGTCGGCCACGGCGTCCTGATCGATGTCGACGCCCGCTGATCCCGCGACCACTGCCAGACTTGCCGGAAGGCAGGTGTTGTGGCGCTGTCGAATGGGTTTGTGCGGTACCAGCTTTCGCACCCCGGCCGGATTCTGCGCGAGGTTTTTGGTCAGCGCGTTGAAGAACGGAACATCTGCCACCGGGCTCAGCTGACGGAGTCGATCCCAGTCTCTCGCCAGGAAAGCGGCATACAAGCGTGCGTGATTTGCCGAGCGAACAGAATGGCGATCAGCAAGCGGAAACAGGTCGTCAAGCTTTTGTGTTACCTGCATCATTTCCGCCATGAATGCAGGGCGCTCGTCTTCATCCATCCGCCCGGCGACGCCGAACGCAGCGGACAGGGCAATGGCTACGCAGTCGCCGGATTGCCCTCCGTTGCGGATGTGCTCAAGCAGAAAGTCCAGCGCCTCGTGCTCACGACCCAGTGCACTCAGCGACTGGTGTAAGGCGTCCGCGGCGTAGGGCTGACCGGGCGACGCGGCCCATGAAGCCTGGGCCGTCGACAATGCTTCGTCCCACCGGTCTTCGATGAGGAACACACGAGACTGGTTGCAGAAGACGTAGCCGTCGTCTCGCCCGCAGTCGTGTGCTCGTTTGAGTTGATCATGTGCGCGGTCGAAATCGCGCACTCGCGCCAGCATCACGGCGTGCGAGGATCTCCAACTGGCTTCGAGTGTCGGGTCGTCAAATCGATCAGGTGTGTTGTCTTCGAGATCGCGCAAGAGATCAAACAGTGAGGTCGAACGTCGAGCGAGCCCGCCAGCATAGTACCGAACGCGTTGATTCTGCGGTTCGCGATCGACGGCAGCGCGCAGAAGCGCTCGGTACCAGCGTGAGCTTCCGAGACGCGAAGCCGCACGCGAAGCCATAATCAGTTCATCGACGGTAAGTCGCTGCACCAGACTGCGGTCGTGCCAAAGCGGCTGCGTGAGGCGCCAGAGGTCCATGAACCTCGCGCTTTCGTACAGGTCTGAGACCGTGGTCAGGTCTGGTATCGGCAATGCGGTATCCATCCCGCAATGTTAGGACATCAGATAGGAAAATGAATCCAGTCCAGTGGCAACGGACGAAAAAACTATCGCCTGCTGGTACGTGCGTCAGCTTACGCCCAGTGCACCAGGGCGCGGTCCAGTTTGATGCCGTCCTTTGACCTGGCCCCTGCCAGCAGTACGCGCACGCCGTAGGCCCGTGGGCCGGTGCGCTTCGGCTGGTAGGCGTACTTCCACGTGCTCACGCCGTCGCTTTCTTCAATGCACTGCAGATGGCTGATGATCGGGTCGTGCTCGTGTCCGCCTTCGTCGTGGCGGGTTGTTACCAGCTCGACTTCAAGGTCTTTTGCCATCAGCTCTGGGTGAGACATCCGCACGACGACGTTGACCGTATCGCCCATGATGACCGGGCCATGCGCAAGTTTGCCGACATCGCACTGAACAATGCGAACCTGTGCCCATGCCCGTGAGACACGAGCGCTTTCATCAACGCTGGCGCGGGCAGCCTTGAAATCGTCACGCCGAAGCAACTGCGCGCGCTCCAGCGCGGGCGTGTAGTAGCCGTCGTTGTATTCATGCAGCATGCGCGACGCGCTGAATTCACGCAGTGACGAGATCATTGCCTCTTTCGAATGATCCACCCATGCGGTGTCGGTTTCCGATGCACCGAAGTACATCGGGACGATCTCGTTCCGCAGCAGCCAGTGGATGCGTTCGCAGTCGGCCTCGTCGGTGTGCATGCTTTGGTCAAGCACGCGCGGGTCGTGCCTGACTTCGGCCCCGTCAAACCAGCTGATACCTTCAATTGCCCAGCCGTTGTTGCCGTGGTAGCCCTCGGCCCACCAGCCGTCGAGCACGCTCAGATTCATGCAGCCGTTCATGGCGGCCTTCATGCCGCTGGTGCCGCTTGCTTCAAGCGGACGGGTCGGGTTGTTCAGCCACACGTCGCAGCCGCGAACGAGAAGGCGGGCAAGTGCGAGGTTGTAACCTTCCAGGAAGAGTACTTTGCCGAGGAAGTCATCGCGGCGACTCAACTGGAAGATCTCGCGAATCAAGCGCTTGCCCTCAATGTCTTGTGGGTGCGCTTTGCCGGCGAACAGGAACAGCACCGGGCGGTCGTTGCCGTCCACAATTTCGCGCAGGCTTTCGATATCGCGGAACAGCAGAGTGGGGCGCTTGTAGGGCACGAACCTGCGAGCGAACCCGACGATCATTGCGTCTTTATGGACGGCGTCGAGTATCCGTGAGAGCGTCATGGCGGATTCGCCCCGTGCGCGCCCATCAGAGTGGACCCGGCGCAGGACCTCGGACATCAGGCGCTTCTTCAGGTGTGCTCGAACTTTGCGGAACTCGCTTGCGGGTATGTCGCGAATTTCATCCCAACGTGATTCGTCGAAGTCCGGCTTGCGCCAATCCTGACCAAACATGTCGTCGAAGCGGCTTTGCCAATGGGCTGCCAGCCAGGTGTTGCGGTGAGCGCCGTTGGTAACGGCTCCGATCGGGACTTCGGATTCATGAAAGCCCGGCATCAGGTTGCTGAACATCTTCTGCGATACGCGCCGGTGAATCTTGGAAACGGCATTCACGCCGCTGCTGTTGCGCAGCGCCATGAGTGACATCGAGAAATCTGCGTCCTTGTCCGACTCATTCACACGCCCCAGCGCCATCAGGTTTTCCCAACTGCGGTGCAGGCGGTCCTGGTAGTGCACCAGATAGGGGCGCAACAGGTCTTCTTTGTAAGTCTCGTGCCCGGCCGGGATTGGCGTATGGGTCGTGAACACGGACGTCTGCTTGCAGTACTCGAACGCTGCAGGGAAGTCCACGTCGCCGTCGCGCACCATATTGAACTGTCGATCCAGCGACAGGAACGCCGTGTGGCTTTCATTCATATGGTAGACGGTCGGTGGCTCGCCAATGGCGCGCAACATCTTGCTGCCTCCGATGCCCAGCACCATTTCCTGCTGCAGGCGCCGGTCGCGCTCACCTGCATACAGCACCGCTGTGATTTCGCGGTCGGCGTGTGAGTTATTCGGGTGATCGGTGTCGAGCAGGTACAGCGGCACTGAACCGACGTCTACCCGCCACGCCTGCACGGCCACGGCGCGTCCCGGAAAACGGACGTAAACCAGAATACGTGTGCCGTCTGTGTCCACGACGGGTTGCAGCGGCAGCGTCGTGAAATCAATGCTTGCGTACTCTTCGCGCTGGTTGCCGTCGCGGTCCAGTGTCTGCCGGAATGAACCGCGTCGGTAAGCCAACCCGACTGCGACCATCGGCAGGTTCATATCGCTGGCGGCCTTCAGAGTATCGCCCGCCAACACCCCGAGCCCGCCAGAGTAAAACGGCATGCTTTCATGCAACCCGTACTCCATGCACATGTAGGCAATGCGGCGTGGTGTGTGAATCGCTTCGCGATCGCCCATGTAAGCATCAAAGTTGCTGATGACCTCCCGCATACGCCCGATGAACTCCGGGTTCTGCATGTGCTGGTCGATCACCGTTTGCGGCAGAGCCTCCAGCACCTTCAGCGGGTTGTGGCGCATCTGGGTCCACAGCTCGGGTGAAAGGCTGCGGAACAACCCGGCCGCTGAGGGGTGCCATGTCCACCACAGGTTCGAGGCAAGACGACGAATGCCGCTGAGTTCTTCGGGCATCTGCGCACGAACCGTGAACAGATGCATGCGAGGGCCCGGAGATGCGTCGTTCGGGTTGCGTGCTTCCTTATGAAGGCGAACGGTATCTCGAACGTGCATTCGCGTGATGCTGCTGCCTGCACCGGGCAGGCGTTTGCGGCGTTGCCCGAGCGCTTTCTCGAATGCGTCGAAGTAGTTGTTGACGAAGGTGTCCCAGTGAGCCTGCTTGGCGATATCCCAGGCGCCGTGACGGGCCATTTCACGCGCGTCATGCCCGAGTTGAAAGAACGCCAGAATGTGCCGGGCCAGCTTGTCGCGCGCTTCTTCATAGCTTGTGCCGTCGCGCTTCAGAACCATGCAGGCGTTGGGCTCGACTGATTCCAGTTGCTGCACCCAGCGACCGAAACCGGCGTGGTCCGACGTCACCGTCGGCACGTTGTAAGCCAGGCTCTCAAGCGGTGTGTAGCCCCACGGCTCGTAGGATGACGGGTATAGCGTCAGCTCAGCACCTGCCACCAACTCATAGAACCGGAGTGGTACGAGTGGGTCTGTTCCGTCCAGATAGATTGGCACGTTGATGACGATTACCGGGTCGTCGGGCTCGTTGTGAAAGCCGGAAGACTGCAGATGGCGCATAAGCGGGTCGGCTTCGGGCTCTTGAAGGGCGTGTGTTGTCACGTGTGGGCGGTCGGCTCGTCTCTGTTCCTTGCTTGCCTGCAGCAGTTCTCTGTCGGGGCCGGTGGCCGCCGTCGGGTAGCTGACGATGGCGATAACCTGCCGGTTCTGTTTTCGCAGCTCTTCACGCATCTGCGCCAGCGAATCGACAACGAGGTTCAGTCCCTTGTTCACATACTCATATCGCCCGGCGGTCAGCACGATGCCTGTCTTGTCGCGGGCGATCTCGCGCCCGGTGACAAGCTCGGCCAGCTTGAACACGGCATCGCGTGAAGCACTGACGACATCCGGGTCGCGGTATTGTGCCGGCGGATAGTCGTCGCCGATTCCGTTCGGGACAAGCTCAGGCGCACGCCCGAAGAAATGCTGGCACTCGCGGGCCGTAATGGAACTGACCGTAGTGAAGCAGTCGGACTCCTGTGCAAGTGTCGATTCCATTGAGAACTTGGCGACGACGTTATGGCGCTTCGCCGTTGCGGCAGGCGAGCCTTCTTTAATCGCGTCGTCGAGCGAGGCCCCGCTGCTGCACACCGAGCGCCCGAGCACGGTAGCGTGTGTCGTGAAGACGGTGGCGACTTCTGGTGCGTTCTTTTTCAGGTAAAGCAGCCCTGAGCCGACCATCCATTCGTGCCACAGTGACACGACGTTGCGCTTTTCAGGGATCAGGTAGCCCTTGGTGATTACTTCAATGACCTGCCCGGCCGCGTATCCGAACAGGACGGGCTCGACATAGTCCCAGCCGCCGGGCAGCGAATCGACCTTGTAATGCAGCCAGAGCCACTCAAGGATCTCGTCCTTGCGCTTGTAGGCCTCGGAGAAATCAATCAGCACACAGCGTGGGTCGCCGGGGACCTTCCAGTGTCCCGTTACCACCGATATGCCGAACGGCTGCAGAGTTTCATTCAGCCCGGGGAACAGGTCGCCGGGTCTGAACTCGCTGTTGCCGTGGTGATCACTGTGAAGCTTCGGGCCAATGCAGACGTAGTCGTCACCGAAGCGCTCGCACATCGCGCGCGCCTTACTGGCCAGCACGGTGTGGATGCCACCGACCATGTTGGCGACTTCCCAGCTGGTCTCAAACACGAAGTCGGGGAATGGGTTCTGTGCTGTGGTGTCGCCGTCGGTCATCCCTGTACTTTCTGGTAGCGCGCGGAGTGTGCAAGAATCTGGTCACGGATTTCATCAAGCGCGTTCATGTAATTGATGAACGCGTCGTAGGGGCCTTCGTAGGGGCTGAAGTAGGCGTGTACGTCGCCGTCGGAGAACCACTTCGTGCACATATAGTAGAAGTGATCCGACGTTTGCAGCTTGCGCCAGAGTTTCATCGCGGCCGGGTTGTTGCGCTCGCGCACGCGCTTGCCGATTTCCTGCATGGCCTCAAAGGCCTCGCGCTGCATCCTGTTACCCAACCAAGCCGTGACGTCACGTTCCTGATCGGCCCAGCTTGTGAGCCTGCCGTAGGAGAGTTCGCCGACAGGCGGGATGTCGCGCACGACTTCACTGGGAAGCTGGAACTGCCAGTCCGGGGCGCGCATGACGTCCTGTGGCAGGGCGTTCAGGAACTCGAAGATGCCCGTCGCCTCCCACTGATGCTCGCCGAAAGTCTCGTAATCCATGAACAGGTTGATCACCTGCGCGTTGCCGCTGTGGGCGTGCAGCCAGCCTGCGAACTTGCCAGTGGACAGCGGATGTTCTTTCCAGGCTTCGTTCGAGAAGCGAAAAGCGATGTCATCCGACAGGCGATAGTTCTTGGGCAGGATCGCCAGATCGCGGCGCGGGTGTTTGTACACAAAGTTCGGTGAGCGACCGGCCAGAATGTCGTCAGCGCCCTCCGCTACGACGGCCCGGAAGCCCAGCTCATCAATGCGTTCGCCGATTTCGTCGCTGTAAATCAACTCGGTGTTCCGGAAGACTCGCGGCGTCTGGCCGAAGTGCTCCTGAATGGCTTCACCGTGGGCGCGTACTTGCTCGGCGAACTCGTCGCGGTCATGCAGTGCCGCCAGTGAGTGATAGTAGGTTTCGGCCAGGAACTCGACGCAGTTGGTTTCGGCCAAGCGCACAAAACTATCGAGCACCCTGGGCGCGTACTCTTTCATCTGCTCAATCGCTACGCCGCTTAGTGAATAAGCCACCTTGAAACGACCTTCGTGGCGCTTGATTAACTCAAGGATCGTTTCATTCGCCGGCAGATAGCACTTGCGTGCGACCTTCCAGAGGATGCCCGAGTTGGAGTCCTCGCAGAACAGGCTGCGTTTGGTGTCGGCATCAAAGGGCGCGACCGCACGCAAGCGGTAGGGCTGGTGAACCTGAAAGTAGAAACAGACGGACGGCATGGGGGACCTCTCTAGAACGGATAACACAGTTCTTCAACAACAGGGCTTTGGCCCAGGACTTCGTGGTAAACGTGGACGACCTTTTGCGCGGCGGCCTTCCAGTGCAGTTGCAATACTTCACGGGTGCCCATTTCGAGCATCTCGTTGGACAGGGACTGATGCCGGACAACGGCCAGAATCAGTTGCGCCATGCGATCCACGTCCCAGTAGTCAACTTTCAGGGCGTGGCGCAGGACCTCGGACACTCCGGACTGGCGCGAGACAATCACCGGCGTGTCGTAAGCCATCGCCTCAAGCGGTGAAATCCCGAACGGCTCGCTGCGTGATGGCATGACGTAGACGTCGGCCATGGTGAATATCCGCTCCAGCTCAGCGCCGCGGACGAAGCCGGGAAATTCGAACGAGTCGAAGATGCCCAACTGCCGGGCGAGTTTCTTCATCGACTCAAGCATGTCACCGCTGCCGGCCATGACGAATCGTGTGCGCGGCGCGCGGGTCAACACCTTCTGGGCGGCCCGCACAAAGAACTCCGGGCCTTTCTGGTACGTCACGCGACCAAGAAACAGCACCATCGGCGGGGCGTCGGGCGCTGGCTCAAGGTGATAGCGCTGCAGCCCTTCTGCGCGAGTTACGCCGTTGTGAACGACGTTGATCATTGACGGGTCAACACCATGCTGCTTGACGGCCACGGCTTTTGTGTAGTGACTGACGGCGATCACGCGGTCGGCGCCGTTGATACCGGCACCTTCGATACGGTGGATCCCCTCGTTGACGTGCTCGCCACTGCGGTCGAATTCGAGCGAGTGGACATGAACGACCAGCGGTTTTCCGGTGCGACGGCGTGCCTCAAGCCCGGCCGGGTAGGTCATCCAGTCATGGGCGTGAATCAAGTCGAAGTCAATGCGCTCAGCCAGTTGACCCGTCAAGTCGGCATAGCGACGCACTTCTGCGTACAGGTCGTCACCGTAGTGCTGACCGCTGCCGGAATCTTCGAGAACAAACTCTACGTCCTCATGCTCAATCGTCGTTTCGCCCGGGACGATTTCGCGCCGGCGGCGGGTGCGGAATTCGGTATGTCTGGTCTCGTAGCTTTCCGGTGTCTGGTAGGGGCGCAGGATGGAATCCAACTCAATCATCTCAAGCGTGTCGATGCTTTCAACGTCACGGTGGCTGTCCGGACCTTTGCGTTTGCGAGTGACGGTCCGGCTGACGACTTCGCGCGCGTTTTGCGGCGATACCAGATTCATGTGCGCGGCGTCTTCGTCGCCGAAGGCGCGCGGCACGATGAACGTTACGTCCACACCTTCCTGTGAGAGCGCCCGGGTCAGACCTTCGCACGCCGTGCCAAGCCCACCGGAGATGTGCGGTGGATACTCCCATCCCAACATCAGCACTCTCATCAGGTGGCCGCCCCGGCGCTGTCCTGCAGCACCGCTTTCATGCGTCTCGATCGCTCGTCGTTTCTTGGTGAGTAACGGAACGCCACACGCAGCAACTCGGAAACACTCCAGGCCTGTGCCGGTGCGCCCCGTGGTGTATGTGGTGCGTTGCCGTCAAAGATTTCGGAGATCTGGCCGATACAGGCATCGTCGAGGTGCGGCGTGAAGTCCTTCACGATTTGCTTCACCTCGCCGGCGGCGGCTTCATCGCCGCGTACGAAGTTCACTGTGTCGACGTACGGGCCAAGCAGCCATGCCCAGACTGTACCGTTGTGATAGCCGAGATCGCGTTGTGCCTGTGAGCCGACAAGTTCCCCGACATAGCCCGGCTGGTCCGGTGCCAGCGTACGCAGACCCATCGGTGTTCGCAGGTAGTGCTCGACGTTGTCAAGCATGCGGGCGGCCTGCGCCTTCGAGATGGCCTTGAACGGCAGGCTGGCCGCGATCAGCTGGTTCGGGCGCAGTGACTTGTCGGGCACGTGGCCGTCATAGGCGTCGGCGAGATAACCCTCATCTTCAAGCCAGAACGTCTCCAGAATGCTCCGCTTCAGCGCATCGCGAATCGGCGTCCAGGTTGTAACGAAATCGCTGTCGCCACTTTGTCGGGTCACACGCAGCGCGTACTCAACTGCGTTGTAGAACAGTGCATTCAGCTCAATGGCAAAGGGCGCACGGTGCGTAACCCCATGCCCATCGATCTGCGCGTCCATCCACGTGCCGGGTCTTGGGCGCAGGTCTACGCTCAGCAGCCCGTTCTCAGTGACACAGACACCGTCGACGCTTCCGTTTCGCAATGCCTCAAGGATTTCGCGTACGGCCTCAAACCAGCGCCCGGCGACGCCCTTCCCTTCCTGTGTGTGGATGTCCTGCACGCACCGGATGAACCAGAGCGATGCATCCACCGAGAACCAGTCCGACGTTTCGGCGGTTTCGCCAAGCAGGTTTGGGATCAGCCCGTGGCGCAGCGAATTCGCGTATCGGTCCATAATCGCAATGGCTACATCCGTGCGCGCCGTCTCAAGCAACAGTCCGGGCAGGGCAATCAGCGTGTCGCGACCCCATTCACCGAACCACGGGAAGCCGGCCAGCACTCCCGGACGCCCGGTGTCCGCCTGGAAGTACACGAACTGTCGCGCGGCTTTGGACAGACGATTGGCGAATTCCTGCACGCCGGGGTCGAGAAAGCTTGGGCCGTCCCACTGTGGTTGCTCGTTCGGGCTGAATGCGCCCGGCAGGCGCACCCTCAGCGTGATTGTCGCGTCGCCCTTCAACGGGACACGGAAGTAACCCGGGCAGAACAGATCTTCTTTGTCCGGATAGCCGCGCGCGCCCTCTTCGGGATACTTGACCTGGCGGTTCCAGAAGCCGCTGGCAATGAACTCGGCCGGTGGCGTGCAACTCATGTCGATGGGCGGGAAGCCTCTATACAGACGGAACTGTACCCCGTCGTCGGTCGCGTGCGCACGCCCATCAAGAAACGGGTTTTCGTAGCCCAACTGGTGAATGCCGCGCCCTGTGAGTTGCGGAGATAGACGTAGCT
>JAGQRE010000048.1 GCA_020425695.1 Planctomycetota bacterium
TCATCCCCCACATGATGCCGTTTGAGTCACGCGCGGCTGTCGGCGCACGCGGTGATAAAGACGCCAAGTGCAGCATCGACAGCCTGAACGTCGAGTGGGACCAAGAGGCCCTGGACTGGCACTCACCAATGACCGTTCAGGCCATCCAAAGCGGCTGGAGCCGACCCGGCGAAGCCCTGTACACGAAAGAAACCCATCTGCTGCCAACCGGCCTTGAGTATGAGCGCGTCATCATGACCTTGCGCTTAAAACCGATGGTCGAGCGCGACGAGTGGGATCGTCTCGGGCATGTCTGGGTCTGGGACGATCAGGAGAAGTTCGAACTCGCCCGCATCCTTACGCCCTTTCAGCTCTGGGGAGGAACCTACGAGTACGTTTGCGACGTTACCGACTTCGGCCACCTGCTCGATGGCGTACGCAAACTCGGCGTCAACCTGGGCGCGAACGTCGGCAAGGGTTTTGTGTTCGATCTTGAATTCACCTATTACCGCAAGCCTGACGAAGTTGCTGCGTTGCCCAAAGTCGTCGAAGTGCAGAATGTCTGGAGCGGCAACGCCGACTTCACGAAAGAGGAATCACTCGCCAAGGTCTTCGGCAAGCGCACAGTCAAAGTCCCAGCCAACGCCAAGCGCGCGAAGCTGCGCATCTGTGTGACAGGCCACGGAGTACTCGAATTCACACCGCTGATGCGCACACTGACAGTCGGCGACAAGAAGTTCGAAAACAAGCTGTGGACGCAGGACTGCTACCTGAACCCATGGCGCCCGCAGTTCGGAACATGGAAGTACGACCGCGCCGGCTGGGGGCCCGGAAGTTTCGGGCGAGTCTGGGAAGTTGACGTTTCAAGCTTGATGGTGCCGGGTAAAAAGTTGTCACTCGAATACGCCAGCGCCGAATTCGACGCCAAAGGCAAATGGTCCAGCCAGCGCATCGAAAGCCAGATCGTGTTCTATGCGGACTGACTTCACCTCGGTTAGAATGCAGCGATGGAACCGACGGTGAAACCAGGACTCCTCGACAGAGTCCGTCTGCGAAAGCCCCTGTGGATCGCAACCGCTGCGACATTGGTGATCGACCAGCTTGCAAAAAGCTGGGCCTTACTCAGCCTCAGACCTGAAGGCTGGCAAGCCGGTGATCCTTCGCCGCACTACCCGTTCATTGACGGAGTCATCCACGGCACATGGAGTTTGGGCAGCATTGCGACACAGCCTGAAGCTGGGGCCATGAACTCAATCGCGCCGATACTTGGGATGCTGTTCTGGAGTGCGATCTTCTTTGTCGTCGCCTTCAAGAGTGGGCGGCGGCACCTACTGACCCAACTCGGGGCAGCGTTGCTCTTCGCAGGGATGATCAGCAACCTACTCGACGTCAGCATCTTTGGCGGAGTTCGAAATTTCATGGAACTCGGCTTTGACAATCCCCTGTGGTCTCCTTCGCAGGCCACCAACGACGGCACGTTTGCTCAGCACCCTCAGTTCAGCACTGGCGCGATCGCCCTTTGGCTTGGCATGGCGAGCCTGATCATCGGCGCTTTGATCGATCACCAGCGCAACAAGAAACAGCCGAAGCCCAAAGTACCGCTATCCAGACCTAGCATTGTGCCGAGGCAATCCCCCTGAGCCTTGTGCGCCAGTTGGGCCGCTCGCTTACGCGTCGCGCTCAGATGTTGCTACCACTTTAGGACCTGGCCTTGCATGTCGGCTGGTACGTCTTTGCCGAAGTATTGGATCATAGTCGGTGCGAAGTCCATCAGGCTGAACGGTTCTAGTTCGCCCTTCTGGGGCACGCCGCCGCCGGCCATGGCGAAGACGCCGTTCCAGTTGTGGTTGGCATCGTCGGGGCCTGTGTCGTTTTCGAACACGTGCAGGGGCGCGTCGGGCTCGGGGCTTACGCTGCCGATACTGCGCCAGCCAAGATCGCCGAAGATCACGATCAGATCGGGTGGGATGTTCTTGATGACCTTGTAAGTCTCGCCGGGTTTGTAGACGTGCGTCGTGATTGCCTCGCCACGGTCGTTGGGAATGGCTTTCAACTTCGCCGTGATTTCTTCGACCAACGCTGGCAGATCAGCTTCGTTCACGCAGCCTTCGGGTTCGCGCCCTCTAACGTTGAATTGAATCCGCGAGTAGTACCCGCCCTCGGCCCAGACTTTTGTTCTTGACCAGTCAACAGCACCTGACTTGATCAACTTGCCCATGCCGGTTGGCTCGCTCGGGCGCTCTCTTAGCGTGAGATAGCCCTCGCGGATCAGCCAGTCGTTGATGCGAATCCCGCCGTCCATACCGCGCGCGCCGTGATCGCTGACGACGCAGATCGCGGTGTCTGGGTCGTTCTCGTAGGGCGCGATCATTTCGCCCATCAGTTTGTCACACAGCGCGTAGTAGTCGCGCATGGCGTTGTTCAGCGGGTGATTGGCCTGGTAGTGCCGGTGCGTCTCATCGGTGTAGCGCCAGAGCAGATGGACAATGCGGTCGGTGCCCATCTCGACCATCATGAAGAAATCCCACGGCTTGGTTTTCAGCAGGTGCGCGGCCAACTCAAAGCGGCGCTCCGCCATGTCGATCAGGTTCTGCAGCACTTCTTCCTTCTTGTCGCTGCGGAACTCCTCCACGTCAGGGATGTAATCGCATACTTCCGCGATCTCGTTCTTCAGTGTGGCAGGGTAGGTCCAGGTGCCTTCCATATCGGGCAGCGGGAAGCCGCTCACCATGCAGCCTTTCAAGGGCTTCGGCGGCCAGGTCTGCGGTACACCGAGCACGATGTTGTTGAGCCCGGCCCGCGACAGCACGTCCCACACGCGGGGCTCGCGCACCATCTTGCCGTCGGCGAACATGAACGAGTCATACGAGTAGTCTTTGCGATTGCGGAAGCCGTACATGCCCAGCGTGCCCGGGTCCTTGCCCGTAACCATGCACTGCCAGGCCGGAATCGTGATCGGCGGAATGGTCGAGCGCATACGCGCCCAGACGCCGCGCTCGCGCAGCTTCGTCAGGTTGGGCATGTGGTCCGCCCAACGCTCGAAGGCATACGAGGGCTCAAGGCAGTCGAGACCGACAACGATCAGTTTCTTGGGCATTGCGCGTCCGTGTGTTAGCCAATCGGCAAGCGAGCATAAAGGCGAACGCCCGCGCGCAAAGACACAACGCACGAATTCACAGCGGGTTCACATTGGGCGTCTGCGGGTCATTCGCCGACCAGACCTTTTTCGTCGTAGACAATGTCGCGGTCAGGTATCTCGTCGCCGCCGGGTAGCCGGTCTTTTCCGAGGCACGTAAGCCGAAAGCCGGTGGCCGTTAGTTCGTAGAAGTAATCTTGTCCGGAAAATGGATCCTTAGGCAACTCGGTTGATACGTAGAACGTGTCCGACATCTCTTCCAGGGATAGAGCGTGCCGCCCTTCATGTTCGTCTGCAAAAACCAGCAGTGACTTGTGAATCTGGCCCATCTCGCCCTGTGCTTGTGCCCACAACGTGCGGTTTCGATAGCTGTCGACGTAGCGTCTCTGTAACACGTAGCCTACCACCAAACCAAGCAGACACGCGAACAAGACGATCACCAGCAATCGTTTCACGGGACTCTTGAGTCTCTTACTTGTTGTTTTCGGTGTCGTCACACGGATTGAAACGAGCGAAACCGACAACCGTCGAAGTTCGTTGGCCTGAACCAACTCGGACAAGGGCACTTATTCCACGTTTAGTCTTCGACGTAGCCTAACGCCGCCAGGTGGGCTTCGATCTTTTGTTCTTCGTCGGCTGATGACCCGTCGCTTGCGCTCCCGGCTCCTGTTCCCGGTGTGGCGGCTTCATCCAGTGCCTTTAGATAGGCTTGCATCTTGGCTGCTGTGTCGCGCTCGCTGCCTTTGACGTCTCGCAACTCGTTTGGGTCTTTCTTCAGGTAGAACAGGCGGCGGACTTTCATGCCCGCCAGAAACAGATACGGGTCAATGTACGCGGCTTTCAGCAGGCCGAGTGCGCCCTTCTTGAAGTGGTGCCCGTATAAAACGCCGAGGTTTCCCGGCCTTACTGCCAGCGTCATCGCTCGGCCGAGTTCCTTAAAATACTTCTTCACGCGTTTGCCGAATTTAGGTGGCGTGTACTCGATGTATTTCCAGTCCTGCGTGCGCACGACGCGGGCGATTTCTTCACGGTGGAACGGGAACGGCACTTCGAGCACGACGGCCTCGTGCAGTTGCTTCAGTTGCTCTTCGAACACCGGGCGCAAGGACTTGCCCCTGAAGCGCTTCTCTGGTTCCAGCCCCAGCACGTCCATCAGCGTCGGCGCGATGTCGATCAGTTGAACGATGCTTTCGAATGTCTTGCCCTGTGGCAGCACCTGCGGGCCGCGCATGATCAGCGGCACGCGCAGTTCTTCTTCCCACGGGAACTTGCCGTGGCCTGCGATGCCGTGCTCAAAGAACATTTCGCCGTGGTCGCCGCAGACAATCACGATGCTGTCGTCCAGCACACCGCGCTCTTCAAGGGCTGTCATGAACTCGCCGAACTTCGCGTCCTGATAGCGCAGGCTGCCGTCGTACAACGCTTCTAGTTGTTGCAGATCGCGCTTGTTGCGCACGCGGCTGAAGGGTCGACCACGACCATCGACGGGACCGTCATAGTTCGGATCGGCCGTCGTGTTGAACTCGTCCGGCTGGCGAAAGGGCTCGTGGGTGTCGATCGACCAGCACAGCATAAAGAACGGGTCGTAGGGATCCGCGCGGTCATCCAGCCACTTCAGCGCTTTCACGTGCAAGTCTTCGCTGAGGGGCAGGCAGTAATCGTCGCCGCGTGAGTCCTGCCCGCGGTCGCGGCAACGCTGGATGGTCTCAGGGTCTTTGAAGGTGTCATCGAACAGGTCAAAGCCACGGTCGAAGCCGCGAAGTTTGGAAACCTGATACACGGCCGAGAAGCCGACAGTCTCGTAGCCCTGCGCCTTCAGAATCTCCGGCAGCCACGGCATTTCGGTATTCAGTGCGTCACGCATCTTGTGAATACCCGTACGCGATGGATGCTGTCCGCTGAAGATGCTCGCGCCGCTGGGCGCCGTCCAGCCGGACTGGGCATAGGCCGTCGTGAATGCCACGCCTTCACTGCACATGCGGTCGAGATTCGGCGTGCAGTCGTGCTTGTAGCCGAGCGCATGAATGCGGTCGGCCCGCAGGCAATCCATCACATAGAGGATGACGTTCATTGGCGCGAGTCTCGAAACCAGTGCTGCGACTTGCGTGAAGAAAGTGTTAGCGTTCCGTTGACCTTTGTTTAGACGTACACCACACCCTTGCCAGAAGTCCAGTGTTTGGATAGCCAAAGCAGCGGAGGATTCAATGTCAGATCGTAAAGGTTTCACCGTCTGGTTCACGGGTCTTTCCGGCGCGGGCAAGTCCACGCTGGCGGAAGCGCTTAGTGAGCGCATGAAAACCGGCGCCCTCGCCCACGAAATTCTCGACGGCGACGTTGTACGCACGAACCTTTCCAAGGGGCTCGGCTTCAGCAAAGAAGACCGTGACACTAACATCCGCCGTATCGGCTTTGTCGCGAACCTGCTGACGCGCCATGGCGTGCCGGTGCTGACAGCCGCGATCAGCCCCTACAAGGCGATCCGCGAAGAATGCCGTGCGATGATCGGCGACGACAAGTTCGTTGAAGTTCACGTGCACGCGCCTGTCGAGGTCCTGATCGAGCGGGACACGAAGGGGCTGTACAAGAAAGCCATCGCGGGCGAGATCAAGGAATTCACCGGCATCAGCGACCCGTACGAAGAACCTGAAAACCCACACGTTCGCGTCCGCACGCACGAACAGTCGATTGAAGAATCACTGGAAGACATCTGGAACCACCTGATCGAACGCGGATTCATCCCGAACGCGCACTCGCAATCCGCCTAGGACTCGTTATAAACGCGCCCGCACGGGCCAAGTGCAGTGGACATTGGAGATACGCATGCCATCGAACGCGCCCGTTGGTGGGACACTCGTTAATCGGGTCCTCAACGAGTCAGACGCCGATCAACTGAAGTCACGAGCCAGCGACTATCCGGCCATCAGCGTCAGCCCGGCCGAAGTCTGGGACCTGAAGTTAATCGCCATCGGTGGCTACTCGCCGCTGACCGGCTTCATGAAGCAGGAAGACTACGCCAGCGTGATCGCACGCGGACGCCTGAAGGACGGCAACCCGTGGACTGTTCCGATCACACTCAGCGTCGACGACGCCACGAAGGACGCGCTGAAGGTAGGCGCACCGGCGGCCTTGCGCGATGAAGACGGCAACCTGCTTGGCGAGATTCACGTCAGCGGCATCTACCCACGCCAGTTCAAGGAAGAAGCGGAAGGCGTATTCCGTACAAGCGACGAAAAACACCCGGGCGTTGAGCGCATCAAACAGGCCGGTCAGTGGCTTGTCGCCGGCGACGTCAACGTACTGCCGGAGACATTGCCCGCCGATGAGCAGGGCATGGAGTATCGCCCGGCCGCCGTTCGCGCGGAAATCGAGAAGCGCGGCTGGAATAACGTGGTCGCTTTCCAGACCCGCAACCCGATCCACCGCGCACATGAGCATCTGATTCGCGTCGCCATGGAAACCGCCGACGGACTGCTGATTCACCCGCTGGTGGGCGAAACCAAGGCGGGGGATATCCCCGCCGACGTGCGTACCGCGTGCTACAAGGCGTTGATCGAGAAGTACTTCCCGGCCGACCGTGTGATCCTGGCGGCCCTGCCCGCACCGATGCGCTACGCGGGCCCGAAAGAAGCCATCCACCACGCGCTGATGCGCCGCAACTACGGCGCGAACCAGTTCATCGTTGGGCGCGATCATGCCGGTGTCGGCGACTACTACGGTACCTACGACGCACAGCAGATTTTCGAAACCTACGAGCCGGGTGAGCTGGGCATCAGCAACCTGAACTTCGAACACTCATTCTGGTGCAAAGGCGTCGGCGGGTACGCAACGACGAAAACCAGCCCCTTTGGGCCAGAGCAACGAATCTTCGTCAGCGGCACCAAGCTGCGCGAAATGCTCGGCAACGGCGAACACCCACCGGAAGAAGTCGTTCGCCCGGAGATCGCTGACATTCTGATCGAGTACTACAAAACGCTGTAAGCAACGGGATTCAACGAAGGCCACGGAGATCTCCGTGGCCTTCGCCGTTACTGTCGATTTTCGTGCGCTTCCGCGCAATCTGTAGCTGCAATGTTTGCTTTTGGTCAGGTACGTGGTCTGATCACGAAATGGCTGCAGGCTTCATCACTTACTGCAACGACCTTGTCGCTCGCGCGAAGCATGCGGGCTGGTCCGTCGTCTCTGAAAAGTCGATCCCCTACGGGCGGCAGTGGCAGATGACTGACCGGGCGGGGTTCAAGGCTGTACTGAACGCCTACTCCGGCAAGAAGGGCTTCAAGTTTCACGTCGGCGGCAAGGATGCACCGCAGTTGAACGAAGCACTTGGCGGCATGCCGGTTGAAGCCGGTGGTGAAGTGACCACGACCGATCCGTTCGGACTCGGCCTACCGCGCATTGGCGGAGATGAATCCGGCAAGGGGGATTTCTTCGGGCCGCTGGTTGTTGCCGCTTTTCATCTCGATGCAAAGACCGAGAAGGCGTTGGCCAAGTCCGGCATCACTGACAGCAAGAAACTTTCCGATGCCCAGATCGAGAAACTGGCCGGGTTACTAGACAAAACCGGGCGCGGGCACGTCATGCGCCTGATGCCGCGTGAGTACAACCCGAGCTATCGCAAGGTTGGCAACCTGAACGTGCTGCTGGCCCAAATGCACGGTAAGTGTGTGCAAGGCATCATGAAGACACTCGGCGCACCGGGTGCCGTCCTGATCGATGAGTTCGCCCGCGACGGCAAAGTCTTGCGCGCCGCCATCGCCGCACCTGCCGGGGTCAAAGTTGTCACTCGCACCAAGGGCGAGGCCGATCTGGCCGTGGCGGCGGCCAGCATTCTCGCCCGCGCCGAGTTCATACGCTCATTGAAAGAGCTTGAGCATGAGTTCGGGCAGGCGTTCCCGCCGGGTGCCGGTACACCGGTTTTGAAGGCCGGGCGCGATTTCGTGAAGAGCTTCGGGCGCGACCAGTTAGCGAGCGTCGCAAAGCTTCATTTCAAGACAATCGATTCCCTATAGATGACGTGTCGATTGCAAACTTTCCGAAGGCGCCACGATTTCCCGCAACCTCTTATCCAGCAAAAGTTTAGACTCTCTTGCGTGGCTCGTCTTTCTGCACGCTGCCGATTGACAGCATCCGTCCCCCCGCTACCATTCCGCCTTCGTTTCATGAGGAACTGGTCTTGAAATTCGCTGTTCGCTTCGGTCTTCCTGCATTCGTCCTGCTCGCCGGCTCTGTTGCCGCCCTGACTTTCGTTTTTGCGCAGCCGGACCTCGATGCGGACAAGCCGTACACCTTCAAGCTGGACGCAGAAGTAACGGCGCAGGCTGCAAACACCGCCATTGAGCCAAAATTCAATGGAATCGACGGCGATCGCTACGCCTACGAAGTCTATTTCAACGCGACACGTTCAGGCACGACCCACAACAACGGCAAGGCAGTTGATTCGTTCCGCCGCGAGGAAAACTGGGTCGATCTCGTCACACTACGTGTCAGCGAAGACCCTCTCGACGGGCGCAATGACTTGAACCTGCGTCTTCAGTTTGACCAGATCCAGTTCCTGCTCGACAACGGCGATGCCCGCTACACCGGCTATATGGGCCCCGACCAGCCATTGCGCACTTCGAACTTCAAAGAGATCCGGGCAGACGGCAAACGCAACGAAGTCACGAACATCCCGGGTTGGGTTGGCGTTACTGCTGGCGCCGTGAAGTCGGCGATTGCGGCTCAGTCACGCGACACCTCAGGTTCGGTCTGGTTCAACGTGTCTGATTCCGGGCGTCTTTACAACGAGGCCTACTTCGCTGACTTCGGGTCAGCCAATCAGGCGAACTACCCCGGCAAGCTGCAGGACCCTGTTCATCTCGCGCTGGGCATACACCCTGAGTTTCCCGTCGATGCGAAACTGAAGATTGGCGAGACCTGCACTGTGCGTCGCCGCCTGCCAGTCGGGCTGGTTCACGGGGCGACGATCGACTACGACGTGACATACACGCTGAACAAGCTCTATGGCACGGTCGAGAAGCCGACGGCTGCGCGCATGACGTTCTCTGCGGTTCCAGTCCAGCGTGAACACAGCACGACTCTTGGGCAACTTACGACCACATTCAGCGCACCGGACATCAAGGACGGGCATCTGCTGCTTGACCTGAACAAGGGCATCAGCGTTTACACACGCTGGGATTACAAACTTTCAGGGAAGGTCAGCCAGGCAGGTTCAACGCTGGCGACCGACTTCGAAGTGCTTGTTGATTTCACGGCTTCTCTGCGAGATTTCAAAGAGTAGCCAAACAGTTGCCGGCGCATTTGCGCCGCAAACACAAATACCGGACACGTTCCGGGAGCAAGGGCGGGATGGCCTGCCCCAGTAGGCTCAGGATGAGCCGGAGGATTCAAGTCTGACGGGGGCCCCGCGGGCTTGCCTCAGACGGGACCGATGACCGCCAGCCGCTATCGCATGCGCTTTCAGAAGCGCGAAGCGCTGAGGTTCATCTCGCACCATGACTTGATGCGAGTGTTTGAACTGGCGCTGCGAAGATCCGGACTGAAGGTCGCGCATACGCAGGGTTTCAACCCTCACCCCAAGGTCTCGTTTGCATTGGCGCTACCGCTGGGCGTGGAGAGCCTTGATGAGATTGTCGATATCGACATCTCCCATGAGGACGACCCACCCGCACCCGAACACGTCGTGAGTAAACTTGCGGCAGTTATGCCACCCGGTCTGCGGCTGCTCTCAGCCGAGATCGCCACCGGCAGGCCGCGAGTCATTGCGAACGAATACGAGTGTGAGCTTCCGCCCGACGTTACAGACCTGAACAAGCTTCAAGTGAGGCTGAGTGCATTTCTAGCCTCGACGTCGCACCCCTTCAGCCGCGACCGCGGTAAGGGCAAGACGCCAAGAAGCTTCGATGCACGCGCTTTCACGGAAAGTGCAAGGCTTGATGGCAAGGTGCTGCACATGCGCCTGATCATGAGCCCGGAAGGTGGTATGAAACCTTCCGACTTGCTGCAGGTTCTGCAACTTGATCCCAACCGGCACCTCGTCACCAAGACGAAGACTATCCTCGCCGAGCTTCCGGACACACAGGACGATGAGTCGTCCAACTGATTGGAAGAGAATGTCACGCAAGATTTACATGAATGTCGCCGAAGGCGACGAATGCCGCATCGCGGTAATGGAAAACGGCAAACTGTACGAGTTCTTTATCGACCGACCCAGCCAACTCAAACACGTCGGCAACATTTACAAAGGCATCATCAACAACGTTGAACCGGGTATCCAGGCAGCTTTCGTTGACATAGGGCTCGAACGCAACGGGTTCCTGCACGTCAGCGACGTCAACTACGCCTACGAGAACAACGCCAGCGTCAAAGATCTTTACAGCAAGACGATCCGCGTAAAGGAAGCGCAACCTGACGAAACCTTGTTCAATGATCGCGAGGACCAGGACGTTGAAGAGGCCGACGGCTTTGTTGGTGACGGCACACACGCAGCCGAATCAAAGGACGGAGCGGTTGAGGCCGACTTCCTTGAGAAGCTTGAAGAAGAACACCCCGGGCATGCCATCACCGAGTCTCCACTCAAAGTAACGCCAACCGAAACGAGTTCGGCTGCGACTACTTCGCCCCAACCCGCCGCTCAGGATGCGAAGGCGGATTCAAAGCCGGGCGTCGATAAGCAGGCAGATCCGGCAAACGAAAAGCCTTCTGAAGAGCGCAAACGCCGCCGACCACGCCGCCGCCGCCGCAAGCCGGGCAGTGGTGCAACCCCGAGTTCGGATTCGCAGACGCCGACCAGCGCGAAACCAAAGCCGGCCGAGCCATCAGCAAGTGATCAGAAACCGGCAGCCAAGGACGAGGCCGCACCTATAACAGGCGACAAGCCGGAGACTGCGCCCGCAGCGGCCAAGTTGCCGGTCGAACTCAAGCCCGCTGTTTCCGTCGAATCAAAGACCGAGAAGCCGGAGGGCGAGAGCAGCGCGCCAAAGCGGCGACGTCGCAGGACACCGAAGTTGCGTGGCGGAAAACTTCCCAAGCGCCTGACGGACGAAGTTGAGTCCAAACCCTCTGACACCAAGCCGGCAACCGAGCCGAAACAAGACGCGACGCCCGTCCCCCAGCCGCTGGCATCCGACAACCCCGGCAAGAAAGACATTGACGGGCAGGGCGGCGGCGAGGGACCGATACCGGGCCCCAACTACCGTTACCACAGGGGTCCAGCACCGAAGATCCAGAACATTCTGAAACGCGGGCAGGAAGTTGTCGTTCAGGTCACCAAAGCCAGTCAGGGTGGGAAGGGACCGGGCCTAAACACGTTCGTGAGTCTGCCCGGTCGCTACATGGTGCTGACGCCCAACAGCGACCGCGGGGGCGTCAGCCGAAAGATCGAAGACAGTTCAGCACGCACCGAGCTGCGCAAGATGCTGGACCGCCTGCCCGTGCCTGAAGGGATGGGCGTGATCGTTCGAACGGCCGCCATCAACCGCAGTTTCGAAGACCTGCAGCGCGACCTGAATTATCTCGTTCGTGTCTGGAGCGTCATCAACGAACGTATCCACGACAGCGAAGCACCTTCGCTGCTTTACACGGACAGCGACCCGGCCATCCGCACAGTGCGCGACTACTTCACGGCAGACACGACCGAAATCGTCGTAGACGACCGAAAGGTCTTCGACCGCGTTGTGGCGTTCTTCGACCAGTTGATGCCGACGTTCCGCGATCGCGTAAAGCTGTACGAAGACGAAGTGCCGTTGTTTTTCTCTACCGGTCTGGAAACTCAACTGGACCACATCTTCGACAAGAAGGTGAACCTGAAATCAGGCGGGTACCTTTTCATTGAACAGACTGAGGCTTTGATCAGTATCGACGTGAACAGCGGCAAGTTCACTTCAGCGGGTGATGCGGAAAAGACGGCATACCAAACAAACCTGGAAGCAATCCCTGAGATCTGCCGCCAGCTACGTCTGCGTGACCTCGCGGGAATCGTCTGCTGCGACTTGATCGACATGGAGACGGCGAAGCACCGCAGCGATATTGAGCATGCACTGCGGCGTGAGTTGCGCAAAGACCGCGCACGCACGAAAGTCGCCAAGATGTCGCCGTTCGGCGTTATCGAAATGACACGCCAGCGCGTACGCCCGAGTATCAAGAACTACACTTACGTCAGTTGTCCCACCTGCGCCGGGTTCGGCATGGTGCGAAGCGCTGAAACGATGTGTCTGTCGTTGATCCGCCGTCTGAAGCTGGCAATGATTGAAGACCGTGTGCACGAACTCGCGGTACAGGTTCACCCCCATGTCCTCAGTCACCTGCATTCGGAGTTCCGGGACGACATCGACGACCTTGAGGAAGCGACCGGCAAACGCATCGTGTTTGAGTACGCGAAGGACCTCGTCCTGGGGCAAAGCCGGTTCTTCTATATAAACGATCGTGGCGGGCGCGTGCTGTACGACATTGACCAGCGCATCAACACGTTCCTCTCAGGCAGTGCTCCGAAGGCGAAGATCAACGTCCCGCTACCTCCGACGACCACCGGCACCGCCAGTCCTGCCGTTGCGGAAGCCCAGAAGGAAGGCAAGTCCAAGCGCCGTCGACGCGGCGGACGCCGCCAGCGCGAACGCGAGCAGGAACGCGCACAACGCGAAGCCCGTATCAAGTCGGATTCCGACAACGCTGTCACATTCGGCGACACACTGCCGGCCGCGAAGATTGAAGTCGTCAAGCATGACGAAGCCAAGCCCGCGTCAGGTGAAGGCAAACGTCGACGTGGTCGTCGAGGTGGTCGCAAGGCGCGTGAGCGCGAAGCCGCAAAGTCAAGCGGCGATTCCGGTACAAGCGCAGGGCGACAGGATTCAACTGGAGGCAAACCAGCATCGAAGACCCAGTCTGGAACTGACGGAAAGAAGACCCCGAGCGGATCAAGAGCAACCGCGGCGCGAAAGGCGGTAACTGGCAAGTCTGAAACCAAACCCAGTACCAGAACGGCGTCTGCCAAGTCGCCAATAAAAGCTGGTACGACAAAGACGGCAGCTAAGAAGCCCGCAGCTAAAACAGCAGCTAAAACAAAGGAAACGACAAAAACAGTCGCCAAGAAAACACCGGCGAAGAAAGCCGCCACAGCAAAGAAACCAGCACAGGCAAAGAAGACTACCGCAGCCAAGAAAGCTCCGGCGGCCAAGAAAACTTCAACGACGAAAAAGTCGACAACCGCTAAGAAGTCGGAGCCAAAGAAGGCAGCGGCGAAGACATCTTCGAAGAAGTCGCCGGCAAAGAAGACCACCGCAAAGAAGTCAGGTGCGAAGACCGTTGCAAAGAAGTCTTCCGCGAAAGCACCGGCAAAGAAACCGGCCGCAAAGAAGTCGACGACAGCTAAGAAAGCGTCGCCGAAAAAGAAGTGATACACAACCCAAAAAAGAAAGCGTCGGCTTGCGCCGACGCTTTCTTTTTTTGCCCGCTCTCATGCCCAGGCTCTCGCCAGCCTATGAGCAGCCTCTTTCACAGTTTCAACTGGTAGCGCCGTGAACCCGATGGTCAGTGTTTTCGGCGCGAGTTCAGGCTCAAAGTAGCAGACGCTTTGGTCGTAGACGCGCACCCCCGCATCAAGCGCCCGATCGAACGCCTGTTTACACGTCAAGTGAGAAGGCACATTGAGCATGATTTTCATGCCACCGGCCGGGATCGGATCGGGCAACACGCCCGGCAGATACTCGTCCATGATCGCATTGAAGACTCTGCGCTTCTCTGCATACAGCGTGCGCATCCGGCGCAGGTGGCGCTCGAAATGGCCTTCGACGATGAACTGGGCCAGCGCCGCGCTCTCAAGCAGCGGCGGCATGAAGTCGATGTGCCAGCGCAAACCGACCATTGCCTCGATCAGCCATTCCGGTGCTACGACATAGCCTACACGCAGCGCCGGATACATGACTTTGCTGAAGCTGCCGACATAGATGACGGCACCTGCGCCATCAATGCCCGCGAGTGCGCGCACGGGGCGGCCCTCGTAGCGATACTCCGAGTCGTAGTCGTCTTCGACAATCATGAAGCCGTTTGAGCTGGCCAGCTCAAGCAACTCCATGCGTCGTGCCGCGCTCAGGGTCGCGCCTGTCGGATACTGATGCGAAGGCGTCAAATGCAAGAGCTTCGGTTGCAACCCTTCAGCCAGTCTCTTCGCTACAACCCCGGCGTCAGCACCGTCCTGATCGACTGGAATGCCGACCGTCCGGGCCTTCATCGCCTTGAAGATACTACGGGCTCCCATATAGCCCGGGTCCTCCAGCATGACAGCGTCGCCCGCACCCACCAGCAGTGACGCGGCCAACCATAGCCCTTGTTGGCTGCCGCAGGTGACCAATACGTTGCGGTGATCGCAATCAATCCCGCGAGCCCGGCCCAGATAGGCCGCGATCTGTTCGCGCAACTCCTGAAGTCCGTATGCGCTGCCATAGTTCATGCGATCGCGACGAGGCACCAGCAGCTGATTCCCGACTATCCTTCGCCACTGGCGCAACGGAAATGCGCTGATATCAGGCGCACCGAGGCGCATATCAATGTCTACACCGGGCGGCGGCACCGGATCTTCCGGCTGAAGTACGTGAGAATAAAAATCCGGTGGCACGGGCGAGTTGGCAAGTGCGACGCGCTTCAACTTCTGTTGGCCGGTGCGTGAACCCCGCGCGTTGAAGTTGGCCTGCGGCAACTCACGGGCGACATACGTGCCACTACCGTGCCGCCCTTCGAGGAAACCTTCGCCTACCAGTTGGTCATAGGCCTGAGCAACTGTGTTGCGGTTTACGCGCAATTCTTTTGCGAGTGCGCGCGTCGACGGAACACGCTCGCCGCGGCGCAACCGGCCGGCCAGCACATCAGCACGGATCGAGTCCGCGATACGCTGATACAACGGCGCGTCAGACTTCGGCGTCTCAAGGTCAACGAGCAGATCGGGCATGAAAGTGTGTCCCCTGGCACTAGAAACGAGATCAATGACCAAAAGGACCAGCCAAATGCAGACATTTTGGCCCTTCGGTCAGCCACTTGCTGGAGTTGCCCTTGGGTTGAACCGCTCGCATCGCTATCCTTGAAGGTCCAAAACCCCGAAAGAGGAGAGGCCATGGGCGATCCGAAGAAAGGCAAAAAGGGCGGCTCAAAAGCCGGCCCGCTGCTACTGATTGTGCTGCTTGGCGTGATTGGCGCCGGGGCACTCGGCTGGTTCTACCCAGACACGCCAGTCGTTGGCGACCTCGTCCACGGTTTCTTTGAGAAAGGCGCCAAGGGCGTCGACAAGAGCGGCGTGTACAAAGTAACGGTCGCCAAGCTCGTGCTGGACCCTCAGGAGTTCAAGAACGGCGAGAACGTCGACATTCAGATCGTCGTCAAAAAAGTTGACCGCGACGGCAAAGAAACAACTGTCTGGGACAGTGAAAAACTCGGCGACAACCTGCGAGAAGTCGGAAAGCAGGAACTTGGCTTCAATTGGTTGGAAACTCCATTTGAGCTGACGTGGGAAGCCGGCGACCAGATCACGGTGGAAGTCTGGGACCGGAAGGGACTGAGCGACCGGCGGCACGCCTGGTTCAAGTCATTGGCAGGCGGAAAAGAGTTCCCGTTGTCTGAAACCCAGACCCTGACCCTGCTTGAAGAGGGCGACGTAACCAAGAATCCCCGAGTCGGCGGCACTAATCAGATCACATTCGACGCAAAGCGCATCGGTGACATTCCGGTCGAAGGCGCACCGGAAGAGTAGAAGACATCTTCGCAAAGCGGGCGGGCGCTGGCGCGTCTGCCCGCTTGTTTGTTTGATAACGCCCATCGCGGGGCGGTTCCCGCGCCCTGCAAGGACGGAATCCATGAAGCTTGGCAAGTATCAACTCGACGGCAAGAAACTGTTCCTCATTGCGGGCCCGTGCGTCCTTGAGAACGAGGACACGCCAAAACGCATCGCCGCCCGTATGCGCGAAGCGTGCGCTGAACACGGTTTGCCGTACGTCTTCAAGGCAAGCTTCGACAAGGCAAATCGCACCAGCGGCAAGTCGTTCCGTGGCCCCGGTATCGACGAAGGTCTGAAACAGCTTGAGGCCATCAAGAAAGAGTTCGAAGTCCCGATCCTTACTGACGTCCACTTACCGGAACATTGCGCGCCGGCCGCCGAAGTCTGTGACATCCTCCAGATTCCAGCCTTCCTGTGTCGCCAGACAGACTTGCTTGAGGCCGCTGCAAAGACAGGGCGGATCATCAACATCAAGAAAGGGCAGTTTCTGGCCCCGTGGGACATGGCGCAGGTGGTCGAAAAAATGAGCACGTTTGGCAGCGAGGGCAAAGTCATGCTGACCGAGCGCGGTGCAAGTTTCGGTTACAACAACCTCGTCAGCGACATGCGCAGTATCCCCATCATGAAAAAGACCGGCTGCCCGGTGATCTTCGACGCAACCCACAGCGTCCAACTTCCAGGAGGCAGTGGCGACAAGTCAGGCGGCCAACGCGAATTTGCCCCAGTACTAGCCCGGGCGGCGGTTGCCGCAGGCGCAGACGGTATCTTCGCCGAGACTCACCCCGATCCTGACAAAGCGCTGAGCGACGGCCCGAACATGATTCCGCTTGTCGCCATGCCGGCGCTGTTGCGCATCCTCAACGCTCTGCACGAACTTGTCAGCAATCCGGCCAAAGCCGTCGAAGCCGTCGAGCACGAACAGGAAGAATCCGAAAGGGGCGAAACTCAGTAATCATCTGGGTTCCAGCGCTGGTGCATTCCAAAGCCGGGATCCTTTCGCGTTGGTCGCCCTCGCGTGATACAATTCGTAGCGGAGGAACCAATGCGTAGGTCTAGGCTGTATCTGGCACTTTCCATCCTTTCACTGGTGTTTGGTGTAGCTCTGGGCCAAGCGCAGGATCATTGCGCCGGTCGCGAATGCCCCTTCAGTGTTTGCGATACGGATGATTGCCAAAGCCCCGACACCATTCGCTTTGGGAGTGACCCCGAGTTTCACCTTGATGAGGCCTTCCGAAGCGTCCAGACCCGCGACTACAGTACGATGCAACGGCACGCTGCCGCGCTGCTGAAGTACGACAACACAGACCCGATCAGCCACGAATTGCTGGCGTACTCACTCCGCGGTCAGGAGCAATACGCAGAGTCCATTGAAGCCTACGAGAAGGCAATCGACCTTGGGCTTGAGGGCAGATATCCGAACATCATGGTGGTTTGCGACAGCTACATTGGGATCGCGGCCAACTATGACGCATCGGGTGAGCACAAGAAGGCGATCGAGAACATTGAGTATGCGCTTCGCATCGCGGAAGAGCGCCGCAAGCTAGAGCAGTCAGACGATGCCTACTACCAGTTGGCTTGCGCCTACGCAGTTCGCTCTGGCATGGAGTCAGGTAAGCAGAGTGCAAAAGACCGTGGATCGGCTATCGCCAACCTGAAGTTTGCAATTGTGAAGGGCTTCAACAACTGGGACCACATGCGGGGCGACCTCGACCTCAAGGCACTTCACGGACATGCCGCGTTCAACGAGCTGTTTCCGAAAGACCAGTAGCGTCTGATCTCAAACCTAGCGTATCAAGTGCTGGGCAGGCCCCTCACTCAGTGTCTTGATCGGATCTAGCAGCAGTGGTGCAGATTCGACCCGATAGGCTTCCGCGTGGCGGCAACCGCACTTCAAGCCAAACATACCGGTAATGCTCAAGAACTGGTCGATGAATCCGTCCTTGCTCATGCGAGTCAGCGGTTTGCCGTCCTCCACCATCACGGTCTGGAACTGGCTTTTATACGCAAGAATGGCCTGTTTCTTCTGTTCGATCACGCTGCTGACATCGACATAAAAACTGGGCTCAAAGTGCTGGCTGTATCGTGAGGTCACCAGACGTTGCACGCGGTGAGCCGACAGGTCGCTTTCGTATCCGTTCAGTGATGCGAAGTGCACGGCCTTCCGTACCAGCCGAGCGGCCGATTCGTGGTCAGGGTGGTGGCAGCGCTCGTTGGGCGCAAGCACCACTTTGGGCTTCAACTTGCGCAGCAGATTTACGACCAGCGCAACACTGTCGAAGTCGTCGCTAACTCGCCCATCAAGCATTCCTGCAAACTCGATCACACTGCACCCCATGATTCGCGCGGCCTCAGTTGCCTCAGCCACACGCTCTTCAGAGGTACCGTGTGTACCCATTTCGCCTTTGGTCAGATGCAGAACGCCCGTACGGTAGCCCTGCTGGCCCGCAAGGCAGATCCAGCCACCCGATGTCATCTCAGCATCGTCGGGATGGGCACCGATAGCCAGCAGGTCAAGTGCTTCAGTCATGATGAGGTTCCTCGCAGTTCGTTCTATGTATAACGACCGAACCATCCGATGTCATTGCACCCTTCTACCAACTGACAACCGGTGCAAGGCGCTTCAATGATTCCGGGATACGGGCACCAAACCAGCACAGGTCCTGTCCGTCACACAGACGCAGGCGACTCTCCTTCACGGCCGCCACGTGCGGGTAGTTCTGGTGCCAAAACCGCAGGTCGGCATCCTTGAAGTGGTATGGTTCGTCTGGAAACAGCAGGATATCGGGCTCGAGCGCCGCAATGTCCGCCGGGTCCATGGCGAAGTAGCGCTCCGTTGACTGCTCCAGTACGTGATCTCCGCCCAGGGACTTGATCATGTCGCCGATGTAAGTATCCAGCCCGGCGACCATCCACGGGTCATGCCACACAAAAGCGATCACGCGTGGCCGGATATGATCGCGCGGCTTGACGCGTAAGGAGTTGTTCGCCTCAAGTTCACGTACACGATCTTGAAGTGCAACAAGCTGACGGACTCCGGCACGCACGATTGCATCGGCTGCATCCTCTGCCTGGAACAGCCGACCACAGGTCGACACGTATGAAAGCCCTTCCTCAACGGTCGTCGGTTGGGCAACGTGAACGACCAGCCCCGCGGCGCGCAACGCGTCGATGTCCTCGCGACGGTTCTCTTCCTTGTTGGCGAGCACCAGTTGGGGCTTTAACTCAATGATTCGGTCGACACTCGGGTCTTTGGTACCCCCGATCTTTTCGATTGCCCGCACCTGTGGATCAGGTGACACGCAGTAGCGCGTACGCCCGACCAGAGTGTCCCCACGCCCGAGCATGAAGAGTGTTTCGGTGACACTGGGAACCAGGCTGACCACGCGGGTCAGCGGTTGTGGCACGTCGATTTCAGTGAACGTCAGATCAGTGATCTTCATGGCGCGAGGTTAGTGCATGTTGGGGTAATCCGTCAAAGCCGTCTTAGGGTGCATCCTTCGCGTTCTCCACGAGGTACTGCTCAACGTAAGGCCTGTCTTCGCGCTGCAAACCGGCACTTGGCGCATAGCGTTTGAGCGCACGAACCAGCGAACGCTTGGTGAACTCACGCGGGTCGTAAAGATCGTGGCATTGCTGGCACTTACGCTCATACATCCAGCGGCCGTACTCGACAGGTTCGGCTTCCCGGTCGGGCCCCCTCGGTAGGCTTTCGCATGCAGCCAAGCCTGCCGCTAAGACTGTAAGTAGCAGCAAGGATTTTACTGAAGTCTTCATAACTGGCTCCTGGTTGGCCACCACCTGCGGGGCGGGAGAGCGTCCACCCCGCAAGCGGCCAGCCCGCGCTCTAGAAACCGATACTGATACTGAGCACAAGTCTGGTTTCGTCGCCGTCGTCGCGGCGTTTGCTTTGTTGGTGTTTCATCTCTGCACGGACAACGAACTTACTGATTGGACGGAAACTCAGCCCTATGGTCATGCCGATCCGGTCGTCACGGGCTGCAGCACCGACGTGATCGTCGTTCAGATCATTCTGCTCAAGGCGGAAGATCAGACCAATGTACGGGTTGCTTCCGAAGGTCGTGCCTCGCCACTCACTCGGAAACGGATCGAACTTGAAGGTGACATCAACGAAGTAGCCCCAAAGCCCGTTTGGAGTGGAGTTGCTGCTGGGGCGGTTGATCCACAGGCGGGTTGCCTCGCCAGTAACATCAATACGAAAGCGTTCCATCACATCGATGGCAATGTTGCCGTCGATGGCACCGCCGCGCAGGGCCTGCGTGTTGTCGGGGCCGACCTCCTGGTATGTGTAACTGAAGCCGAAGTCGGCGCGGACCATGTCGAAGCCCATGTCGTCGATGCGTGGCAGAACACCGAGGCGCGCCCAGATCGCCTTATTGCCGTTGTTGTCCTCACGAAAGCTCTGACGCGCATCGCGAGCACCGCCGTTGTTCGTGAATTGGTCATCAAAGCCCTGAGTGATACTGACGTCGTAGCTGAAGCTCACAAACGGAACTTGATTGAACGTTCCAAAGATGCCTACACCGGGCTGATCGAAAGCACTTGGAACGACTCGACGTGCCGCGTAAGGGCGATCCGCGAGGTCCCAATTGATGTCGTCGTGATTTAGGTTGTAACGCCCAAAAGGGATCAGAAGGATGCCGACCTTGAAGTTGAGTTCGTCAAGTGGCGTGACTCGAGCTTCGGCGTACTCGATCAGAATCTCATTGTCACTCAGGAAGCCTGCATCCGCCCCACCGCCCTCAAACTCGATTTCCATGCCAAAGCTAAGCCAGTCGACAATCTGCCACTCGAATTGGGGCACAATACGAATGGCATCAAAAAAATTCTCAGACTGGCCTCCGTTGTAGCGATCAAGGGTCTTGTGCATGAATGTCGCGTAGCCGCCGATGTGGAAGTCCCCCAAAGGCGTATCCAGATCACCGAGTTCGCCATCGTCCCACTTCTCGACGACAGACTTTGTTTGTTCCTTCTCAGATTTCTCTGGCTGTCCGCCCTGGGCGAAAAGTGGTGACGCAACGATCAGCATCAGAACTAGCAGGTGTCTCATCCGGGTCTCCTCAAAGTGAAGGACAATCCTTTACTGCGACTCACTCTCACTTTCAACTGATTTTGAGTGTAATTTTCATGGTGATTGCCGATAAAAAAACCGGCCCGCCAATGGCGGGCCGGTTTTTTGCGTCTGTTTCTAGTTCACGCCGGTCAACGTCAGTTGGAGCGGTGAGCCGTCCGCATTGAGACCGCCCATGGTTGCCTGATCGGTCGTGAGAATCGCGGTGCGATCGTCTTTGTTCGTATCGACGATATACAACGACCAAGTACCAGCCGAAGGCTCGCCGTTGACGTTCAAGATGGGTCCGTTGGGTAAACTTCCACCAGGAATTGTGTACGAAGCGAGCTTGGAATTCCCGCCAACATCAACTTCTAAGTCTGCTGAGTCGGGGAAAGCGAATGCAAGCCAGTTACCCGAGGGTGCCACAAGCATCAGTACAAGATCACTTTCCGGGGCCAAGCCTTCAGGCACATAGATCGAAATAATCAGCTCAATTGACTGAACCAGGAAGTTACCTGTGATCGTGAAGTTGTTGGGGAGCATCCGGCCAATGCCAATCCAGCCGAGATCAAACGGGACGCGCTCGCCTGCGGCTTCAGGAATAATCCCGTAGTTGCCGGCACCGATGACGATTGTGTCACTATCCGGCGCTGCAGCAGTTGTGCCAGACTCCCCCTTGTTGATGTGCAGACTCGCGTTACGGAAAAGGCAGCGTCCGTCCTCATCCTTGACGTGGTCGCGAATCTGGGCGCGCCAGGTACCTGCTGAATCCATACCGTCGAACTCGTACAGGTAGTCGAGCTCAACTTGAGCATCAAATTTGGCCGGATCCCCGGTATCGACAGTCTTCCAGCCTGATGCCGTCCCGTCCGGCGCGACGACGCGGCAGAGCAGCTCGACATCGTCCATGGTCTTGCCGGCCGGCGGTACGATGTACCAGTGAACGCGCACTTCCGTAACCGTGGCCGAGCCCATCGCGAATTCGACGCTAAGCCACTCATCATCGTCGTCGGTCTTGGAGCCGTTCTCAGGAATCTTGATGGAACGCATTTCTTCCGGGAACGTACGGGCGTTGTAGTAGGCCCGCAGCAATGAAGACGACGCCAGCGCCCTGTCCGGCAACGGGCGTTCTTTAACATCATCGTCTTCCCAAGGCGCCTGACAGTCGGCCCCGAGCAGTACAAACACGCTCAACAACAGCAGCAGGATCAATCGGTCCTTGTGCATGGCTCTCCCCGCTTGGGTGTGGCTAAGAATCGTATGCAATAAGATTTACAAACTTATCCCGGCAGCAGGCCAAGGTCAACGGGCACCGTGTTGTCGCAACGGATTGGCTGAAAAAAAGCGCGTGCCCTGTTCCAGTTGCCGGAGACCGAAGAGGACTGAACACACTGGTCGCTCACATACAGTGTGTCTTCGTACAACTCAGGTCCCGACAACTGGAACAGGGCACGCTTGCTTTGAGATCCGGGGGCAGGGGGGCTACCCCCGATTCTCACCAATGCCTTGCTGCTCAGAACTGCAATAACTATACCCCACGTAATGCAATCGGCAACATTAATCGCTCGTTTTGGCTAGATTTTTTCGTGTAAGATACAATAACACATCAAAGTGTTAGATTATCTTACACTTAGTTCCATACCAAATGTCTGGGATTTTTAGCGCCGAACCTTCAAAGACACGTCCAAGGCGGACGCGGAGTGGGTAAGTGCGCCAACACTGATTCGTTCAACTCCGGTCTCGGCGTAAGCACGAACAGTGTCCAAAGTCACGCCACCGGAGACTTCCAGATGGGTTTTCTTTACAGCCTCGTCGCCCATGCCGCGATACTCGACGGCAGCTCGGATGTCTTCCAGCGAAAAATCGTCAAGTAAAACCACATCAGCGGCCGCATCGATGGCGAGTTTGGCCTCTGACAGACTCTCTGCTTCGGCTGTCAAACGCCGATCGGGATTCGCGTCACGCAGCTTCTGAATGGCCTCGGGCAGGCTGAGCCCGCTGAGATACAGATGGTTTTCCTTGATCATCATCTCGTCGTAGAGGCCCATGCGATGGTTGGCTCCGCCGCCGCAGCGCACTGCGTATTTCTCGAAGGCTCGAAGCCCGGGCGTGGTTTTGCGCGTATCGAAGACCAGAGCACGCGTGCCCTCAACGGCGTCAGTAAAGCGCCCGGCCAGCGTCGCAATACCGCTCATCCGCTGAATCAGGTTTAGCGCTGTGCGCTCACCCGCTACGAGCGATTGCAGGTTGCAGGTTACCGTTGCAGCGATGGTGCCAGCTCGTAGCCGGTCACCGTCGACGCTCATGTATTCAACCTTGGCCTCGCTGTCGAGCTTCTGGAAGACTGTTTCGAGCCATTGCAGCCCGCTGATCACGCCGTCTTGTTTTACCTTCAATTCCGCAATGCCGGTTTCTTCAGGGTCAAGAAGCGTGCCGCCCGTGAGGTCCCCTTTGCCGAGATCTTCTTGCAAGGCAACAACGGCAAGTTGCTCCGCCAGTAGAAGCAGAATTTCATCCATGTAATGGCGCATAGCGCTGAGTTATCCGATGACGCAGGAAAAGAAAAGCGACTGTCTACTTCCCCCACTCCCACTTCGGCGCGCCTTTCACCTCAAAGGCGGAACCGTCGGCCATGGTGTAGGCATCAATCTTCGGCTGGATGTCCTGCCGAATGCACCGCGACGATCGCCCATTGCCGTGGGTCTCGCCGGGTTCGTCAATCTCGAACATCACGTAGCGTGCCGACGTGCCCAGTTCCTGCACCGTAGCATCCACCGGCACCCACTCACCCAGCCATACCTCGGCCCAGGCATGATACCCGAAGATACTCTTGCCCATACTTGGCATGTACGCGTACACGAACCCGCCCACATTGCGTGCCGGCAAACCCGCAGCCCGCGCGAGCGCGACGAAGAGCGCGGCATGCTCGGTACAATCGCCCGTGCGTTCGTCATACGCCTGTTTGGCACTGGCTGACCCGGTGTCGCCGCTGCCGTTACCAAGACGTCTATCAGCGAACCGCATAATGGCCTTGGCTACGCTGACTGAGTCCTTCTTGCCCTTAGCCAGCTTGAGAGCCTCTTTGAGCAGGTCTTCGTCGTCACTCTGACACATCGAGGTCGGTTCAAGGAATTTCTTGACGTCATCGGGTACTTCGCCCAGCGGGTATGCCGGCGCCTCAAAGTCGCGCCCCATACGTTGCGACTTCATCTTGATCGCGTACCCCTTCTCATACTTGATCACATCGTGGTAGCGATTGGCATCGACGATCTCTGGCACGCCCTCACCGTCGTCGTGCTCGTACTCGAAGTGAATCACCAACTCGGTCAATGACTGGTAGTCCTCAATCGATACATTGGCGGACATCGTGTTCCGAAGGCTTACCCGCTCAGCTTTGAACGGCTCTGGAATCTCCTTCACGCGCTCAATGCTGAAGCCGCCAATGTCTTCCAGCATGATCGGCAGGTCGTCATCGTCCATGATCAAAGTGGCCGACTTGCCTTGCTTGACGATCTTGATCTGCCAGCCTTCGGCCACCGTCTTGTCGCTGAGCTTCTTCTTTACTCGACCGCTCACAGTCCAGGTCTGCTCCACAAGCATCTGGTCGTCAGCGTCGACACTCCAGAACTTCAGCTGCTCACCTGCTTTTAGGCGATCTGAATCTTTCAGAACGTGCCACGCACGTAGATCGCCGTAGACTGCCTTGTCGTCGTATGCGACCACTGTTGTGATTGCCCTGTTCTCGTCGACAGCCTCTTCAATCGTAGCTGACTTTTCGCCGAACTTGATTT
>JAGQRE010000049.1 GCA_020425695.1 Planctomycetota bacterium
CGCATTGATCTCGGGCAGCACTGGCAGCAGGTCGAAGTTCAGCAGCAACTCCGTCAGGTTACCCGGCACGAAGGTGTACACGACCTTCCGGCCGTCCTCCTTGGCGCGGGAGAGCTTTGCGAAGTGCTCCGCAATCATGGTTTTCTGGCGGTCCTGACTGGCGTCTTTGATTGCGGTCGTCATACGATCCCCCAAAGTTTGATGGCATCTGCAAAGGTACCGGCCTGCTCGCGGATCACCTGGAACTGGCCCGTATCCTCGGAGTATTTAAAGGACGTGAATGGAATGCCGGCTTTCTCGAGGGCGGACTGCAACATCGGCTGATCCAGCAGTGCCGGGTCACAGAAGCTTGGCGCCATCAGGAGAACGCCGTCAGCGCGAACCTCACGCACGCGATCAACCAGCAACTTGGCTTTTTCGTGTTTCTGGTCGTACTTGCTTGCGGTGGGCAGCGAGTGGTTCATGAACGCATCCGCGAGTGCTTCCCACGGATCGCCGGTTTCAGGAATCGGCTTGGGCGTGAAGCGTGCGCCAACCACGAAATCGTCATCCACCAGGTAGCAACCAGCCCGCTCCAGTGTGCGTAGCAAGGCCAGTGGTGGCTGTTCGCAGAATGCGCCGCGGACCATTACACGTATGTTGTCGAGCGGGCGACGGTCTGACTTCTGCACGAGCTCCGTGTACTCGTTGAGCATCACGGTGTGCTCTTCCACGGGCAGCAGGTATCCCGCGCGCAACATCAGGTAGTATTCCATGGCGGGAACCAGCCACGGCTTTTCGATTCGCAGGTCAAGCATCGCGGCCATCGCCTTGCGATTGGCGTTGTAGACGCGAATTGACTCTCGCAGGCGATCGTCCGAAACAGCGTTGCCGGTCATGCCGGAAACCGCAGTCGCCACGGACTTCATTTCATGGACATAAAACCGCCCACCCAAGTTGCCCTGAAAGTTCTGAGGCAGGTCGAAATAGTGAACGTAGCGGTCGGGCTTCAGCAGCTTGAACATGCCGCTGAGATTGCGGATGACGTCGCAGATACTCGGGAACAGGAAGCCGTCCATGGCATCGAGACGCCCATTCACCAGCAGCTCAATCACGCTGCGTGGCAAGTGGCAGATGTACGACTGGAAGTAACTGTCGCCGCGGACAATCTCCGTCATATCTCCGCCGCCCATGATTCCGACAGGCAAACCACCGGCCGCATGGATGACCTCGCGCGGAACGTAAACGGGCAAGAATCCGATCGCCCGGCGAGTTTTGTCTTTCGCCTTCCAGTCGAGGACGGCTTTGAAATCAAGATCCTCGTACAGTTCAGTCGCGCGGTTGATGATCTCTCCGAGCCTCCCGGCAAGAACCGGTTCTGTTGGTGCTACGATAGTCATGCGTTCCTCCACTGCGGGGTGCGTCGCTCAAGGAAAGCTGCGATACCCTCGTTGGCGTCTTCGAGTTTCATCAACTCTGCAACGTATTGTTGCTCACGCGCTTCAAGTTCGGCGCCCAGCTCAGCCAGCATGCCGGCGCGTGCCGCCTTCACCGCCTGGCGGATGGAGACGCCGGAATACTTGCCAAGCGAGCCTTCGAACCATTGCAGAAAACCGGATTGCAGTGAATCTGCGGGAAAGATCTGATGAGTCAGGCCAAGCGCGTGTAGACGCTCACCGCCCCACTCCTCTCCGCTTAGAATCAGCGAATCAGCCGACGCCTGACCAAGCTTGCGCGGCAGCAAAACGGCCGCAACCGGCGGGAAAACACCCAGGCGAATTTCGGGCACGCCCATTCGCGAATCGCTGGACGCAAAGATCAGGTGACAGGCGAGCACAACTTCGAACGCGCCCCCGAGGCACATTCCCTGAACCAGTCCGATGACCGGAATCTCGCTGGCGGTAATCACTAGCACCAGTTGGCGCAGTACCGGCAGCATTTCCGCTACGCGATCTGCGGTGTGCTCTTCTACGCTAGCGCCGAAAGAAAAATGTGTTCCTTCAGCCTCCAGGGTGATGGCACGAAGTTCCCGGCGGGCCTGCGCAGTCTGCACCAGCTGTGTAAGCTGCTGCATAACGTCGCCGCTGAAGATGTTGCCCTTGGGCTGATCTACGGTTAGCCGGAGCAGCATGCCGTCGTGCGACACTTGTTGAGTAACGCCCGGCATCACGCCTCTCCGTTGTATTGTGGCGATACTTCGCGGAGTAGTTCTTCGCTCCAGGGTCGTCCGTTGGCCAGTTCGCGGCGCAAAGCCAGAAAGTCTACTTCGCGGTTCTCGCGGGGGCCGTCGTTGAAGGCACGGAAGCCGGCGTTGGCTTCTGTCATCATGTTCAGTGCGAGCCACGCCCGGTTTGTTTCCCGATTGCGATCCCAGTGTTCCAGCTTGTGCTTGCGCAGGCTTTCGATGGTCTTGGTCGTGCAGTCGGGCATGGTGAGTGCAAGCTTGAAGCACACGCGTTCTACCGCCTCGTCGAGTTTCGCGAGATCGCTCTCTGCACTCGCCAGCACTTCCTTTGCCGCATCGCGCTCGCTGCCTTGTTTGAATTCTCCATAGACGATGCGGCCGGACGGGTCGATCCAACGGTCCGTGATCGCCATTGGGTTCGGGATCCATTCGCCGGCCAGTTTCAGCGCAGGAACGATTTCATTCAGCAGGCCGAGCCGCATCGACTTGTGTGCGGACCAGTGCTCGCACAACACACCGCTTTCCATAGCCGCCGACGCACCGACGAAAAGCGGCAGGAAGTCCGTCGATCCTCCATCCGGTGCGGAACCGTGCTTGGGGCCGGCCTGACCAAACCGTGCCGTATCGCATGCAATGGAGAAATCGCAGGCCATGCCGATTTCCTGGCCGCCACCGATACGCATGCCGTTGACGCGATTGATGACCGGTTTGTCGCAGCTCAGAATGCCGCTGACCATGTCATTGAAGAGCCGCATGTACTGGCGGTATTCCTGCGGGTTGCCCGCATAGTACTCCGCGTATTCTTTGGTGTTGCCGCCTGTGCAGAAGGCTTTGTCGCCGACGGCCGTAAACACCGCACACACGACGGCACGGTCCATGCTGGCCCGACGAAATGCGAGGATGATCTCCTTGATCGCATCGGTGGAGTAGCTGTTGTACTGCTTCGGGTTGTTGATCCAGATCCAGGCGTTGAACAGACCGTCCACGGACGCGCCTTGAGCGTCGATCAGTGGGCGACGCTCATAGCGGATATGCCGGAATTCGTAACTCGGTAGTAGCTCATGATTCGCGAGTTCGCGTGTGGCCGTGGCCATCTGTTTCTCCTTAAGTGGCCGGTACGAGGATGGCGCGCTCCGCCAATTGTCCGGCGTGTGCAGCCTCAAACAGGGAACCTATCTCTGACAATGGGTGACGCTTGATGAATGGCTGGAGGTCTACTTGGCCCTTGAGAACCATGTCGACGGCGGCTGGGTAAAGTTCCGGGGCGCACCCCCAGTTGCCGAAACACGTGGCGTCAAAGGCCATCAGGTTCGACAATCGGAGTTGCAGTGTTGCCATGGTGAACCCGACCACGGCCAGCGTGCCGGAATGCGGCAGCAAGGCGTAGGCGAGTTCCTGGCCTGGAGCGCTTCCCGACATCTCAAAGATTTTCCAGGCGAAACCCGGTTTGCCTGCCTCATTCACCATCCTTCGCACGGCCTTGCGAGTGTCTTTGACGCTGGTGCCTTTCACGTTCAGGACGGCATCGGCGCCGTGCTTCGCAATTCGTTCCAGCTTGGTGTCGTCAATGTCGATGGCGACGACGTAGGCACCAACGGCCTTGGCAATCTGCACGCCGTAAGTTCCCACACCGCCAACGCCAACCACAATCGCCACATCACCGGCTTTCAAACCTGCACGTTGCACGGATTGATAAGGCGTGGTGACCGCATCTGCGATCACCGAGAGATCTGCAAGCTCGTACTTTCCCAGATCCTTGGGGAGCTCTGTAAGGTATCGAGCCGGAACTTTGATGAAGTCAGAGAATCCACCCTGTCCGTCATTTCCCGGCATGAACTGTTGGGTGCAGGTGTTCGGGTAGCCGGCTTTGCAGCGTTCACAGCCACCGCAAGGCATCACCGACGGGATGATCACGTGGCTGCCGACCAGTGAAGAGTAGGCCTCGCCAGCTGCCTCGACTACACCAGAGATCTCGTGTCCAAGTACAAGGGGCAGCTCCGCACGGGGCGCGACGTCACCGAAGTAAAAGCCCACATCCGTATGGCACAGCCCGCAGCCGGCAACACGCACGACGGCGTCATTCGGCCCGGGTTCGATGTCGTACTCGATAGGCTGAAAGCCTGCTTTGGGTTGCTTGTAGGCATAGCCGCTTGCGCGCATGAGAAACTCCGAACGTCGGACCAACCAACCGTACGGAATTTGAACCACGATTCAAAGATATCTAGACCCGCATATCTAAAATATGGGTCAGTTTCCTTGAAGTCTTAAGGGATTGAGCGGGGTTTAATCCATCTATCCGGACCTGCACGTCGATTTATATGAGCATCGTGGCTATGTTTCGCCACACTATGACGAACCCAACGCTGAAAGAACCTCAACACACCTCAGTTACAACTCACCCGAAAGGCTCCAAGGCCCGCGTCCTGTTGACGTCCGTTTTTGGTCCCTACGCAAGGGATGACGACTACGGGTCCCGGGCGATCAACCCGATGGAGCTGTATCACAATCAGGTGACGCGGGTACAGGGGCCGTTCTCGCTTAGAATTTTCCACCGAAGCTGGGGCATTATGCTGATCCAGTGCAACATCAGCGCGCCGTGCAACCTGCTTGATTTCCCCACACTCGATCGGTTCATCAAGGAACTAAAGACAAACCGCTACGACATCATCGGCATCAGCAGCATCCTCGTGAATGTCCTTAAAGTGAAGAAAATGTGTGAGTTGATCCGTGAACATCAGCCGGATGCGCAGATAGTGATTGGCGGACACATTGCCAACCTTGAGGATCTTGGCGATCGTGTGGATGCCGATCACATCGTTCGCGGAGAAGGCGTCAGCTGGTTCCGGCGGTATCTCGGCGAGAACGACAGCGCGCCGATTCGCCACCCCGTCGTCGACACGCCAATCAACATGCGCAGCATGGGCATCAAGGTGCCGAACAAACCCGGTGACACGGCCGTCACGCTGATTCCTTCCGTCGGCTGTCCCATGGGTTGCAACTTCTGCTCGACTTCGGCGATGTTCGGCGGCAAGGGCGCGTCACAGACATTCTATGAATCAGGCGAAGAGTTGTATGAGATCATTGCCGCGCTGTCGCGGCAGACGGGTGCCCGTAGCTTCTTCGTGATGGATGAGAACTTCCTTTTGAATCGAAAACGGGCCCTGCGACTGCTGGAGTTGATGGAGACTCACAAGCGCCCCTGGTCGTTCTACGTGTTCAGCAGTGCGAACGTACTGCGCAAGTACAGCATGGACGAACTTGTCCGACTCGGCGTGTCGTGGGTGTGGCTCGGCCTTGAAGGCAAGGACAGCCAATACAACAAGCTGCGAGGGGCCAACACTCTTGAGATGGTTCGCGAGTACCAGGCCAACGGCATCCGTGTGCTCGGCAGCACGATCATCGGGCTTGAGGACCACACTCTCGAGAACATTGATGCCGCTATCGACTACGCGGTTTCCCACGACACTGATTTTCACCAGTTCATGCTCTATACCCCCTTGCCGGGCACAGGACTTCACAAAGACCTGCACGGGAAAGAACTGATCCTTGACGAAGATGAGTGCGGCCTGCCTGAGATCCACGGCCAGGCGCGCTTCAACTATCGCCACCCGCACATTCGCAACGGCGAAGAGACCGACCTGCTGCTGCGTGCTTTCCGCCGAGACTTTGAAGTCAACGGACCGAGCTTGATGCGCATCGTGCGCACAACAATGCAGGGTTGGCGCAAACACCGCAATCATCCTGACGCGCGCGTAAGAGACCGTTTCGACTGGGAAGCGAAAGATCTCCCCACTGTCTGGGCAGCTGCCGTCAGCGCGGCGAAGGCATGGTTTCGTGGCAATCCGCCGATCCAAGCAAAGATGGATGCCATTCAACGTGAGTTGTTCGAAGAATTCGGGCTGCGTGCGAAGCTCGCCGGATCTCTTGGAGGTCCCTACGTTCGCTGGAAAATGCGGGGTGAACAACGCCGAGTTCGAAGGGGAGCGACGACTGAGCCACCAACATTCTACGAGAGCAATGACTCAAACGCTGGCATCAAGCTCTGCAGGTTTGTTGAGTCCACGTAGACCTCCAATCGGCACCGTTGTTCCTGAACCTGCCTTCAGACTCCACAATCAGCTTGACTGTCGACTGTTCGGTCATAGGCCCCCTTGAGACACCGATCTCTCTGCCGAAATACGAAAGACACCAGATGCGAATCGAGGGCTCCCTGACGGGGGCCGATTCACACTTGAGTACAGGGTCTCGCTGAGTTGGACATCGGGCGGGAGGCCCGTTTGGTCGGGCTTCCCGGTGGGCGTTCAGATAGCTTGGCTGACTCGGCACTCATAGGGTTGGATTGCCTTTATGGTGCCATGGTGGCGTTGCCCGACGAAGCTCTTTGCAGCGGTTCTCCTCGATATCGGCAGCTGCATTTACACGTTTCGTGCACGGTGATTGAAGAGAGGTCGTCGAGCGTTGGCGCCAGCCTGTTCCAAATCCAGATCGCGATGTTCTCGCTGGTCGGGTTCTCCAACCCTTCCACATCATTCAAGTAGTTGTGGTCAAGTTCCTTCAACAGTGGTTCGAAGGCTGTTTGAATTGTCGCAAAGTCTGTGACCCAGCCGGAATGTTGGTCCATTGGCCCGGACACTCCGATCTCGACACGAAATGAGTGGCCGTGCAAGCGCCCGCATTTGTGTCCGGGCGGTACATTGGGCAGGTGATGAGCCGCCTCGAAGCTGAACTCTTTGAATATCTCCATGCGGGTCTTTCAACCGGAACTTGCCGCAGCGGATACCGACTGGGCGTTCTCGCTGTGCCGAGCGGCCGTTGGTGGCATGGGACTACCAGACTGAGACCTAGCCATCGGCGTGATGGTCGTCAGATCAGTGCCGATCCGGTACTCGCTGCGAATCAGCTTCGGGTGCTGGAACAAATTAAGTTTCAGCGTCAACGCCGTCCAAAGTGCGGCTGGCACCGCACCAGCGCCCAGCAGGCGTTCTTTGAGATTCGGCTTTCCGATCAATGAATGAACGCGCTTCTGGAGTTGTCCCAGTGCGCGCCGCGTTTCGCGGGTCGGGCCGAACAGTCGGCCTGGCATGAACGCCGGGTATGCGCTTCGCAGGAACGCTGCAAAGAAGTTGGCCTTCTTGCGCATGATCGGGATGGGGGAATCTTTCCATTTCAGGTAGCCGTTCAAGCCGACCTCTATAGCTCGGTAGATGGATGGTCCCAGGCGTTGATAGTCCTGCTTGAAACAGTCGGCCTGCAGGGCTTCGATTTTGGCGGCGGACATCGTGTCGTGCTTCACGAACGAATAAAAGCCTGTGCCCTTGCGCCAGAAGTTGTTCTTCGGGTCATCTTGCACCTCTTTCTCGAAGCGGTTTTCCCTTTTTACTTGATCGAAGAAAGGCGTCCCAGGCACGGGCCCATAGATCAGAAACTGTGAGAACGCGGGCTTCAGCGCCAGCAGACCGTCAAGTTCTTCCTGGATGATCTCCGGTGTCTGGTATGGGAAGCCAACAATCATGGACGCCAGCACGGTGATCCCGGCTTCGCGGAACTCGTTGAAAACTTCCTCTACTGGGCGGCCGGACTGCTTGGCATAGCCTGAACGTGTGCCCTCATAGCCGATCCACATGCCATCGATTCCCATCTCCATGATTTCGGTGACTGTGAAGCGACTCAGCGCGCGAACGCTGGCGAAACAGAATACTGAGATCGCCTTGCCGCCTTCGATGACGCAATCGCGGAATTCCATGGCGCGCTCGCGGTTCAGCAGGAAGTCCTCGTCCATGATCATGATGTTCATGTCAGGGTCGATTTCGTGGTACTTGAGCACGACGTCGTAAATGTCTTTGCCCGTGGGCAGCAGCCGTATGTGTCGACGCTTGAAGTAGTGAGAGGTGCAGCAGAAGTCGCAGCCATTTGCGCAGCCGAGCCCCGCGAACACGATACCGGTTTGGGAGACATGCTGTCCGAAGACGCGTAACGGATTGATCACCATCGGGTGATTATAGGGCATTTCGCGCTCGGGCTCGCCCAGCAGGCGGCGCATGAAGGCAACGCCTTCCTCACGACAGAAATGATCGCCATAGGGGGCAAGCACGTCGTCGTCGAGAACGGTTCCGTGACTGCCGAGGACGATCTCCGAGTCAGGTGCGTGCTCGCGCACCAGCGCCACCATCTCTTCCATAATGTGGAACGTCGCAAGAATGAACGAGATGCCGACGTACTGGTAGCCTCTCTTCAATTCACGGATCAACTCAGCACGCGATGGGTACTGAAGCACGACCGTAGGCGCGTCCAGATTCTCGGCGATGTAGTTGAGCGAGAACTGCGTGTGCAGCGAGCGTGGACTGAACATTCCCTGCGCGCGAGTGACCTGGCCGTAAAGCAACTCGTACCCGACGCTGGGGGCATCGCCATAGGCTTCGCCTAGGGGGCGGCACACACTGGTCAGCAATACCTTGTTCACCTGCCACTCCAGTTCCTGGGGATTGAACCCCTAGCTTGCTGGTCAAGCGAACTGCGAACGTTTCGCAAATCGATTGAGCCACCGGCATAAAACGATATCTAGATGTATATATCTACATATGGCGTGGGCCGCTATGGCGCGCTTCCTCATTTGCGTACCGCCGATTCATTGCAGCATGCGTGTCATCAATGGGTCGCAACCTGTCGCCGTCCAGCGTACCGGTGGGAAAGTCTGCACAAGCCCGAATCCACGGCTCGATGGCACCGGGCCCACCTGCGCGAGCTCGTGACGGGCAGTCGCTCCAGTCGGCGGTTGTGCTGCGGAACTATTGGTCGGGCAAGGGTGTGGTGTTGGCTTTGACTCAGCCGGTGTCAGCATTTGGTGGTTGGGAGAACCGGCTTCAGGCTGTTCTGGCTGCCACATCCTTCTCCGCGAGCACGCCGTCCTCCATTTCGAGAACGCGGTCAACAAGATCGAGTGTCCGGTGGTCGTGAGTGACCACCAGGACTGCCGCTCCGTGCTCGTGGGCAGAGTCGCGGAAAAGCTCCATTACTTGCCGGCCACGTGAACTGTCCAGCGCAGCAGTTGGCTCATCCGCCAGCACAACCGACGGCTGGTGAATCATTGCGCGCGCGATTGCAACACGTTGCTGCTCGCCGCCAGAAAGCTTGGACGGCATGGCTTTCATGCGCCCACCCATGCCCAGTGAGTCGAGTAATGTTCGGGCGCGTTCGCGTGACTCGCGATGTGAGACGCCGTCGATTTCCAAAGCGAGGCGTACGTTCTCTTCACCATTCAAGAACGGAATCAGGTTGGAGCGCTGGAACACGTACCCAAGCTCTTGGCGTCTCAGGGTCGACAGGTTAGCGACAGGCTGCCCGTCCTTGATCGCGAGCTTGCCATTCAGGGTCAGTGAGCCAGCAGTCGGCGGGTTGATGAGGCCGGCAATTGTGAGCAGCGTGGATTTGCCTGAACCGGACGGACCAAGAATTGCGACAACTTCGCCAGCCATGGCGTTAAAGGTAGTGGGTTTCAGAGCTTCAAGTCGTGTCGGTCCTTCGCCGTACACCTTCGACAGCCCCTCTACATGCAAGACGACTTTTCCCAAGCGTTCGTTCATGATGCCAGCACCTCATTGGGATTGGCTGACAGTGCCTTCCGCAGTCCAACCAGCCCGGCTGCTACAGAGATGCCAGCCACAACCGCGAGCAATGCCAGCCGGTCCATGTCGTGAACTAGCACCCTGCGCGGGAACATGTCGAAGGCAACCTCACCGATCAACAACGCGACAAGATAAGCGAACAGACCAAGTAGCAGCGACTCCTCAAGTATCAGGCGCAAAATGACTCTTCGCTTCGCCCCAAGTAGCTTGAGGAGAGACAGCGACAGCATCTTGTCCACGGTCATCGTGTACACAATCAGTCCCATCACGATTGCTGAAATCACTACCAGCAAGATGCGAAACAGCCCAATCTGGCGGCGTGCGCGGTCGATTACACCTTTGACGAGCAACTCGCGCTCTTCATCGATCGTGTAAACGCTGATGTCGGACCACTGGCTCAACGATGCCTTGACCTTCTGGACATCATGCCCGGGAGCCACGTCAACCAGCACGGCCGTCACCGGTGGCGGGGCGGTTGCCGGCAGAGTTCCCTGCGTTCCAGCGCGAGCCAGGTTCGCGGGGTCTCGTCCGTAGGGACTCCGCTTCACCCGGGAGACGCGTGATTCGCGCTCAAGCCTCAAGGCTTCATTGGCGAGGTCGTTCTGGATCCGCAGGGCATCGCTGACACTGGCAAACACCAAGGGGTCGCCGCTTGAACTGACCATGCCGCTAGTGATGCCGACGACCGTGTACTGGTCCCGACCGAGCAGCAGAGCGGTCCCGAGCGGCAGTCCCAATGCATTGTCGACAACTAGTTCGTAGTGGGGCTGACGCAGCGCGCGCCCCTGCTCCAGTGGCAGGTTGTTTCCAAGGTCATCGGGCCAAGAAAGCCCCGCGAGTGTAAAGCGCAGCGTTTCACCGTCCGGTAGCTGCTGCTGGACACTCAGTGTCATATAGCCGCGCGTGCGCTCAACACCAGGCACAGCACGAATGCGATCAACCAGCAGTGACGGCACGCGAGAACTTTCTGCAAACGGACCCTGAGTGTCTCTCTGGACGACCCACAAATCTCCGCCATAGGTGTCGGGCAGCACCGTCGCGTCGACGACCATGCCGTTGTAGATACCCGTCATCGCAAGCACGACGGACATCAACATCCCCAAGCCCGCTGCCGTCAGTACAAAGCGGCCGAGGTCCCGGCGAATGTCGCGGATCGCGAGATCCATCATGGCGTTGATTCCTGTACTGTGATGCGCACGCCATCTTGCAGTTCTTTGCGTACCCCGGGTGTGGGGCGAGCAATCGAATCGCCACTGGCCAGACCGCGGGTCACCTCAACCCAATCGCGTCCACGAATCCCAGGCTCAATTGTCCGCAGTTCGATCTTGCCGCCCTGCACAACCCATACAAACGCGCCGCCACTACTCATGACCAGATACTCCGAGGGTACACGGGTCACGGCGACCGAAGTGCGGCCATGGATCATCGCATCGGCCCGTTGCCCCACGGCGAGTTGCTGGGGCACGTTGATGATTCGCAAGTCAACCAGCAACTCGCGTGTCTCGCGGTCCACTTCGCGGCCAACGCGTACGACCTCCGCGTCCAGGGAGCTGGCTGGCGAAGATCGCAGGCTTATCGTCGCCTTTTGACCGGGCTGGAGTTGCGAAAGGAAAGTTTCATCGACCCAGACACTGGCCCAGACGGCCGTGTTGTCACCGATCCTGAGTGCCGCGCCACCGGGCACGGCGACGTCTCCGGGCTCCATCAGCCGCGCAAGCACAATGCCGTCAAGCGGACTCCGGAGGATGGTTCGTTGCAGGCGGGCCTGCGCCACCTCATGCGTACGAATTGTCGCGGCGAGGTGCCGCTCGCCTTCAACAAGGGATGCCTTGGCACGCTCCACATCGGCATCGGCCACGGCTGCGCGCTCTGTTGCTTGGTCCAGGACGTCACGTGGGATGGTGTTGCTTTTGAATGCCTCTTCCTGCCTACGAGCATGTGCTATGGCGCCGGCTTGCTGCGCTTCGGCCCTTTGAATGTCAGCACGGAGCCGGTCGAGGGATGCCCGGACCAGTTCCACTTGGTCGCGGGCAGCTGTTTCTTCGGCCCGGTAAACCTCGTCGTCAATGCGGGCGAGTTCTTGTCCAGCGCTAACCGCGTCTCCCTGGTCAACGAGCAGTTGTGTGATCCTCCCTGTTACCTCGAATCCCGGAGAGACAATTCGGCGGTACTCGACAGAACCGGTGCCGGGGATGTGCTCTACGACGTCGCCGATCTCAACTTTGTGCTCGAAAACAGGTACCGGCTTAAAGACCAACATCCATATCGCGGTGACAAGCGCGATCGCTACAATCAGCGCTGCCACCACACTTCGCCATCTCCGCATCATTGTCTCCCCCCGCAAAGTGACCCGATGGTCCTGCAAGCACCGCATTCGGTCATGAGCATGCTCGCGCATGCCTCGCCGCCACGGAAGCCACTTCCGAAACGGTCGCACTGCGTACAACGATCTCTCACCAGTGCAGCGCGTAGGCGTCCTCACCTGTGGCTGATTCTAGACCTAGATCAGTGGCCACCCGCGCTCTATTCGAAGTGTTCATCGTAGCGCTCCAGCATGTGGTGCATCTCCGCCAGAGTTTCGCGGGCTTTCTTCTCATCTTGCTGTGATGCAAGCGAGTCGGCAGCCGGCATAAACTCTTCAAGGAACACATGCAGTTGGTTGTGCGCTTCACCGGTCATGGTGCAGCCAGACACGAGCACCCTGAGACGCTGCTGTAAGTCGTGACCAAGCGCTTGCGTTTCGTCGGGCGAGTTGACCGGCTTGGTTGTCATTGCCTCGCGGATACCCAGCATGCTTTCCCGTGTGTGTTGGTCAGCCTGCCACTTCTTGCCGTCGTTCAGTGTCAGTTCGGTCGGCCCATGACTGTGTGATTCGCTGGAAGACTGGTTGTTCTCCGAACAACTGCTGGCTGCCAATACCGCCGCGATCAGAATCACCGCGCAAGCGAGCAACGAAATTTTGTACATCGCGAGCTCTCCATAAAAGACATCTTTATCCTCTTATCAAACAGCGAGGCTCGCAGCGTTATTCCCTGTCCCTGCAGAGAACTCCGTAGTGCCCATTTCTAAATGTTTGTGAGCTTCGGGCTAGCCATTGGAAATCGAGCCAGACTGTTGGCTTACCATTGTCAGCGGCTGTGGTTGTCTCGCGCCTGCAACCTGACAAAGCGGCGAGACGGCATGTTCAGCCAGTATAGCGGTAGCGCTCAGTGCCCGCTGCTAAACACGCGAGCGTTCAGTGTCGGTAGCAGGGTACTGAGGAAGGCGATCCGAACCACCGACTTGGGCGAGTTCCTAAGCCCAGTGTGGCCAGAAAGACAGAATCACTCGGCCGTGTTCGGCCAGGGCGCTGTGCTCTGATAGCGGGCCCCCTGCTTGCTTAAGTATAGGGGTTCGCTGCGATGGACATCCGCCACCCGCTTGTCTGCATAAGGATCCACCTCTGAGGGCCCTCTGGGTGACTGCACTCCCAGCTGGTTGCTTCGGTTGCCCGACTGGGCTCGCTTTCGAATCTGCGATGGCTGCATTTTCAAATGGGGACAGGAGTACCAACACCGGCTTGCGGAGTAGGTGAAGTTTGTAACACCATTAAACAAACCCGCCTGTAGCTCTCTGCAGCTCTACAGGCGGGTTTGTGGTGGACCGTACTGGACTCGAACCAGTGACCCCTACCGTGTCAAGGTAGTGCTCTAGCCAACTGAGCTAACGGTCCTTCATTTGTGCGGCGCAAGGTAGCAGGGGCGCTGTTTGCGTCAAGTGCGGGGCGAGTTCATATGCCTGCGCTTAAACGTCTGCGTGTTTCGCCCCTAGCCTTCAAATGCGTCCTCAATCGCCCTCAGGCGCTTCATGATGTCGCGCGTACGCTCGGTTGTCGGGAAACGCTTGAACAAGGCCAGGCAGCGGTTCCGCCCGCGCTCGTAGTCCTTGAATTTGATGTCCTCATCGATCCCCTTCAACTCTTCGTCAATCACGCGGTTCTGCTCGGCCGGGTCGTCCAGTTGCTCTTCAATTTCGCGGTGCAGGGCCTGCGCATTGTGGTACTGCGACGTATCCGAGAAGTCCTTGAAAATCGTCTCAAGCATCACGAGCGCCAACAGGATGTTGCCCTGCTTGAAGCTTTGGTCGGCTGCACTGTACAGCGACTTGGCGGTGATCTCGGCGGCCTGCAGTTCAGCCGGGGTGCGCGCCTGCAATGCGATCTCAGCCAGCCATGTATCGATCTGCGAAAGCCGGTCATTCATGGTGTCGATGACGTCGTCCCCCGGGAACTCGGCGATGTACTGCCTTACAAGACCCTCCGCGGCCTGCAATGTGGGCTTACTGCGCTGGTCGGTGGCTTTCTCCCAGGCTGACTCCACGCGTGCGCTCAGTTCAACCCGGTGGGCCGCGATCTCTTTCAGCTTCTCGCCCGCACGTCTCAACACGGGCAGGTCGGCATCAGCGCGGTTGTTGCTGGTCAGATAGCGCAGGCGCACCTCGGCCGCTGAGTAGTACTGCGTATCCATCAGTCGCATCGCTTCGTCATAGAGGCGGTCGTACAGACGCGCGAACATCAGTGGGCGCGTATTCACGTCGATCTGCATGGTCTTGCGTTCGGTGTCGCGTGCGGCGCGCACGGTCGCAACCAGTTCGCCCGGCCTTGACATGTCAAACCAGACCACCGCGCCGCGCGGGAAACTGACGCTGAGCCCGGTTTCATTGACCATCAACTCACTGATCGTGGCATACGCATAGGCATGGATCTGTTCACGGTCGAGCACCATCGGGTACCCCCGGCGGTCCGCAATGCCGATGGTTGCGCCGGGGGGCAGCGGCAACATGACATCTACAGCCAGGGTCGATCCGCCCCCTTGTCGCATGTCCCAGTCAAGGCGTAGCCCGTTGTCCGTGAAGTAGCCGTTGTCGTGGCCTGCCGCCTTGAACTGTACGGCCGCCGCGTCCCCCATCGAAGCCAGCATGGTTGAGTACGAGACGCTGTCAGGCTGGATTTTGTTGACGCTCCACAACTCGGGCTCCGACAGGCGTGAGTCACTCATCGAGAGCAACACCGGCTGAAAACGCACTCGCTTGCCGCCTGTGTTCGTAGCGACTGCCTGTGCCTGTCGTTTCGAATCAAACCCGAGGGTCAGGTTCGGAGCATCCAACTTTTCGAACGGGTGAATTGAGCCGGGTTCGGCTGTCTTTGCCAACTCGATACGGTCGAGCCAGAGGTGGGAGAACGAGCCCGCGACCAACAATCGTAACTGCGCGTTCTTTGGCGCCGGCGTGAGTGTCGTGCCGGTCATGCTGAACTGCCCCCACTGCGTTCCCTTGATGCCCACGAATGAGCCGCTGGCGAGGGTCATGACGGCGCCCGTTTCATCAATAGAGGAAAGCGCGACGGCAATCTTGCTGACGCCTTCACCCTTCATGGCCATTGTCAGTTGGAACCCACCGCCGAGGTCCAACTCACGGGCCTGTTTTGTCTGCAGCACCAGAGTGCCGGGGCCGGCGACACCCGTGGCACGTACGCTGAGGCTGCGCTCGCCGTCAAACGGGTCCGTCGCGTCTGCCAGCAGCTCGGCCTTGCCGCCCTTGCCCTCAAAGCTTGCGGTCCATCCCTCCGGGTTGCCGCCGTCATCGATGACGCCTTCAAACGACATCGCGCTATCGGCTAGGGCAGCTTCCGGCGTTCTCTCGTTCGGCGTATCCACCGGCCTGTTCTTCAGCCCGCCGATCACGCTTCCCAGCAGCCAGCCGGCCAGCAGGAACAACCCACCCAGGCCAAGTCCGACTGCAATGTGAGGTATCGGGTTAACGCTTGCCTTCGGCTCTGCGTCGCCGACCGGTTTGAAAACCCCGCGGTCAGAGGCATTCGCCGCAGAAGACCCGGGCTTGCTGACCTGCCGGGGCGGCAAATGCTCAGGCGTAATCTCGGGCATCCCGGCTTTTACCGGGGCGGGTTTGGCTGCCGGTGCCGGCGCAGGTGCTTCAGTGGCCCCGGCCGGGTCAACAAAGTAGAGCGGGACTTTCTTGCCGAGCACTATGACATCGCCGTTTCTCAGCGTGTGTTCCGTAACGCGCTTGTCGCCGATGAAACTGCCGTTGCTGCTGCCGAGGTCGCGAAACACGTACGCGCCCTGCCGGTTCAAGATTTCGCAGTGCTGCCCCGAAACCACCTTCAGGTCGATCTGCAGCGTGTTGTCGGGCTTACGACCAATTGTCACGCGATCGCGTATCAGTGTATCGACAGCCGGCTTGCCCTTTTCGGGCGTGTAGACAATGCGAGCTGTGAGGTGGTCGGGCGACGCCTGCGGCTGTGCGGCCTCACCCTCATAGGTGATCTTCACGTCGCCGATCGCGATCACATCGCCGGGCACGAGCGGCATCGGCTTCTGGATGCGGTTGCCATTAACGATGGTGCCGTTGCTGGATGCCAGGTCTTCGACCCACCAGCCCCGGTCACGCGGAAACACTTGCGCATGAATGCGGCTGGCCATCTTGGTCGGCAGCTTGTGGTCGGACTCGTCGGAACGTCCCAACGAAACCGGCCGATTGCTCAGCCGGATTTCAACCTGCTTACCTTCAGATTCGTAGACGAGCCTGTTCACTTGCGGAAGTCTAAGCCAATTGGGGGCTTGCGCCTAGTGTAAGGCATGCGCCGGACAATTTCGAGCCGACTTTTCTTCGCGTTTCGGCAGTGCCATATTCTGCAACCGCGAAGCCGCCAAGCCATCTCGACGCGAGCGCCCAAAACCTGCAGAATTCAGACTATGAACGCACCGGCTACTGAAATCCGCAACGTCGTCATCGGCACGGCCGGTCATATCGACCATGGCAAGTCGACCCTCGTGAAGCGCCTGACAGACATCGACCCGGACCGCTGGAAGGAAGAGAAAGACAAGGGCATCACGATCGACCTTGGCTTCGCCAACTTCCTGTTTCAGGACCGCTATCGCGTCGGGATCATTGACGTACCGGGGCATGAGCGCTTCGTGAAAAACATGGTCGCCGGTGCGACCGGCGTTGACATCGTCATGCTGGTCGTTGCGGCCGACGACGGCGTCATGCCGCAGACGCGTGAACACCTGGAAATCCTGACGCTGCTCGGCGTGAAGCACGGGCTGGTGGTACTAACCAAGATCGACACCGTCGATGAAGACACCGTTGAGTTGGCGATCGAGGACGTCAACGACCTGATCAAAGGCACGTTCCTTGAGCATGCGCAGAAGGTTCCCGTCAGCTCAATCACCGGCCAGGGAATCGACGACCTGTGGAAGGCGATCGGCGAAGTCATCGACGAAACGGCACCACGCGACACGCACGGAGTGTTTCGCATGCCCGTGCAACGCGTATTTTCGGCGAAGGGTCAAGGCGCTGTGCTGACTGGCGTGCCGGTTAGCGGCCACACCAAAGTTGGCGACACGCTTGTGGTCATGCCGGGCGAACAGAAGGCGAAAGTCCGCAGCATCCAGGCCTACCACAGCGCCATCGATGAAGCGCGCGCCGGGCACTCCAGCGCGTTCAATCTGACTGGCGTCGATCACACGAAAGTCGAACGCGGATACACACTCTGCACGCCCGGCGTCTTTGCGCCGTCCCGCTTTTTCTCGATCCATCTGACACTACTGCAAAGCGCGCCGCGCCCGATGAAGCACCGCGCTGAGGTAAAGTTCCACGTAGGGACCAGCGAGCTTGTTGGCCACATCCAGTTCCTTGACCGTACGCTCCTGAACCCGGGCGAAACCTGCATCTGCGAGGTGATGCTCGAAGACCCCATCGTGGCAGGTATCGGCGACCACTTCATCCTGCGTCAGCCGTCGCCTGCGGTGACGCTTGGCGGCGGTCGAGTCATCAAGCGGGAATCAGAAAAGCTCGCACGCAAAGACGACATGCTGATGGAATCACTGGCGGCATGGGCGGAAGCGGCCGATGACCCGCGCCGTCGCATTGAGCGCGCCGCGCTGGACGCCGGCCCGGGTGGGCTGAACCGCGAGCGCATGATCGCCGCGACCGAGTTGTCCCGCGACGCCGTAAACACGCTTGCCGCTGAGTTGATAAGCGAAGGCAAGATCAGTGAATTCGGGCCGGGCAAAGCGCTGGTGCACCGTGATGCGTGGCCGCGGGCGCAGGCGCGTCTGATTGAGATTCTGCAACGCCACCACGACGCGCACCCGGCGCAACTCGGCATGAAGATCCCGAGTGTGCAGCAACAACTCGGCGTGGACGCACGCACCTTCGCCCCGATCCTTGAGAAAGGACTGGAGGCCAGCATCATTGAGCAGCGCGGTGAACTGCTTGGGCTGCCAGGCCAGGGCGGCAAACTCAGCGACGAAGAACGCAAGATCGTCGAGCGCGTCGCCACGCAACTCGAAGAAGCGCAACTGAACCCGCCGACACTGAAAGAGCTCGCACACGCCGCCAACGTAAACCCGAGCGCAACACAGAACGCCGTGGATTATCTGGTGGGCAGCGGTCGCGCCGACGTATTGGGGGGCGGTGTCCTGTTCAGCACCAAAGCGCTCGTGTGGGTTAAAGAGGAAGCGGCGAAGTTTCTGAAAGACAAGGGCGAGGCGGCCGCCAAAGATTTCAAAGAGATCATCCCCACCAGCCGGAAGTACCTGATCCCGCTGCTGGAGTGGCTCGACCTTCAGGGCGTAACCAAGAACGTAAACGGCGTGCGCACACTGAGGTAGCAGCAAACAGTACCTCAGCCCAGCAGCAACCACCCCAGCACTGCCAGCGGCACGAGTACTGACGCCGCGTACAATAGATAGAGGGAAGCTCCCGCGCACAGCCAGAAAGCGAAGGCCAGTTTGTCGCCTGTTGTCGCATGCGGCGGCTCGCCTGCCAGACCGATTTGCGCACGCATCTCGCCGACGCTGGTAGACAGCAAATGATCCGTGTACTCGGTTCCGTAGAGGTTTCGGCTGTGCCGACCGCGTATGAACGCGCGGTAGGTGCGGCGCGGCGCGTACAGCATGCCGAGACCCATCACGTTCAGATCCAACACCCAGCCGGCCCATAAGCGCTTGAGCCCGGAGGCGACCTCCCACGCACCAATCTCGGATTCGCCGACTGGCGTGGCTTTGTAGCCGGTCAGCACATGGTGCAGGTCGTGAAACGGAATCGCCTCACGGCGCGTACGCGTGGCAGGGAACATGATCGGTAGCGGGCCAAACTTGAAACGAACCCAGTGGTCCGTGTAGGCCGCGGTCGAGAAGTCGTTCTCTGCAAGGTAGGCGTCCCGCGCTTCGCGCAGGGTCAGGCCCGAATCAAGGGAAGTCATCGCACACCCCCGTTCCATCATGAGAACAGCGGTGATACATCGGAGCATCCCTAAATCCCGATGCGACACACCCAGAACAGCAGATGTTTCAAGGTTGAAATGTTCGGCACACGAAAGCAGCCTGACATGTAGTGGGCAACCATGACCGAGACACCTGACCCAGAAGAAGCATCCTTGGCACCCGATGACTCGTCGCGGCGCGAGTTCCTGTGGGCTATGGGCGGGCTCGGTGCCGCAACGGCCGCAGCCTTCGCCGGCTGGGGTATGCTTGAAGCGATGATCCCCGCTGCGACAGCCGACGAGTGGCACAAGGCCGTCTGTCGTTTTTGCGGAACCGGCTGCACCATCAAAGTCGGGATGCGCGACGGAAAAGTCGTCGATATCCGCGGCCACGAAGACGGGCACAACAAAGGCGTCATCTGCGTGAAGGGCTCAATGCTGCGCTCGTTGCCGCAGATTGAAGGGCGCCTCACCAGGCCCCAGATTCGAAGCAACGGCAAACTGAAAGAAGCGAGTTGGGACGAAGCGCTCGGGCTCGTCGCTGACAAGTTCAAAGAGATTCGAGACCAGCACGGCCCCGACGCCCTCGCTTTCTACGGCTCCGGCCAGCTCTACACCGAAGAGTCCTATACCGCGAACAAACTGTTCAAGGCCGGGCTCGGCACCAACAACGTGGACGGCAACCCACGCCTGTGCATGGCATCGGCGGCCGCCGGCTATACGCAGGTTTACGGGAAAGATGAGCCGCCGGGCGCCTATGAAGACCTCGACCACGCCGAGTGCTACTTCATCATGGGTGCGAATCCGTTCGAGTGTCACCCGCCACTGTTTGAGCGCGTGATGCGCCACAAAGCGAAGAACCGCCGCGTGCGAATCATCTGCGTTGACCCACGCAGGACACCGACCGCTGAGCATTCAGACATTCACCTGCCTGTCGTGCCCGGCACCGACCTGCTGCTGCTAAATGCCATGGCGCAGGTAATCGTTGAAGAAGGGCTGACCGACGATGATTTCATCCGCGACCACCTGCGCTTCAGCGACGGGCAGAACACTGTCGGGTTCGCAGAATTCAAAGTATTCCTGCAGGACTACACGCCGGAAAAAGTAGAACGCGAACTCGGTGTCAGCGCCAACGACATCCGGCGTGTCGCGTATTTGTTCGCCCGCAGCCGCGCGACGATGAGCATGTGGACTATGGGCGTGAACCAGCGCACCCAGGGCACGTACCTCAACAACATGCTGAACGCCCTGAACCTGATCACGGGCCAGTTCGGACGTCCCGGCGCGACGCCTTTCAGTGTTACCGGGCAACCAAACGCTTGCGGCGGCGTGCGAGATACCGGCTCGCTGGCGCACTTGCTGCCCAATGGGCGCAGCGTAACAAACCCTGACCATCGCGCCGAATGCGAGAAACTATGGGGCGTCAAGCCGGGCACCATCAGCGCACGCCCGGGCTATCACGCGGTGGCGCTGTTTCGCGCCATGCAGGCCGGTGACGTTAAGGGCGCGCTGATCATGTGCACCAACCCCGGTGCCACGATGCCCAGCCGGGAACGCTACGTCGAAGGCATGGAAAAGTGCTTCACCGTGGTCAGCGAAATTGTCGGCGACAGCGAGACGGCAAAGACAGCAAGTGTGCTGTTGCCGGCCGCTGTCTGGTGCGAGAAAGAAGGGGTCTTCGGCCAAGGCGAGCGACGCTACCAGATCATACCGAAACTGATCGACCCACCGGGTGAGGCTCGCAGTGACCTTGCAGTGCTGGTTGAGCTGGCAGAGCGAATGGGTTACGGCGACCTGATCAAAGCCAGGACACCCAACGAAGTCTGGGATGAATGGCGCCACTTCAGCGCACACAGCAAGTACAACTTTGAGGGCATGACCTACGAACGGTTGAAGGTGTTGCCGGGTCTGCAATGGCCGTGTCCTACGGAAGACCACCCGGGCACCGTACGCCGCTTTGTACCGGGCGACCCGTTTGTTGAGGACGGCAAGAAGTTTGATTTCTACGGGCACAAGGATCATCGCGCCGTGGTCTTCCTGCGACCCTACGTGAAGTCACCCGAGCAAATCAGCGATGAATTCCCGCTGTACCTTACAACCGGGCGTGTCCTTGAGCAGTGGCACAGCGGGACCATGACCTACCGAATCGATGAACTAAAGCAGGCCGCGGGGCCCGCCCGGTTTCACCTGAACCCTGCCGTCGCTTACAACTTGCGAATCGCGGAAGGCGACGAAATCGAGGTGCGCTCAAGTTTTGGCAGCGTGCGTGGCAAGGCCGTAATTGATGACGCGCTTCGAGAGAATCTGGTCTTCGCAGCCTTCTACGACGCAAAGCTGCTCGTGAACAATGCCGTCGCCGACTGGTTTGACCCGACAAGCAAAGAACCCGAGTACAAAGTAACGGCCGTCAGCGTCAGGAAGGTGACCTGATGGATCTCGGACCACTGCCAAGGATCATCACCGTCATCCTGTGCGTCATCGGCGTGGGCATGTGCTTCTGGGTAGGGCGGGTCAACTTCCGGAAGGTTGACCCTGACCGAAAGATCCATGTCGGCATTGCGACGCTTTCAAGTATGGCCTTCTTTAAGCTGCTGGCCTTCGCGTCGCTGTTTGCTGTGCCCGCAGGCGCGATGGTATTTGCGAACTACCAGACGTTTGAAGGCGTACACGCCGTCGAGTCATGCGAGCGCTGCCACGTCATGCGCCCCATGGCGACGGACATGCGCGACCCCGAAAGCACAACGCTGGCCGCGCGGCACTTTCGCAACGGCTGGATACCGAAAGACCAGTGCTACCAGTGCCACAGCGACTACGGGCTGGCCGGCGACATCGCAGCAAAGATGGAGGGCTACCGCCATCTGGCGCGATACACGACCAGCACCTACGAAGAGCCCATCAAGTTCAAAGGACGCTTCCACAACGACAACTGTCTGAAGTGTCATTCGGGTACACCAAAGTTTGAGAGTGTTCAATCGCACCAGACAGTACGCGCGCGCCTTGAGGAAAGCTCACTTAGCTGCCTCAACTGCCATGGACGCGCCCACCCGACACGCGCTGCCCGTACACCCGGCAGCGACGACTACGATCGACTGATGGGAGAGGACGAATGACCCGACTGCGCCTGCAGGCCTGGGCGGCGATCCTCGCCCTGATCATCACGGCCGCCTTTGCGATCCACCCGGGCCCATACGAGATGGCGCTGTTCGTGTTCTTCGCGCAGCCGCTGTTCCTGATCGTGTTCGTCAGCTACGGATGGCGCGTCATAAAAGACCTGCGTCAAAAGGGTGTGCTGTAGAATAACACCTAGCGCAAACTGCTTTACGCCAAGATGGTTTTGAAGGCGTGCAACCCGAAACCAAGGGTGGGCCCGACAATCCTGTCGGGCCGGGTGAGTTGAGCGAAGCCGAACTCGTCGCGCCAAAATCAGCGCGACCGCCGACAGGATTGTCGGCGCCACCCATCACCTGCTCTGAATCAGCATGAAGCAATAGCTCGGCTCCAGGGGCAGGTCGAGGGGACAGTTTCAGTTTCAGTCTCAGAGTCATCCCAACTGGCAGAAACGAATTCTGGCTACTCTTTGATGCGGGCGTTCATGATTTTGTCAAGGCGCTTGGGGTCGCGGCGTAGCCCTATGCTTTTGCCCTGGCTTACGTGCACGAGGCCGGGCTTTGCGCCCTTCGGTTTGTGTACGTTCTTGATCGGCACGACGTGTACATCCACGCGGCTGGCGTCCTTCATCTTGCTGAAGTGCACGCACAACTCGGCCGCTTCCAGCACACTTTCTTGCGGCGGGTCTTTGCGCCCGCCAGTGCGCAATACCGTGTGGCTGCCGGGGTAGCCCTCAACGTGGAAGAACCAGTCGTTGCCGCCGGCCAGCTTGGTCGTCAGGTAGTCGTTGCCTGCGTCGCTCTTGCCAACCCAGACTTCAAGCCCGTCGCTGGTTTTGTAACGACGCGGCATCATTCGACCGGGCACGTCCTTCTTGGTCGGCGTCTTCTTGGGCGGGCGCTTGGGTTGCTCTTTAGGGCAATGCTTGTCGCACAATTCAACCATGATCGGCTTGGCGGCGAAGGCCCGCAGGGAGCCAATTTCGTTGATCGTCTGTAACTCAGTCTGCAAGTCCGTCAGGTCCTGCGAGTGCGACTTCGTGATCTCCAGTTGCTGCCCGAGCATGTTCGTGCCGACGAGCCCTTTGTGATAGCGCTTGAAATACTTCTCAAGGTTCTCGGCCGCTGTCAGCTTCGGGTCTAGTTCGATCTTGACCTCTTCGCCGGTCTCATAGTCGCGGGCCATCACGTGCGTGTCGCCGGAATCGACGGTGTTCATGACCTGCTTCAGCAACTCGCCATGACGTTTTTTCTCACGGGCGTCCTTGGCGTCTTCGAGGTCTTTCTCGATCTTGTCGGTGCGGCGCTTGGCGAAGTCGAGTTCCTTCTTCAACGCCTGCGACAACCTGTGGTGAAGCTGATCGAACTCGCGCTTGGCTTCAAGCCCCGCATAGTGTTCGCCAACGGTACTGAGATAGTCCGCGTCGCTGACTTCTGCCCAGCGGTCTTCACCCTCGCCGGTACCTTCAGGCTTCGACGGGTTCACCCAGGCGTCACCGATGCTGAGTTCACTGCGCGTACTTGATAGCGCACGCATCGCGCCCAGCAGCTTGCCATCAAGATCCGTCAGGTAGGCATTGCTGCGCGGACCCATCAGGCAAAGCAGAAGTTCAAACGCCCCCTCTTTGCCTTCGATAAGCAGGGCAGCCATGCGGTCATCATTTACGATGCGAATGCCGGTAAGGCGGGCCCGGTGCATACGGGCCTTCAAAAAGGCCGCAAACTCCGGCGGCCATGGCGGCGCTGTCGGCGCTTCCGCATTCAGTGCCATGCGCCCAAGTTCACGGTCTGTGCTCAGAACCAGCCAGGTCTTGTTGCCTTCACCGGCCTCGTCGTCCCAGCCGTAGAGTTCAAGCACCAGTGTGTCGTCGTCGGTCTGCACAAATCGCTGCACCCGCCGCCCGACAACGAGCGGTTCAAGCAGGCTTACACTTCGGCGCAATTCAGAAAGGGACAACATAGACCGGACAGAATAGGAAGCCGGGGCTGGTTGGGCGAGAGCATGCTTACCTCTGGCAGCGGGGGCAGTAGTGCGTGCCCCGTTGCCCTAGCGTAATCTTCTTGACGGGCGTCCCGCAGACCTTACAGGGCTCGTCTTTGCGGGCGTAGACCATGCGCTCGTCCTGATACGCGCCGTCTTCGCCATCCGGGCTGATGTAGTCGCTGATGCTGCTGCCGCCGGTATCGATGCTGCGCTGCATGACCTTGCGGATATTGGCCGCCAGTGCGTTGCACTCTCGGCGGGTCAGTTTGCCGGCCCTGCGTGTTGGGCGCACACCACTCAGGAACAGCGCCTCGTCTGCATAGATGTTCCCAACACCGGCAAGTACCGACTGGTCCAGCAGCAAGTTCTTGGCCGCTGTAGCCCGTTTGCGGCTGGCCTGCCACAGGATGTCACCGGTTGCCTCCAGCGCGTCCGCGCCGAGCTTATCGAGGCGCACGTCGGATTTACCGGGCGCGATCCACTTCACTTTGCCGAACTTGCGCACGTCGCGAAACCAGACCTCAGGACCGCCA
>JAGQRE010000004.1:0-17369 GCA_020425695.1 Planctomycetota bacterium
CATGCTTAGCACGCGCAGCAATGAAGCCGTCGATGAAGCAGAAGCTGTCACCAATCCCAGCAGCGGCTCCGCCGTTGCGACTGCGGAGCCGGACGCCTACGTGCTGCTTAGTGAGCAAGAAGCCATAGATTCAGAAAACACACAGGACAAAGAACCTGCCACTCTTGACCCTGAACCCCGGGAGCTTGATCCGGAGGAGTCCCCATGAAGATTCGTGACCTGATTGTCGGCGCGCTGTTTTTCGGCTCAATTGCCGTTGTTTTCTACTTCGCTTTCTATCTGGGCGGCACCAGCGGGCGCCTGCCATGGCAGGGTGGTGAGAACACGTACTCGGTCATTTTTCCGAACGTAGCGGGGTTGCAGGAAAACTCGCCTGTCTGGATCAGCGGTGTACCCAAGGGCAAGGTGCGCCAGATGATCGTCGATCCACGCAGCGGCAACGTCGAGGTCAGAATTTCCCTCGACAAAGAAATCGAGCTGCGTCGCGACTGCAGCGCCGAGATCATCCCCAGCAGTGCGTTCGGTGGAAAAGCCATCGCTCTTGAAATCGGCCAGGACGCCGAGCCTCACAATCCAGAAGCCAAAATCAAAGGCACGCTGGTTGAAGACCTGTTCACCGCAGCAGGGCGTGGCATCGGCAAGATCAACGAGGGCATCGACATTGCCGTGGACACGATCAAAGACGTCAATCAGACGGTCAAGGACATCCGGGCCGGTCGGGGCGCCGTCGGCACAATCTTGTTCGACGAAAAAGTCGCGGGCGATGTGGCGGCGACCGTTGAGAATGTCCGCATCATGAGCGAAGACGCCAAAGGCGTTACCAGCAACGTGCGCGACATCACCGAGAAGATCAACGCAGGCGAGGGCGCCGCGTCTCTGTTTCTAGAAGACGCTGACACCGCGATGCGCATCAAGAACATCGTACGCAACGTTGAAGACGCGACCGATAACACCGTTGGCGCATCACGCAGCATCAAGTCGATTGTTGAAAAAGTGGACAGCGGCAAAGGCTTCTTCGGTGTGCTGCTGAATGACGAGGAAACCGGCGAGAACATAAAAAGTGCTGTGGCCAAGACGCCCGAGCTGATGGACAGCGTGAAAAAAGCCACAGACGAAGTCGGCATTACGGTTGAGCGTGTCAACGCCGGGGAAGGCACTGTCGGCAAGCTTTTCAATGACGACACTCTGTTCAACGACACTCTGAATGCAATCAACACGCTTCGCTCCGGCTTTGAGGACATCCGCGAACAAGCGCCAATCACGACCTTCGCCAGCTTGCTGTTTCAGGTGTTCCAGTAGTTAGCGTCAGTACGCAAAATACACCTGTGAAGCGTGCTTGCGCTTGCACGCTCCTTACATTGCAATGGCTTTATGTTGTTGCAGACCTTCCATGAGTTCTCAAATCAGGCGATGTCCCCCATCGCCTCGGTTGCGTTGCATGCAGCAATCGGTGGTTTCATTCTGGCCGCAATCACCGCTCTCGCTGCTTTGATTCAACCAACCCGCGTCCATATTCGGTGGGCGGATTGGGCCGGGGCATTTGCGACCGGCTCTCTGTTCGCCTACTTCGTCATTCGATTCGTCAGCGACGGAACTGAGCCGCTGCAGAACATGTTTGACGTCGTTTCGCTAAGCGCCTTGCTGGTTGCAATGATCTACTTCGTTGCATCCAGGTTGAAGAAGCTTTCGTCCCTTGCTGCGTTTACTTATCCGGCCGTGACGATCATCTTTCTCGTCAACTACATGCTGGCGGGCACGACAAGCGGCGGCCAGAACGCGCCGCTCAACAACCCGATACTCGTGGCACACATTGTTCTGACAATCCTGGCGTATGGCGTTTTCTTCATGGCCAGTCTTGCCGCAACGATGTTCCTGATTCAGGAACGCATGCTGAAGAAACACAAAGACCCAGCGTTCCTACGCAGTTTTCCCCCACTTGAGTCTTTGCGCCGCCTGGTAAACACCTGCATCCTGATCGGGCTGCCGGTTTTGACAGTCGCGTTCGCCCTCGGTTTTGCCAGCTTCGAGGCTGCCGATTGGGAAGGGGTGCTGCATAACCCCAAAATTCTCAGCAGTCTTGTGCTTTGGGTCGTCCTGGTCGTCGTTGTCATCGGTCGCCGGACAGGCTGGCTTCACGGTCGCCGCCACTACTACATGGTGCTGATTGGCTTTGGATTGGTATTGGCAACCTATGTCGGACTGGGACTGGTTGAAGCCCGTTCACGCAAGCATTCGCCGGCGGCGGCAAGTACGGAAGCACCCACACAGAAAGAAGCAGGGCCATGCAGCGGTTTGTAGTACTCGGGATCAATCACAAGTTCGCCCCGCTTGAAGTCCGTGAGCGGCTGGCGTATCCCGATCGTCGCATCCCCGCGGCCCTGAAGACCGTGCGCGAACGCAGTGACTGTGACGAAGCCGTGCTGCTTTCCACATGCAACCGAGTCGAAGTGTACGCGTTCACCGAAGGCGACGATGCTCGAACTCGTATGCTTGAGGGACTTGGCGCCGACCACGGGATTGCGGCGGAATACCTGGAACAGTTCTGTTACTTCCACCGCGGGCGCGATGCTGTCGAGCATCTGCTTCGCGTGGCTGGCGGGCTGGACAGTCTCGTGCTGGGCGAAACCCAGATTTTAAGTCAGGTGAAGAAGTCATATCTGCTGGCACAGTCTGAGAACGCCACAGGCAAAGCGCTGAACAGTCTCTTCCACCGGGCATTCCAGGCCGCTAAGCGCTTGCACACCGAAACCGGCATCAGCGACGGGCAGCTAAGCGTAAGCAGTATCGCCGTACGTTTCGTCAACCGAGTGTTCGAAGACCTTGGGGATAAGACAGCCCTGCTGATAGGGGCCGGCGAAGTAGGCGAGTTGACCCTGACCTATCTCCGGGAAGCCGGCATCGGGCGCGTAATCGTCGTATCGAGGAACTTGGAGCGCGCCAAAGACGTCGCAAATCGTTTCCAAGGCGATGCAGTGCCGTTTGAGTTGTTGCAAGACTATCTCCCTTCAGCCCATGTCGTGATCTCGCAAACGGCCTCCGAAAGTCGAATCCTTGAGCGCAAGCATTTCCAGAAATCGCAGAAGAAACGCCGCTACGGTAGTGTCTTCGTACTCGACCTCGCTGTGCCGCGCGACGTTGCAGAAGATGTCAGCGACCTTGAAGGTGTGTTCCTTTACAACGTAGACGACCTTGAACAAGTGGTCGCGGAACACGCAATGGAACGCAGTCGCGAACTCGACCACTGCAAGACTATCATCAACGATGAAGTCGAGCATTTCCTTAAGGGCTTCCAGACTTACGCCGCAGGACCGTTGATCACCAGTCTTCGAGGCAAGGCCGACCAGATCAAAGCATTCGAGCTGGACCGCCTGATGAGCAAGCTTTCGGACCTGCCAGATGAGACCCGAAAGGAGATCGCCAGCTTCAGTGAGCGCCTCGTCAACAAGCTGCTGCATCCGCAGATTCAGGGTATCAAGGAGCATGCGGCAGAAGGGCGAAGCGACTCACTGCGTTTGCTGGCCGACGCACTGGGCGTAGATAAGCCGGTAAACCTTCCGTCCAAGCCGAAAGCAGGTCCCGTCAGTGAAGATTCCCGGCAGACTTCGCCGCAGACGTCTGAGAAGGAACAGTCTTGAGCGCAGCAACTTCACGGCTTGAGTTTCTTGGACAGCTCGCGGGCGGGCTGGCTCACGAGATCAAGAACCCGCTTAGTACGATCAAGCTAACTCTGCAGTTGCTTGAAGAAGACTTCCAGAAAGACGAATCCCCGGCCGCCATCCGCGCCACACGCAAGCTGGAAGTGCTACTGCGTGAGGTTGAGCACCTCGACGGCATCGTTCAGGAATTTCTCGCCTTTGCCCGAGGCCACGACATCAAGGTTACACGCACAAACTTGCGCGAGATGATTGTTGAGTTGTTCGAGTTCCTCGCCGATGACGCCCGTGCACGAAACATCCGCCTGCACTTTGACTACGAAGGCAAGCTCGACAACCTGCTGCTCGACGCCACCCTGATTCGACAGGCGCTGATGAACTTGATGCGCAATGCCTTTGACGCGCTGGCGGAAAAAGGCAGTGGTGAAGTAATCGTGCGCGCTCGTGTAAAGGGCGATCTGCTTGGGCTGGAGGTCATAGACACAGGCTCCGGCATTGCGCCATCGAACATTGATCGTATGTTTCGCCCGTACTTCACGACGAAGAAAAAAGGCACCGGGATGGGCCTGCCCATGGTGCGGCGCATCGTTGAAGAGCATGGCGGGCAGATCACATTCGAGTCGGAAGAGGGCAAAGGCACGCGGTTTCTGATACTGCTGCCCGTAGACCCTGAGAAGCGCGGTAGCTTGAAAACCATGGTGCCGACGGAAGACAGCGGGAGTAACCAACCATGAAGGTTCTGGTCGTCGGTAGTGGAGCGCGCGAGCACGCCCTCGCATGGAAGCTCAGCCAAAGCCCGCACGTAACCAAGATATTCGCGGCTCCGGGCAGCGAAGGCATGAGCCCAGTCGCCGAGCAGGTGAACATCAAGCCGTCGGCACTCAACGACCTGCTGTCATTCGCAAAAGAACAGAAAATCGACCTTACGGTCGTCGGACCGGAAGACCCGTTGGTCAACGGCATCGTGGATTTATTCACGCGTCGCGGTCTACGCATCTACGGGCCTACGGCCAAAGCCGCGCGCCTGGAAGGCAGCAAGGCCTACGCCAAAGACGTCATGTCGCGCCACGGTATCCAGACCGGCGGCCATAAGGTCTACGACAAAGCTGAGCCGGCCAAGGAATACCTCAGCAACTGTGACTATCCTGTCGTCATCAAGGCGGATGGGCTCGCGGCCGGTAAAGGTGTGATGATCTGCAAGACGCAGGAAGAAGCCGAAGCTGCCATTGCGGAGAGCATGGTCGAGAAGCGCTTTGGCGACGCCGGCAAACGCGTACTGATCGAAGACTTCCTGCAAGGTGAAGAAGTCAGCGTCCACGCGATATCGGACGGTCACAACATTCTGCCCCTGTGCTTCGCGCAGGACCACAAGCCCGTCGGCGAGGGTGACACCGGTGAGAATACGGGCGGGATGGGCACCTACAGCCCGCTACCACAGATTGACGACGAAATGGTCGCGACACTCGAACGTGACGTTATTGTCCAGACGATCCACGCCCTGAATCGCGAAGGCGAACCGTACAAGGGCACGCTGTTCGCCGGTTGCATGATGACCAAGCAAGGGCCAAAGGTTCTAGAGTACAACGTGCGGTTCGGCGACCCGGAAACGCAGAGCATCATGATGCGCATGAAGGGCGATTTGTTTGAGGTTCTGAACGCTACCATCGACGGCACGCTGGACACTGTCGACGTTGATTGGGACCCCCGCACGGCGGTCACTGTCGTGCTCGCCAGCGGCGGTTATCCAAGGGTTTTTGAGCGCGGATATAAGATCAAGGGGCTGGACTCAGACTTTGGGCCGGACGTACAGATTTTCCATGCCGGCACCAAGAAGGTCGACGGCGACTGGTACACCAACGGCGGTCGCGTGATGAGTGTTGTAGCTCTCGGGAACGACCTGAAAGACGCACGGGAAAAGGCCTACGCCGCCGTAGACAAAATCCACTTCGACAAGATGATCTACCGTAAAGACATTGGCTTTCGAGGTCTGAAGTAGAGGCGAATCATGGCTGGCGCGATCACCACAGGTACACCCACCATCGGCGAAGGGCCGTTGGTCAACATTGCCGATTACGTCATCGACGGCGGCACCCTTGACGACACCAGCGCACTGAAGCTACTGCTTCTGCCCGATGATCGTGTCTATGACCTGATGTACGCCGCCTATCTGGTAAAGCGACACTTCCAGGGCGACAAGCTGCATCGCTGCAGCATCGTCAACGCCAAGTCAGGCGCGTGCGGCGAAGACTGCAAGTTCTGCGGCCAGAGCGCGAGCTACCAGAAAGACACCGGCGTCGAGACGTACCCCGTCATGAACGCCGACGCCATCCTCAAAGCCGCCGACATGGCGACCGAGTACGGCAGCACCAACTTCGGCATCGTCACCGCGATCAAGGGTGTAAAGGAAGGCCCGATGCTGGATGCCATCTGCGAAGCCGTGCGCAAGATTCGCGCCAAAGGACAGATTGCCCCGGACGCCAGCCTGGGCGTCGTCAGCAGCCCTGTGCTGAACCGTCTGAAGGAAGCCGGCCTGCAGGTCTACCACCACAACCTTGAGTGCTCACGCAGCTACTACCCCGAAATCTGCACTACACGAGATTGGTCGGAAAACTACGAGACAATCCAGCGCGCGAAACAGGTCGGGCTCGAAGTCTGCTGTGGCGGCATTCTGGGCATGGGTGAGAATGTCGAACAGCGCGTTGAATTGATGCAGCAGATCGCCAGCCTGCAACCAGAACACATTCCGCTGAACTTCCTGGTGCCGGTCGAAGGCACGCCGCTTGAAGAAGTCGAGCCGCTGCGCCCACTGGACTGCCTGAAAGCAATCGCCGTCTTCCGCCTGACGAACCCACGCTCAGACTTGTTCGTTGCAGGCGGGCGCATCCAGCATCTGCGCCAGTTGCAGCCGTTCATCTTCCAAGCCGGCGCCAACGGCATGATGGTAGGCGACTACCTGACAACTACAGGCCGGACCAAAGAAGACGACCTAGAACTGGTCCGCGATCTTGCGCTGGAATTGTAACTTGATGACGTCTGCACACCTTTGCCAAGAGACACGGAAGTAGCCATTTATATCTCCCCCGAGTATTATCCTCGGTATGTTATCACCGTTAATCAGGCCAAGCTCTGAATCAGCCCGTAAGAGAAATCTTCTGATATTTGGCGGTATCAGCATTGTATTGATGCTCAATGTGCTCGGCAGTCTTCTCTACACTTCCGAGCTAGAGAGACTGGAGGCTGAAGGCATCCGGGTGCCTGCCCAAATCCTAGGTGGCAAAGGCAAGGGCAACGCCATTCCCATTCGGGTGCAGTTTGCGAGGCCGGGCGGACAACCGCAGTGGGAGACTAAAAAGATATCAAGAACTGCATTCGAAGACCTCGGCAGCGTGAGCTTCGACGGGCACGGTGGGAAAGTCATCAACATTCATTCGTCCGAAACCACGGTCTACTTGGATCCGAATAACGCTACAAACTGGGTATTGGAACCCGAGGTCCACTCTGAGCGGCGGAATCGGTGGACGGGCCGTTTATTGCTGTTCTTCATAGCACTTCCTTTCGCTGCTCTTTTTCTTCTAAACTGGCGTCACAGAGCACTCCAACCGCCGCCTTCTTTAAAATCCACGCAGTCGCAGCCTGCGCATTCGGGCCCATCACCCAGTTCTACGGTGCACCACGAATCAGAGCGCGCACCTTGGGAGAACTAACAGCGTTCCATACTGGGATGTAATCTGTAATTGGTCTCCGCTAACTGATCCGTTACCCTTGGCCTATCCAAATCACACAGGGGGCGCTGATGCGTTGGATCTTCAATTCTCGTAGGCACCGAACAATGTCACCACTGGCGATGGCGATCGTTGGCTTTGTGGTGGGTACTCTGCTGGTGCTCGGCGGTATCTTCATGGGTTCACGCGGCGGCGATCTTGACCGAATGGCGGCCTCGGGAGAACGCGTCACAGGCCAGATAACCCAAACGCGAACGGAAGAGAGGCGACGTCGACGCAATGGACGCACGCGCACTGAAACTGATTACTTCATCTCTGTGAAATTCACGCACCCCGACGGAAGGCCTATCCAGCAAGAACGAAAAGTCTCAAGCAGCGTGCATTCTCGTTACCGCGGTGCAAGCATATCCAGCCCGATCACGACAACGGTGGTCATCAACCCCGCTGATCCCGGCGACTGGATGGTTGCGGAACAACTGGAAAGCAAACGGCAGTCAGCCGGACTGATGATGTGGATACTGCCCGTAGTCGGGTTGCTGTTCTTCGGTATGGGCGCATTCGGCACCGTGAAACACATCAAGAAGAAGAACGCGCCACCACAAATGGCGCAGCAGTATCCGCCAGCCTACCCATTACAGCAGCAGGGCGGCCCGGTGCCTTACGGGCAACCACCAAGCTACCCGCACCCACCCGGCCAGCAACATCCGCAGCAAGCAGGTCCGAACGACAACGTCATCTATGATGCCAACCAGGACAATCGCCGGACCTGAAGACCAAGATGGACTTGCCTTTCATTTCACGCTGGAAGAACGAGCCGCCCGCCATCCGGGTGGCTAAGGGCATTCGTCTGTTCTCGGTACTAGGTATCGTAGTCACGCTTTTGATCGTTCTTCCGGCTTACACGTCGGTTCAGAACAAGCTCAACACACTGAAGCCGTTGCAGGCAAGTGTCGTTTCCCACCGCAAAGTTACCGAGGAGAAGTCCAAGTTCGAAGGAGGGGGAGTTCGACGATACTTCTACCTGACCATCAGAACGGAAGAGCCAGGACAACCAACCGTGTCACGCGAGATGTCAGTATCAGAAAGCACCTACGAACACTTCCAGTACGCCGATGCTCAGGTACCGCAACCGTGTCGAATTCTTCACGACGGTGGAAGCCATTCGGATTGGTTCATTGAATGGACACTCGAACGCGATCGCGAATCATACGTACAGATGGCTGCGATCCTGCTAACCATGCTTAGCGCGCTCGCCATCTTCATGAGCTGGGAGATCCGGAAAGCCCGCCAGAAACTGTCGGTAACGAGTGCTGTCGGCGCTGGCCACTAACCCAACACCCAGCGGAAGCCTTGAGGAGTATCCTCGAGCTGAACTCCACGCCTCGCAAGGTCGTCGCGGATGCCATCGGCCACGGCAAAGTCTTTGGCCTTACGTGCATTCTGACGGATCGCCACAAACAGTTCGATTGTGTCCGCATCCATCTGCTCAATCGGCGCGAGGTCCTCAAACATCGGCAGTTGCCCGGCCTCGACCATCTCCCACAACTGCTCACGGTCCGGCGCTTCAGCCCAATGCTTGAGATGCTGCGCCTTCTTCACTAACGACTCGCTATCAAGCCAGGTTGAGACCTGCTCGCGCGTAATCAGGCCTGAACGCGCACTTCGATCAAGCACGTCCAGAACTTCATCGAAGCTTTCCATGAGACGCAGAGCCTCACGAGCCTCGGCGGGTCCAAGTTCCATCTGGTTGAGCTGATTCACGGCACCAAACACGACTGCCAGCGCATTTGGCATGTTCAGGTTGTCGTTGAGTGCGCCGTCAAAATCCTCATCCGCCTTGGAAACGAGTTCCAGCAGCTTGTCGCTCGCCGTCCCGTCAACGTCTGGATTGGTGCCGTCCCCCACCGCTTCGCGCAGCTTGTCGTAGCGAATCTGCAAGCGCTCCACGCTGGCACGGGCCTGTTGCAGAAGATCCAGGCTGAAGTTCATCGGTTGCGTGTACTGGTTGCTGATAAGTGCGTAGCGCAAAACGTTCGCCGGCACACGCCCATCCTTGAACCCTGACTTTTCAAGCTCAACGGCCAGTTCTTCACGGTCGTTATCGCGTGGGTCAAGCAAGTCACGCAGTGTGTAGAACGTACCTGCACTCTTGCTCATCTTCTTGTTGTTCACGAGCAGATGTCGACCATGCACCCAGTAGCGGGCAAAACTGTGGCGTGGCGAGTCCTGGTCCGCAGCACCGTGTGGCCCGACGACCTGCGTCTTGTACGCGCCGTAACTTTGGGCGATTTCGCACTCGTGGTGCGGAAAGATGTTGTCTTCTCCGCCCGTGTGGATGTCGATCACGTGTCCCAAATGCGTGCGCGACATGGCGCTGCACTCAACGTGCCAGCCCGGGAAACCTGGCTTGATCCTTGGGTCAACGCCTTCGGGAACCAACTCAACGTAGCGCGCGTAATCCGCAGCATCCCAGCCGTTCTCTCCGTGCGGGTCCCACTGCATCAGGTGCTTGGCATCCACCTTCCACAGGTAGAAATCGCGTGGATCGCGCTTGTGTTCTCCCACAGCCACTCGCGACCCCGCCTCAAGATCGTCAATCACCTTGCCGCTAAGTTTGCCGTAGTCAGGGAACTTGTTGATGTCGTAGTAAACCTGCCCACTGTCATCGACGTAGGCGTACTCATTTTCGATCAGCTTCTGGATCAACGCCAGCATCTCGGGCACATGGCTGGCTGCGCGCGGGTGCAAGGCCGGGTCTTCAGCTTCGCCACCGATGTAGTTCTTCATGCGAAGTTTCTTCGCATCTTCTACGAACAGGTCTTCGTAGTGGCGCGCCAGCTTGTAAGGGTCCCAGCCCATTTCGCGAGCGGCCTTCTGAAGCTTGTCTTCGCCCTGTGCGTCGGCGACGTCGTCTTCAGTGAGGTGCCCAACATCGGTGATGTTCATGACGTGCCGGACTTCGTACTCGTTACGCTCCAGCACGCGGCGCAGCAGGTCGGACATCAGAAAGCTGCGAAAGTTCCCGATATGCGCGTAGCTATAAACCGTTGGGCCGCACGTGTACATCGTGACCCGCTTGCCACTCGGGTCCAGAGGCTGAAAGGTCTCCAGCGACTTCGTGTAGGTGTTTTTGAGTTTGAGCACGGACATCGGGGCCTTACTGCGCAGGTTTCAACAATACAACGGCCTGGGTAGCGATAGCTTCCTTGCGGCCGACTGCGTCAAGCTCTTCGTTGGTCTTGGCCTTGACGTTAACCCGCCGGGTCTCAATCTCAAGCAGCGACGCAATACGCGATTCCATCTGGCTCTTGTATGGCTTCAGCTTCGGCGCTTGCGCGATGATGTTGCAGTCAATGTTCTCGACTTCCCAGCCGCGTCTCTTCACGTGCTTGAATGCCTCTTTCAGCAACACGCCGCTGTCGGCATCTTTCCACTCCGGGTCGTTATCAGGGAAGTACTCGCCAATGTCACCCAGGCCGGCCGCGCCGAGCAGCGCATCGGTGATCGCGTGCAGTAAGGCATCGCCGTCACTGTGCCCCTTGCTGCCCTTGTCATGGGGAATCTCAAGCCCGCCTAGGATAAGCTTGCGTCCTTCCACCATCTGATGAATGTCATATCCAATGCCCACACGCATGGCAGAACTCCAAGTTTCAACGAAATTGATGATGCCGCAGGTCAGGGCGAAAGGGAAGGCGTTGGCGGCGACGCCCTTACCTGCTTAGATGCGCACGAACGAGGACTGGAGATCACGAAATGTCAGACTTGAACTCTTTCGGCGACGGAACGACCGACTACGAAACCTACATCCACACGCAGGAAATCTACAAGCTTCAGAAGACGTCGGATCAGTGGGCTAACGAAGAGGAACTGCTGTTTCAGGGCGTACACCAGGCCATGGAGATCTGGCTGAAGGTCGTGATACAGCACTTGTCCCAATCCGCCATTTGGATGAACGAATCCAACTATTCGGAGGCTTCCCGCTTTCTGAACCGGAGCGCCGAGATCGTTAAGTGGCTGGGCGAGGGGCTGAAGTTTCCCGAAAGCATCGCGCCATGGGATTACCACAAGATCCGGATGGGTCTGGGGAAGGGCAGCGGGCAACAGAGCCCGACCTACCAGAAGCTGCATCTCGTCGCCCCGGATGTGCTGGAGGCCTTTGAAGGAGTCCTCAAACGTGAGGACAAGACCCTCGACGACATCCACCAGGACCGGCACGGACACAACGACCTGTACAACCTGACAATCGCTATGGTGCGGTTCGATCAGGAGTTGATGCACTGGAAATTCCGCCACTTCCAGCTCGTGAAACGCATCATCGGCGACGCCGTAATGAGCCTGAAAGGTGTGCCCGCTGCCGCACTTGAGAAGACTGCCAACGAACCGGCTTTCCCAGACCTGTGGGCGGTAATCAACCGCACCACAAACACCTACAACGCGAAACACCGCCCCGAAGGTGGAGGCGCCTACCAGTAGCAACCGAGTAAAGGAAGTCGTGTTCGAACTCAATGCCTGCAACGATGCCTCTGTCGGCAAGTGCGTGAATCGCGCGGCCTGGATCCTGCGCGGAGAGCGCATCGTCGTCATGCTGGCGGAAGGCGCTGGAAGCAAGACTGACGCCGCCTTCGCCGCCGAGTTTGCAATCAAGTGCGCTGCGGAGATGGTCGGGCAAGAGAAGCACCCCCTTAGCCCCGGCCAGTGGCTAAACATAGTAAGCGAAATAGACGTGCCACTGTCACTCGAACCCGCCGGCGAAACGACGTTTGTGGTGGCGGACATTGGGGCGAAGCGAATTTCTGGTGCTAGCGTCGGTGACTCCAAAGTCTTCATCGTCGACACCCAGATGCGAGACCTGACGAGCAACCAACAACGCAAACCACTACTCGGTAGCGGTCAGGCCGTCACGAACGCGTACGAAGAAGACTGGAGCTCCGGCGAGTTATTGTTGTGCAACGCCGGGCTACACAAGTATGCCGCACGCGACAAGTTGGTCACGAACGCCACAAACATGGACGCCCGAGCGTTGATCGAGCTTGCCCGGCTGCCCAACGGTGCCCTTTTCGATGACGCCGTGTGCGTTCTTTTACGGCGGGGGAAAGCCGCGACAGGGCACCTGCCTGAGGGTACAATACAGCACGTCCGACCTGCCTAGGGGGCCCTCATGTCTACCAAGAAGACCAGCCTGGTTGTTCTGCTACTCGGTCTAGCCGTCATGGTGTTTACACTTGTCGATCCGACCTTTATGGGTAGCACGCCGGCCGGTGGCTCCGAGGGATTTGGTAGTGAGGGCGCGCTGGGCGAGTGGCCTGTACTGCGTATCGCAGTCTTGAGCGCCGGCGCGCTTCTTGGCGTTCTCGGTGCGTACGGCCTAACCCGTAAATCGGACAAGAAGAAGTAACCCCAATTGCCATCGGAGCCCACATGCCCAAGAAAACAGGACTGATCGTACTGATACTCGGTGTGGCCATCATCATCGCCGCGCTTGTTGACCTGTTTGGCATGAGTGCCGGCTTCAATCTCGATCTGGGTGACTTCGGCAGCTTCAGCGAATGGCCGACTGAGCGGTTGGTACTGCTTGGTGTCGGCGTTCTGCTCGGCGTCTGGGGTGCCTACAGCCTGAGCCTCAAGAGCAAGAAGAAGAAATAGCCCTACGCGTTCCACTTCAGGTCGTCAAATTTCTGGACTTCGATCAGGTACCCATTCGGGTCCTTGGCGAAGAAGTGATAGATCTGGTACTCACTGTTGTGTTTGGGTTCCTGCGTAAACTCAACACCGTGGGCCTTGAGGTGCTCAGCCCACTCATCCACTTCGTCCGTGACAATCGTGAACAATACGCCTTCCGTAGGTCTCGGGCCTGCGCGCTCGCAGAAGCCGACGTAGGCATCGCCAACCACGCAATATATGCGGCAACCGCCTTGGTCCAGCACCAGCGGGAGCCCCATCACTTGCTCATAGAACGTCCATGTCTTCGGACCGTTCTGTGTGTAAAAGAACGTTATCTGTTGGTCGATGGATGGTCCTGGGCGGTTCATGGTCAATCCCCCATCGTGGTCCTTGACCATTAACCAACATCCTTCGACCATCGGCAAGCTTTGGTTTTGGAGCATCTGATGCCTGACGATCCGCTACTCAAATGGCGTGAGGAATTTCCGATCCTCGCGAACAAGACGTACCTCATCAACAATAGCCTCGGCGCCATGCCGCGGGGCGTGCGTGATGGGCTAAGCCACTTCGCGGACATGTGGAACAATGACGGCGTCGTCGCATGGCACTATCCGGACGGCTCAGGCTGGCTGGACGACTGCGAGAAGACCGCTGACCTGATAGGCAGCGTGATCAACGCAAAGCCTGGCACCATGATGCTGCACCTGAACGTCGCGTCATTGACTGCGCAAGTTCTGAGTAGCATCGATTTCAGCGGACCGCGCAACCGCATTGTTTACGACGACATGCAGTTCACCAGCCCGCACTACGTGTGCCAGGCCTGGACACGTTACGGGGCCGAACTCGAAATCGTAAAGTCTGACGACGGCATCGGCGTGGACGTACAGAAGATCGTCGACGCCATCGACGAACGCACGGCCATCGTACCGATCAGCCATGTCTACTTCCGCAGTGCCTATCTGCAGGACGTCAAGCCGATCATCGAAAAGGCGCACAAGGTTGGCGCGAAGGTCCTGTTGGACGTCTATCAATCGATCGGCTGTGTACCGATTGACGTGCAAGTCTTGAACGTCGACTACGTCGTCGGCGGCAGCGTCAAGTGGGTCTGCGGAGGCCCAAATGTCTGCTACCTGTACATACGCCCGGACCTTATGAAGGACTACAATCCAGCGCTTACGGGCTGGATCAGCCACGCACGCCCGTTCCGTTTCGAGATGGATTTCGAACCACACGAGAACGCCTGGCGCGCCGCGACGGGTACGCCGCCGGTCGTCGCGCTTTACAGCGCACGCCCGGGCTACGAAATCATCAAGCAGGTTGGTGTCGAGAACATACGCGAGAAGAGCAAACGCATGACCGCGCTGTTGTTCGAGAAGGCGAGTGAAGCAGGGTTTAAAGTCAACTCTCCCACCGACCCTGACCGTCGCGGCGGAACGGTTTGCATCGATTTTGAAGGCGCGAGCAAGGCCGAGAATAAGCTGGTGGAACGCGGGTTTGTGATCGACTATCGCCCGGGTGGGGGCATCCGCGTCAGCCCGCATTTCTACAACACAATTGAAGAAATCACGGCCATCGTTGAAGAAATGAAGAGCATTCGGGACGGCAACTAGTACGCCGTTTGAAACAGAGCACGGAGGCTGCTATGGGTTCCACTTTCGCCACTGAGTTGTTCGTGAAACTGTTTGGCGTGATGCCACCGAAACCGGGCTCAAAGACCGACGGCAAAGGCGCGCCCAAGACCGAAGTGCTGGTGCCGAATCGCCCGGCAGAACCGGGCGGCAAGGTCATCTACCACGTGACGCCTCGCAAGAAGGATGATCGCTGGAACATCAAGAAAGAGGGTGGCGCTCGCCCGTCTGCAGTCTGTGAAAACAAGGATGAAGCCATCGACCGTGCGCGGGAAATCGCGAAGAACCTGCCGTGGTCGCAAGTCGTGATCCACAACAAAGACGGCAAGATTTCGAACGAGTACAACTACGGCGCCGCGCCCGGCGAGCGCAAACCACAAGAGAAGACGCCACCGGACAGCGCCGAAGTCAGTGCGAAGGCACGTCCCACCGACGACTGGTCGGATGATTTTCCTGACGAGACGGAATCCGATGACGGCTTCGTCGATGACTACGAAGGCGAGGAGTTAGAAGACGAAAACTCCTACACGCCCAAAACCGGCGAGCGCGTCATCTACCACGTGACACCCCGCAAGAAGGACGGCAAGTGGAATGTCCGCCGTCGTGGTGCCGAACGCCCCAGCGTCGTCATTGAGAACAAGGAGCCGGCCATTGAGCGCGCAAAGGAATTCGCGAAGAAGCACTCCTGGTCGCAAGTGATCATCCACAATCAGAACGGAAAGATCGCCAACGAGTACAAGTACGGTGGACCACCGGAAGCTTCACCGACCGATGTCAACGCCCCGGCCGAAGAGAAAGGCACTCGCCGTCCTACTGCCAAAGTTGACAAGGATGACAACCCGGCCAGAGGAAAGACGACGACACGCCGAGTGGTCTACCACGTAACGCCACGCGCCGAAGACGGCAAGTGGCGCGTTAAGCGCCAAGGCAGCAGCAGACCGACACGCGTACTAAATAAGAAAGAGGACGCGGTCGCGGCTGCCAAGGAACTCGCGAAGAACCGCAACAAAGGGCAGGTGATTATCCATACGCAAGACGGGAAGATCGCCGAAGAGTTCAAATACGGCAAGAAATAGAAGCTAACGCCACCCGCCGCCGCCCGGTGTGCGCATGTCGATCGCTTCGCCCGGCTCGAGCTCGCCGCTGCATTTGGCGTCAACGGGCTCCACTTCACCGTCGTTGTAACGCACCTGGTTGATGCCCTGCCTCCCCGGTTTGCCCTTTTCCGCCCCCTTGGGCGAGCTTGTGCGGCGTTCCGTCAGAAGCCCGAAGGTTGCCGGTACCAGTGTTCTGATGCGTCGTACCACTCCGTCACCACCACGATGCTTGCCGTCACCGCCGGAGCCTTCACGCAGCGCATACTCCTCAACGCGCAGCGGATAGGCGTGTTCCAGCGCTTCCGCTGGCGTGTTCAACGTGTTCGTCATGTGACTGTGTGTCGCGCTCGCGCCAGTACGCCCAGGCCCGGCGCCACAACCACCGGCAATCGTCTCGTAGTATGTAAACGGCTTCCCGTCTGAGCCAACACCACCGATCGTCAGGTTGTTCATTGTTCCTTGCGATTGCGCAGGAACACGCCCCGGCGCCGCCTGAGCGAGCGCCCCCAGGCACACATCAACGATGCGCTGGCTGGTTTCGACGTTGCCGCCGGCCACGGGCGCTGGTCGCTTCGCATCCACGACGGTGCCCGGTTTTGTGATGACTTCGATGTGTTCAAAACAGCCGTGATTGATCGGCGGGCGCGGATCACACAGGCACAGCACGCTGTAAAACGACGCACTCGCCGTTACAGCGCGGACGGCGTTCACACCGCCACGCACCTGCTGGTCGCTATCGCTGAAGTCGAAAGTCAGTTTGTCGCGCGAGACCGTCAAACTGCAGCGTATGCGAATGTCTGTCGTCCCCGCCCCATCGTCATCAAGCACGTCTTCTGACCGAAACGAGCCACGCTTCAGCGACTTCAGGTTGTCGCGTAGAAGCTGTGCTGCGTGCTTGTACAAAGCGTTGCAGAGCGCCTGGAACTTTTTCGATCCGTACTGTTGCTCGATGGCGATCACTCGATGAATCCCCCGATCGCAAGCCGCCAGTTGAGCGTGCAAGTCTCCCAACCGTTCGTCCGGAGTACGCGTGTTTGCCATGACAATCGCCAACACATCGGGAGAGATTTGTCCATCGCGCTCAAACAAGACTGGAGGGATAACCAGTCCCTCTGCAATCAAGTCGGTCTGAGGTGACATGCTACCCGGTGCTGCTCCTCCGACGTCTGCGTGATGCGCGCGGTTTGCTACATAACCAATGAGCCTCCGTCCTCGTCTCACGCGTACTTCACCACCAGCCTTCCACGACGTAGTGCCCGCGAACACTGGAGCGACCATCGTAATGTCCGGTAGGTGCGTCCCACCGTCGTACGGATCGTTAATGATCGCAAAGTCGCCTTCTTTCTGGAAATCGACGCTGCTGATCACAGCAGCAACACTCGCCGGCATCGAACCCAGGTGTACCGGCAGGTGCGCAGCCTGGGCCAGAAGCCGGCCTTGAGCATCGAACAGGGCGCAGGAGTAATCCTGACGTTCTTTGATGTTCGGGCTGTACGCTGCACGCTTCAACGCCTCGCCCATCTCCTCGGCGACGCCCACGAGCGCGTGGTGCAGGACAGCGACCTCAGTTGCGGTCTTCACGTCCATGTTCAATTCACCTTCCGAGCA
>JAGQRE010000004.1:17468-76415 GCA_020425695.1 Planctomycetota bacterium
AACGATTGCCGGCCCAGACAGTTTCACGCCAACCGCTAATGTCCCCCGATCATAGATCAGAGCTGCCCCTGATTTGCCCGTTGGTTTGGGCTTCCCGGTGGGACTCACACCCGGCAGCTTCGGCGCACGGTGCTTTGCTTCAAGTCGAACCCTGACATTGACGATCTCGCCCGGTGCGTCACCCCGGTCAAAGTGGTACTGCCGCTCATGAGCCTGAATGAACGCACGCTTCCAAGACTTCGTAAGCGGGACATTCAACTCGAATGACTGTCCTTCATAGCGCACATCCAGAGTCGCCCGTACTTTGAATGGTCCCTGCAGACCGCAACTCGTCAGTTCGCTCGCGGCGCGTTTTTCCAGCTCCACCGCCGCGTCAATTGCGGCCTTCGTATTAGCCGAAGACTCCGGCAGCAGAAGCGTTCGGGACAGATCACGCGAAGCCGGCGTGTGGAGCATTCCCAAAGCGCACAAGAGCCCAGGGTCGCGCGGAATCAACACAGTTTCGATACCCAGCAATTCTGCAAGGTCACACGCCAGCAATCCCCCACCGCCGCCGAACGGCACCAGCGCCATCCCATCGACACTGTGCCCCCGCTCAACTGTGACCCGGCGCAAGGCGCGTTCAATACCGGCAAGCGCGACGCGGACGATGGCATCTGCCAAACGCTTCGGTTGTGTGGAACTGTCGAGGTGTTTCATGGCTTCGAATGAAAGATTCGGGTGCAGCGATAACTCGCCGCCGAGTTTGAGATCAACCGGTAACCGCCCAAGCACAAGCAATGCATCGGTCAGTGTGGGCTGCGAGCCGCCACGACCGTAGCAAGCCGGGCCGGGACTCGCCCCGGCGCTCTCCGGGCCGACATGCAACGCGCCTCCTGCGTCAAAATACGCGACACTGCCGCCACCCGCGCCGATCGTATGAATGTCCAACGAAGGCGTACGCAGCGGCAAGCCGGCAATCGGTGTTTCTGCACGAAGTAACGGCGTCTTCGTGACAAGGCTGACGTCTGTACTTGTACCGCCGATATCGAACGCCACACCAGTGTCAAATCCTTCGGCATCAAGTGCGTGTCGGACGCCCGCAATCCCACCAGCAGGGCCCGACAGAGCGAGCTTAACCGGTTCGGCAGCAGCAATCTCTGCGGGAAGCCAACCGCCGGCTGAATGCATGAGCACGACGCGTGTCGGCTTCATCTTTCGTTCCAACGTCGCAATGTAGGTCTGTAGCAGCGGCATCAAGCCGGCATTTGCAGCGGTGACTAAGCTGCGTTCGTACTCGCGGAATTCAGGTGCAAGTTCGCTGGACAACACCACGGGGAGTTTGAGCTTTCGCAGCGCACGCCCCAGCGCAAGCTCGTGCTTTGAGTTGGCGTAGGAATGAAGCAAGCAGACCGCCACTGCTTCGACGTTCAACTCGCGCACTTCTTCGACGACTCGCTCGACTTCTTGACGTGTCAACTTTAGCAATACCGACCCGTCTGGCTCCAAACGCTCATGACACTCGATACGGAAATCGCGCGAGACCAGCTGACTCCGTTGAACAGGTTCGAGTTGGTAGAGGTCTTCCGGAGCGCGGTTCTGCCGCCCGATTGCCAGCACGTCACGAAACCCCTTGGTCGTTACAAACGCGACTCTTGCGAGCTTTCCCTCAAGCAGCGCGTTCGTCGCTACGGTCGTTCCGTGCAGAAGCAAGTCGGCACCACCCAGACGTTGAAGCGCCTCCGCAACAGCGCGCCCGGGTTCGTCCGGAGTACTTGGGATTTTGCAACGCTTGAATCCGCCGCTACGCAGGACGCAGGCATCCGTAAATGTGCCGCCCACGTCAATCGCCGCGATGGCTGTACCTCTAGTTGCCACATCTGCCCTTCACACGTTCAACCCAGCTTTGAAGCCGCGCCGCCACGCCAATTGGTACTTCGTGAGAAATCAGGTGTCCGTACGAATCAAGCTGATGTTGACGTACATCGGGGATGCGTGTCCATAGCTCACGTTGCCGCCTTGACGAGGCAATTGGGTCCTCGCTGCCATAGATCAGGTCCACCGGACAACGCAACGCACCCAGCCTGTCCTCAACGTCAAACTTCTGCAGCAGGTCTAATCTCGCCGCGATGTCGTGGTAGTCGAGGTTTGAAAAGCGTTCAAGGAAGCGGGTGCGCGCTTCGCCTTTCAGAGTCCCTGCAAGTTTCCAGCCGGCCAGAAGGCGTGCGACCGGTTTCATCAACGGTTTCGGTAGAACCCGCGTAGCCGTGCTTCCAAGGCCTGCGGCAAACGGTTCAGGATTGGCGCTGAAGCCCGCCACCAGACACAATCCTTTCACGGCCTCAGGCTTCGCGAACGTAGTCTTCAACGCAACCGCTCCGCCAAATGACTCCCCTACCGACAGCCCTGATTTCAAGTTGCGCAGCCGAGAACTCACCAGATCCGTCAGTTCGTCCCATGTCAAACGATGTCCGGTTGGATACGTAAAGGGCACGAGTTCCACGCCGCGCAAGTACGGCTGAAGTTTGCCGGGCACGTTTTCGATGCCGTCGAGTCCCGGAAGATAGAGAACGCGCAGTGTCATGGTTCCGACAGGTTTAGAGTAGACCTGACGTCTTGCCAACCGCCGTTAAAGCAACAAGGACGGCCAACCGGCCGTCCTTGTTCGTGCCTGGATTCTCTAGCTGATGGTGACGGGCAACCCAGCCTTTTGCCATGCGTCGAAACCACCGACGATGTTGGAGACATTGGTGTAGCCCAGCTTGCGAAGCGCGCCCTGCGCCATGCCACCGCGCATTCCACTTTTGCAGTACACAACAACCGGCGCCTGCGGGTCGGGAATCGACTTTGGCACGGTGTCCAGAATGTTGTCGAGCGGGATGTGTTCTGAGCCTGGGATCGTTCCGCCGGTCAGTTCCTGCGGCATGCGAACGTCAATCAGGATCAGGTTGTCATTCACAACCGCCGTGGCGGTTTTCTTCGGAGCGGTCTTTTTGGTGCGTTTGCGTTTCTGTGCTGCTTTTGTCGTGGGCTCAAGAATCGTTGCTGCGTCAGTGGGTCGAAGTCTCGGTGGAAGCTGCATCGCGGTTCCTTCCTCAAATGGCCGATAAGCGGAAGCGTCAGAGTGTCTGAACTAATAATTATACGTACGCTTTACAGAAATAGAAGCCTAAAGCACTTGACGTTAGGCACTCCAAACCTATGTTCCGCCGCCCATTATGTCAGAAATTGGGGTCATTGACCCCCTGACGTCCCACCGTTATATGACGCTACAGATGCCGCGTACGGGCAGCTAATCTGCCCGCAATTGACTGCCCGTGAGGACTACCATGGCTTTTGTGCGACCCAAGATTTCCGTTTTCGGCGCCGGCTTTGTCGGCTCAACTGTGGCCCAACGCTGTGCAGACCGCGAGTTGGGCGACGTACTGCTGATTGATATCGTTGAAGACATGCCCCAGGGCAAAGCTCTCGATATGTTCGAGTCGAGCCCCGTTGAACGCTTTGACGCACGAATCAACGGCAGCAACAACCCGGCCGACGTGAAAGATAGTGACGTCGTCGTTGTGACTTCCGGCATCGCAAGAAAACCGGGCATGAGCCGCGATGACCTGCTGACGACCAACGCCAAGATCATCCAGAGCGTTGCGGACAGCATCAAAGAAAACGCGCCCAATGCGATTGTAATCATGGTCACAAACCCTTTGGACGTAATGAGTTGGGTCGCACACAAGCGCCTCGGCTTCGCCAAAAACAAGGTCATGGGCATGGCCGGCGTGCTGGATAGCGCCCGCATGGCCAGCTTTGTCGCGATGGAACTGAACTGCAGCGTCAAGGACATCAGTCCAATGGTTCTGGGCGGGCACGGCGACACGATGGTGCCGCTGCCGCGCTACACGACTGTCAGCGGCATTTCGATCACTGACCTGATCCCGGCCGACCGCATTGAGTCCATCAACGACCGTACGCGCAAGGGTGGCGCTGAGATCGTTGGGTTGCTCAAAACCGGCAGCGCCTACTACGCGCCAGGTGCCAGCGCCGCGCAGATGGTGGAAAGCATCGTAAAGGACCAGCGCCGAATTCTGCCAACCTGTGCACTGCTTGAAGGCGAGTACGGGCTGAAAGACACGTGGCAAGGCGTACCCTGCATGCTCGGCAAGAACGGCATCGAGCGTATCGTTGAGTTGAAGCTGACCGACGACGAAAAGAAGCTGCTTGAGAAGAGCAACGAACACGTGGCCGGGGCGATCGACCAGGCCGCGAAACTGCTGGGAATGTAGTCTGGAATGACCAAGAAAGCGGGCGCCCCAGGGCGCCCGCTTCGTTTTGTTGTCTACTCTTTGCGCGATTTCTTGTTCTTGTACATGGCTGTGTCGGCGTGGCTTATCAGGTTTAACAAGTCGCCTTCCGTCTTCGGGTCGTGCACCGCATACCCTACGCTCATCCCTACCCTGTAAATATCGCCGCTGGATGACGTCATCCGGTGTTCAAGATTCATGCGGGCTTTGATCTTGTCCAGATCATCCGGCTTCGCCATCCACGCCAACACGACAAACTCGTCGCCGCCAACGCGGGCGATCACGTCAGACTCACGGAATGTCTCGCGCAGGTAGTCGGCGACGAAGCACAGTACACGGTCACCCTCCTGGTGTCCGAAGTTGTCGTTGATCGGCTTGAAGTCATCCAGATCAAGGTAGATCACAGCCAGCACGCCACCACGCCGTTGCGCGTTTGCCCAATACTGACGCCCCAGCAGCTCAAGCGCACGACGGTTTCGCAACCCGGTAAGAGGATCAGTCAACGATTGTTCGCGCAACTTTCGCGTCTCGCGATGTAACTCCATCTCGGCGAGCTTACGACGCGTGATGTTTACATGGGCACACAGTGCTGCACGCCCGGTTTCGGCGGGAATGGCGCTTACGCGGAGCAGATAATAGCAGGGCTCAGCTGGCGTATGACAGGGATACTCAAACTCGAATGTCTCGCGCTTGCCGTTGATGACTTCAGACAGGCCGGCTTCGGCGTCGATCGCGAACTTGTTGTCGCCCAATCCGACGGCCGCGCAAGCTGCGAAGTAAGACTTCGCAAGCGGACGAAACCATTGCTCGTCCGCACGCTGCTCACGCGCAAGATGCCCCCACGCCGCGTTGACACTGAGGATCGATAGATCGGAATCCACCAGCACCATGACGTCAGGAATGGCGTTCAAAATCGTATTGAACTGGTTGCGTTGCGTGTCGCCCATACCACGAGCATATCCCGTGATATCGACAACCGCGAGTTGAACTGCTTCGAATCGTTGGGTGTGTGGTGCTGATGCTACAGCATCTCGGGAATCGCACTGAACGGCGTCGGTACTTCGGCCGGATGAAGCATTTCAAGGATCGCGTAAACGCAGTTTACGGCAGGCGCCGCGTCGGTCGTGTACAGCGACGTGATGCCTTGCAGCGTTTGCATCACGAGGCGGACCGGATCAAGCAGCATGCGGCGTGTCTGGCTCTTGACCACCGACCCGTCGTGCACAGCATCCGCCACTGAGTACAGAACTGAGCCCTTTGGCAGTCCACGCTCGTGGAAGAGTTTCTGCAGGTGGCGCTCTCGTTGCTCAATCGTTTTGTCTAGCTGCGCCGGAACACCGAACGCGTTGGTCAAACGATCGACAACCTCGGCCCATGTCACGTTCCGCGTCGGTACAAAACTGCGCCATCCGTTTAGGCGCGCAATCATTCCCTTGCGGTCTGCGTCAATGATGGCGGCTGCCTGTTTCTCGGCGCTGCCAATGAGTGACCTTGAGAACGTGAAATCGAGATGCGACGCAAAGTTCTCGCGCAACTGGGCGGTCTGGGCGACCAGCGCTTCCAGCGGACGGCGCCAGCCGGTGTCTTCAACTTTGCGAACATCTGTGGACATGCATTGCCCTGTCTCGGGCCCACAAGGCTAGTTTGATCTGCAATGAATTGCCACCCTGGAACTATTTCCGTTCAAAGGATTGCCCGGCCCGTACGACATCAAGCCACGCGTACAACCCGGCCATTTGCTGGTGAAAATCGTGAGTGTGCCCGTCGAGCGGATTTTTGAAGAACGGTGCGAGTTGCGCTAGCAAGCCGCTTTCTTCGCGCTGCCATGCCAGATCAGTCAAGCGCACCAGGTCGAGGACCAACGGTGCAGCCAGTGCGGAATCACAACCTTGCCAAGTGAAGGTCATGGTCATGGGTGTACCAAGGAAGCCCTGGAAATGGATCAGGTCCCAGGCCGTTTTCCAGTCACCGAGACTCGGCACGTACTGGATGTCTGTCTTCACAAACGCGCCGCCAAGCATCTCGCGTAGTGCGGCGTCCTTCTGGCGCAGCTTACTGTCTTTGCTCGCGGGCGCATCCAGCACCGCACCGTCGTTGTTGCCGAGAAAGTTGTTGCCGACCCACGACATGACCTTGAGATTGCGCGCGAGGAACATCGGCCCCAGCACAGTCTTCAGCAATGTCTCACCGGTCTTGCCGTCCTTGCCCGCGTGCGGCAGGCGTGAGTCCCTTGCGATCTTGCGTAATGCGGGCAACTCGCTTGCCTGGCTGGGAGTAAAGTTGACGTAAGCGCAACCCTGGCGCAATGCTGCCAAGGCATTCAGCAAGGTCGCACTGGTGAATCCCCCACCGGCCGTGGTGAGCGCTTTCATCAACTGCTCAGGCGTGTCGTAGTCAGGCGTTTCGGCGAAGTGCGGCTCGGTGCTGCTTACGTTGACGACAACCACCCGGTCCAGATTGTTGTCGCTGCGGAAACGGGCAAGACGTTCTTCAATGCGTGTGAGTTCGGCGAGATAGCCGCCGTCCGGCACACTCCCGAACGCGAATCCCTTTACCGTGTGAAGCTGTTTGTCCAGCGTTTCCAGCTCGTCTTTCAACTCGACGGCAAGTTCTGTCGGCAGAATGCGAGCATTTGCCAACTCAACGGCTTTGGCTGGCAAAGGCTTGATCGAGACATCAGCGCCACCGAACAGGAGGTCCTGTACGCCGATCAGCGGTAATCCCTTGAACTCAGGGCCGTCCGTGACCATGCCGGTGGCGGGTGACCGCCCTTGTGAAATCGCGATCGCGCCAACCATCGCCGTAGTGGCTACGTTGCCTCGCGCTCCGATGAAGTAGACTCCTGTGCGTGCCATCTGTTGCCTCAACCTTCCTGAATTCTTTCCAGCGACTGCACCGCCCGTGCTGCCAAGGCGCGCCGTGCCGGCGTTTGCGTTGCCAATGACTGCGGCGACGATTTGCCTGGCTCAAGCTTCAGGGCCGGCAGCGTGACAAACTCTCGCGGTGATATACTCACGTCAAAATCCCCGCTGGCGCCGCTGTCCTGTGTCGTTGCGGCGCTGCCTGTCTTCAGGCGGGCAGCGTCAGTGCTCAGTCCCGCGGCGGCGCCCTCAAGCTTATCGGCTAAGACAGCCTGATCCTTCGTGTCCGCAGGCAGCTCGTCGGGCAAATCGCCCGGCGCAAGCCCGACTGTTTCGTTGCCGACGCTTTCTACCGCTTTGCGGGCCTCGTCCAACGCCTGCTGCTTGCTGTCGCTGCTGGCGGCGGCATCTCGCAGTGTTTTGGCGGACTTCTTCAGCGTCGTTGCGGTTTCTTCCATGCGCATGGCCTCGCGGTAGGCGGCGCTGTCGCTGTCGGTACGGTCGCGGCCGGTGTCGATCGCATTCCATGACTCCCGCGCGTCTGAAACTTCTGTCGGTGGCGCCGGAATGCTGGTTACGCGATCCGGCGGCGTCATACCCAGCACTGCGACGACTCCTACCCCCACTGTGAGCGCGAACATCGGGACGAGTACCAAGCGACGGGTCGAAAGCAGTTCGGGCGCCGAGGCTTCCTGCGCCCTGCGTAACTCGCCGGCTGCGCGGTCAATGACCGGACGATAGAAACTACTCGCTTCATCCACGCGAAGTGCTGCCTCCAGCGCACCTGTGTCGTTTTCGACCCTGGCTTCCAGCCCCAATGCGGCATCCTGCAGTGTAGGTAGTTTGTAGCGACGCCAGTCGAGTAGCGACCCAACAAGAAAGCCAAGCACGCCAGACGCCGCCAGCGCTCCCCCACCCGCACTGAATGCGAACAAGGCACGCGGGAGCAAATCAAGGAAAACGATGCCAACTGCAAGCCCGAACGCCGCACCCGTCACGCCACTGACTGAGGCTCGAATCACCTGTCTCACCACAAGGCGCATGGCTACGCTTTTGAGGCGGGACTCCAATTCGGCTCGTGTGACGGTCTGTTGCACTACTTGTTCTCTTCTTCGGGCATCGGTTCAAAAATCAGTGTGACTTCCGGCGTTACGCCGCGCATCGCTTTCGGAATGCCGTTTGCTTCCGGGTGCGGCGAGTAGATGTCCGGCATGTACGCGTCGTCGCGATCGTTGTCCAGGACGCACGAAGCGTCGCGCCACATCCCGATCAAGTTGCCCTTCATGTCGGCTTCGAAGATCGAACGATTTATGTTCTCACGGTACTGCTCGAAGCTGCCGTTGAAGATCCAGCCAACTGGCGTCGGGTTGGCGTCTGTGTTGTGATCCCACAGCCAGTCTTCGACCCGCGCAATCGTCTCTTCGCCGGTTTTCATGTGGTAGAAGCGTACGCTTATCTTGACGCGATCGCCGGTCGGCTTGTCGAGATAACCGCGCCCTGCCCGTTTGATCTTCCCCTCCTGCAGCCCGATGATCTCCAGTGCGCGCTTGAGGTGCAGCCCACTGGCGGCCGTGGCAAACAGACTCTCGTGTGTGTTGCCGCCTGGCGATACCAGCAGATACTCAAGCGGGCGTGTCTGTGAACCAAGCAGCCACGCGTCCATTTCTACGACCTGCTTTTCGGGGTAGGCACGCAGCCCGCCCTCAAAGGCGACGTAGTCGGCTTTGTTTTGCGGCTCTGTATCAGGTGGTGTGTCCGGCTTGGGTTGTGGTTCCGGGTCTGCGGACTGATTGCCGTTGGGCTGGCCTGACGTGTTCGCCGACGTAGCGGCTGACTCATTGGCCGACGGTCCATTCGCCATGCCGGGCGCGGAGTTTGAACCTGAGCCGCACGCGCTAAACAGCGCCACGACCAGTGTAAGGCAACTTAGCACGGACGTTTTCATACTCACCCCAGACAGTTCCGCTTCGACGGGCAACCTGACACCTATTTAACGGACATGCTGCGCCTAAAGCCCGAATATTCAAGGGGTTGGGGTAAACCGCCGGGGCTTCGAAGGCCGCCGGCGATAAACTCAGCGCGAGTACTTGCCCAAGGCGTCAGCAAACTTGAACGTTAGGGGGATTGGGTCCTGTTTGGCATCCCGACGTTTGTTGTTGATAGCCTCCGTCGCGTCCATCGCCAAACTCACGAACAACCACGGTGCTGTGCCTGAACGTGCACCCTCGGCGGCATCGACAGCGAACGAAATCTCGAATTTCTCGAAGTTTGCTCCACTACGCGCCCCATAGTTTTCGATGGTCTTGACCAAGTTTGCATGGACTGCTTTGTAGCGGGCCTTTTTCGCGGCAACCGCGGAACCGGAGTCAGTCGAGATAATCACCATCTCGTCGAGGCGTGTGAAACTGCCTTCAACAGGCACACGACCACGAGCGTCAATAGCGACTACAAAGCTGTTCGCGCTCAACTCCTGATTCCAAACACAGTAAATTGTGAGTTTCTCTTTGGGTGGGTATCGATCACTGTTGGGCCCTTCATCTGTAGGCAGGTCAACCAGGAACTTTCGTTCATCTGCCCGAAAGCGGGTGCAGAGTATGAAGAAGATTAGCAGTTGGAACGTCACGTCGATCATCGGCGTGAGGTCCGGTGTCGCGTTCTCGCGCGTTCGTTTTCGTTCAGTCTTGCGGCGTTGTGTTTGCATGGCGAATCTCCTGTGCAGATTCGCCCCGGGATGGAACACCATTTAAACGTGCCGTCGCGATAAAGGATCAATGCAACAACGCAAACGGGGCCTGCAAGCAGGCCCCGCTGAATGCCTTTGTCATTATCAGCTACTTCGAAAAGTTGCCCATTGAGTCAGCGAACTTGAAGGTAACCGACAACGGTTTGAAGCCGTTGGCTTCGCGGTTCTGGTTGACCTTGGCAGACGCGTCAATGGCAAGGCTCACGAACATCCATGGCGCCGTGCCTGACTTCGCGCCTTCCATTGCGTTGACGGCGAATGAGATCTCCAGCTTCTCAATCCGGTCAACACCACTCTTGTTGATGTAGGCTTCCGTCGCGGCTACCAGGTTGTCGAAAATCTGGCCGTACAGGCGCTTCTTCTCAAGGATGGCACCGTTGCCGTCACTTGGGAAAATCACCAGTTGCTCAAGCGTCGAGTAACTGTTTTCAACCGGTTTGCGACCACGTGCGTCGATTGCCACCATGTAGGTGTTCGCACCGGCAGCCGGGTCCCAGTTGCAGTAAATCGTGATCTGCTCCTTGGGAACTGAAGGCTGGCTTTGCAGACCCTCATCCTTCGGCAACTGCACCTGGTGATTGCGTTCTTCTACTTTGAACCGCGTGCACAGAATGAAGAAGATCAGCAACTGGAATGTCACGTCGATCATCGGCGTGAGGTCCGGTGATGCCTTCTCGTCTGACTTGCGGGACTTGCGCTTCCTCGCCATGGATATCTCCGACCAACCCGGTCTATTCGACCTTCTGGTCCTTCATGATTGCGATCTTGATCTTGTACATGCGGGCCTCAACCATGAGTTCAATGAGCTTGCCGAACTCACCGGCCGGGCAGCGCGCGTCACAGCGCACAAGAAGCATGTTTTCACTGATGCCGTCCGGACCACGACCGGGATACTCGATTTCCGGGTTCACGGTACTGGCCACTGACTCAAGAATGCCCTTCATTTCATCGGCGCCGCGCGGTGTAGGCTCACCATAGCAGAACCAACCAAACTCGTCGGGCATGTCTTCACTGGCACCCTGGTTCACCGGCGCGATGTGCACGGTGAATATTTTCTTCGCGTTCGGGTCTTCTTCGTTAGCCGCGAGCGCATCCGGCAAGCGCAGACTGACGTTGTCCTGCGTCGTAATCTGCGTCACGACCATGAAGAAGATGATCAGCTGGAATGTCACGTCGATCATCGGGGTCATGTCGACCTCGGCGCCCTCAGTGACAGGAGCTTTCTTTCTGGACTTGGCCATTTTCTGTTTCTCCGAGCCATGCGGCGGGTGAACCATCACCCGCCGGTCTGCTGATACTTACTGCTGTGCGGCGTAGGCGGCGATGGTCTCAACCATGTCGTCGCTGACGAGACCGATCGAGCTGCCGATCGACTGCACTTTGTTCTTGAAGTACCAGTAGAAGGTCAAACCCGGGATAGCGATAACCAGGCCCAGAACCGTTGAAAGCAGCGCGAGCGCGATACCGCCGGCAACCATCTTCGGGTTCACCTGACCACCTGGAGCAGTTTCAATCTTGGCGAAAGCCATAACCATACCAGACACCGTGCCGAACAGACCCATCAGCGGACCCACCGAGGCGCACAGGGCGATCGGGCTGATGTGGAAGTCAAGCTTGCCCTGTTCGGCGTCGGACATCGAGATGGCTGCGTCCTTGACGCTTTCAGGGCCGAACTGCATGCGGTTCAGGGCCGCGCCGACCGTGCGGGTCAGGTAGTTCGGGGCGCTTTCACAGTACTGGAGCGCGCCTTCAAGATCGCCTTCGTCAATGTAGTTCTGAAGCGCGCCAATCACTTCCGGCGGCACGATCTTGTCGCGGCGAACGTTCACGAAGCACTCGATGACCCAGCCGAACATGAAGACCGACACGAGGATAATCGCAAGCTGCGTAATGATACCGAACGCACCACCCGGAATACCGAGCAGCTTTTCACCGAGCGAGTAAGTGGCTTCTTCCTGGGCGAATACCGCAGGGGCCATCACCGCGCCGATTGCAAAAATAGTCACAGCAGCCACGGCCTTCTTGGATATCTGCAAGTTCATGTGGTTCTTCTCCTGCCCTGTACTGATCCGGCAAGTCCCGCCGTTCGGGGCTGCCGTCAAATGAGTTTGGATGAACAACTTCAACAAACGGGGGTTGGTTCAAATGGTTCATCAAAATGCGGAAATTGGCGAACCTCTTTGGGCCACAAATCAGTCACCCTTGTATTTATTGACGATCTTCTGAATGCCCGGGATGCTTTCGTCGTCCGCAGCCTTCGTCTTCGGCAGCAGCGTCGTCAGCTCCGACAGGTATTTCTCTGACAACTTTGCGTAAATAGAGGCCTGTACAGGCTTGCCGCTGTTCGAGTCAGCAAGCTGGGCACAAGCGTTGGCGGCGCCAAGCAACGCCTTGCTACGGATTTCATCATCCGCATTGAACAGGGACAACGAGATCGTGAAGCTTTCGTAGGCCTCGGCCCAGTCGTCTGCGCGCTTTGCCTTAGCCGACTGCACCAGCCCCATGCCCACGAACGAGCCTGCGGTCAAATAGGCGAGGTCCTGGTCAATCCAGCCCTTCTTGGGCTGCCAGGGGCGACCGTCCTTCTTATGGTCTTTCGTCCAGTTCCGGGTTGCTTCAAAGAAACGCGACTGTGCGCCGGTGGCGTCACCTTCCAGAATCTGCATGAAACCGACCTTCAACTGCGCCTCATAGGAGGCACGTGAGGGACGCCCGGCATTCTTCTTCAAGGCCACACGGGCAAGGTCGTCATAGTTCTGGCGTGCGCCCTTGTAGTCCTTCTGGTCTTCAGCGTAACGGGCCGAAGCACGCAGAGCGCGGAGACCCCAGTCAAAGTATTCCTTGTCGCCTGAGTTCGATGACAGAGTTTCCGTCAGGTCCTGCAACGGCTTGAATGCCTTTGTGTTAGCGCTGCCGGCATCACCCTGCTTGAGGTAGGCCAACCCCAGCGCTTCCAGCGCGTCGAGGTAAAAGCGATTGAGCCCACCCGCGTTGTCGACCTTCTTGCCACTGACGCCGGAAGCAAAGGATGCACGCGGCACAACGTTTCTGTCCACGAGGTTATCAGCCTTTTCAGCTTCCTTGATGTACGCCTCAAGCCCACTGATGGCCGCGCCGTAGTCGGATTGCAGATACTGCCCCATGGCCGCGAAATACTGGCAGCTAAGCTGGACGCGCGCCCACTGGTCATCACCCCAACCGGACGGCTTCTCGCCGTTCATCATGGCATTCGCATCGGCGATGAGTCGGTCACCACGTCCGCCGGCAAGCTTACGCGACAAGCCGTTGTACTCGTCCATGGCCTGGCCTGAGTAACGAACGTCATCCAGGTTCCACAGACGGACGTTAGTTCCGAAGCGATCACGCTCGGATTCCCAGATCACACCGGAAACAGTCTCGGCCTGGATGTCGTACGCCTGCAGTGATTGTCCGTCCTTGGTCTGGATCACACCGCCAGCCGCGGCGCTGAGTGCGCCGGCTAGCAGCAATGCGGTGGTCGAAGCCAGAATGATGTTTCTCATGTCGTTCTCCTTGCCTGAGCCCCATTTACTGGGTCTTCAGGGAGATTCCGTTCGATTTGCAAAGTTCGGCAATCTTCTTGCCGTAGCCCTTGAGGCGCTCAAGGTACTGCTTGATGTCCTCGGGCAGGTAGGTCTGGTCCAGACCGCCTTCTCGCATGGCCGCGTTGTACGCGTCCTGGAAGGTTCTCTGGGCGCCGTCACCCTTGAGCTGTTCGATGCCCTTATCTTCCTTGCCGTAGGCCTCAATCCACTGGATCAGCACCTTCAACCAGTCCTCAAGGTTGCGGCGGAAGTCGCCGCGGAACTGATAGCGACCCAGCAGGGTGAACTGCACCCAGACCTTCAGGTGAATCTGCGATGCTTCCCACAGGTAGCCGGCCTTGTCGGTTGGGACGTCCTGTAGCGGGTTCTTGGGGTTCTTCTCAAGGGTCCGTGAGCTCTGGTCCACGTACTTCGGCCATTCGATTTTCACGTCGCCCGCGCGATGCAGCTCAAGGAAGATCTCCGCCATGGCGTCACTGATGTACAGGTAGTTGTCTTCCAGTTCTTTCTGGAAGAGCAACGTGTAGGCGTCATTCATCTTCTTGTTGGTGTCACGCAGAAGGTTGAAGCTCCAGCAGCGGCGCATCATCAGCGCAGCCTTCTTCAACTTCTCGATGTCCTTGTCTTCCTTGTAGAGCTCAAGGTACGCCTTGCCGAGCTGATACTTGACCTCAAGCTCCGTGGCCGTGCCGGTCTTGCCGACGCGCTTGGTGCGTTGGTCAACGGGTACAGACTCTTCCTTGCCCCAGGCGCGGTCGCCGCCGAAGCGCTCAACGTAGCTGCTGAGGTACTTGACCGTGTTGTTCCAGTCCCGGATCTGGAAGAACTGGTTGCCGAGCAACAGCACCGACTTTTCTTCAAGGCCCTCGGGGCCGCCTTCACCACGGCGGACGCGATACTCTTCGTAGTACTTCAGCAGGCGTGTCGTATACGGACGGGCGCGCTCAAGCACGTCAGCGGCCTGGTTGTCCATGAACGTGCCAAACTCGTAGATGAAGATCGTACCGGTGAAGTATGCCAGCTCCTCGGATGCGATCGTGATGTAATTCTGCAGGTCCGAGTAAAGCTGGATCTTGGTGTTGTCCGCGTTCTCCTTCTTCACTTCCGCGTCGATCAGTCCCTTGAGTTTGTCGAGCAATTCATAGTCGCTAACGCCGGAAAGCGCCTTATCAAGGTCAGCCTTGATGGGCTTGAAGCTCTCCTTCTTCATCTGGGCGTTGTATTCCGAACGCACCGCCTTGCCCCAGCGCTTCGGGTATTCTTCGGCGAGGGCATCCCACTTGGCTTTGATGGTGTCACGCAAGTCCGGCAGGTTTTCACGAACTTCCGTGTTCTTCTCGCCATCAAACAGCAACTCAAGAATCCAGCGCTGCCAGAAGTGCTCTGCGAGGATCATGCGTTTTTCGTGGGTCGACTTCGCCTCGGCGTGGCGTTTGGCATCTGCCGCCCACTCGTCGCTGTACTTGTCGTTGATGCGCTCGAAGGCGTTCTTCTTCAACTGGTTCGATCGTGAGATCAACACCGATGCCGCCTTGGCCATCGCGTTGGTCTTGGGTGTCAGCGTCTCGCGGAGGATTGCGTAGACGTTGCCGACCATGCGGCGGATTTCCTTGTCGTCGTCCGGGAATGCTTCGACGTATGCACGGTACACTTCTTCGCAGGCGTCACCGTCTTTGGCATCTGCCAGCGCGTAGAAGCTGAGGCGCAGTGCGCCCTTCTGGTACGCCTTACTGGTGGCCAGGTGTGCGCCGAACCACTTCCAGTATGGGCGCAGGATACCGAGCGCCAACGGACGCTCCTCGGCTTGCAACGCCTCCTGCGTCGCCTGCGGAAGCTTGCGTGGCGGGTTACGCAGGAGATAGGCGAGTTCATAGGCCGCGTAGCCCATGCGCTTCATGTCTGCATCCGGCTCGCCTTCGCCGCTGGGGTTGTCGCGCATCCAGGCGGTGTTGCGCACCTGTGCGACCGCACCGATCGCGTCAGCCAATGTCGGGTTTTCGTTGCCTTCAAGCGCTTCCTTCACGCGGTCCCAGTCCTTCTGAGCCTCGAACAGGAAGTACTTCTTGTAGTAGTAGACGGCCTTGTGCCAGTTCACAAGCTGGTCCGGCGTGTCACTTGCCAGGATCGCGTCCCAGTGCTTCTTGCCGACACTGCTGACCAGGGATGCCGGCAGGTCAGGCAGATCCGTCTCGTGGCGGGCGATCTGTCCCTGATACCAGTCCGGGTCTTCGATGTCCCACTTGTAGTTCTCTTTGTCGCTTTCGCCGCGACGGTTGTTGCGCGGGGCGTTCGCGTCGTCGGCCACGTTTGAATACGCTTTGGCACCCAGATACAGCGCCAACTGATAGCTGCGATAGCGGGCGGGCAGGTTCACCATTCGAACGGCAGCCTGGTGATACTTCTTTTCATCAAACAAGGTCTTGGCCGACTTGAAACCAAGGTCCATCCGCGCGGCGTCGCCAGCCAACATGGCCTTCAGTTCGTCAGCGCTTTCAGAAAGCTTCTTGTAGTAGCGGTTGTCGGGCTCGCCGTACTCGTCGTCGATCAGGAAGCTTGCGTGGCGCGCGAACTGGTTCGCCATCTCGCCCGGGAAGCCGTAAAGCGACTTGCCGTCGGTGATCTTTGAGCAACGCCCCTTCATGTGGGCCGGGACCTGGCTGTCTTCCGGGAACTTCTCCTGGAAGTAAATCGTGCGGTAGCTGCCCTCGCGATAAACCATCGCGGCGTCAAGGAAGCGCCACATACGCGAGTACATTTCACCCATACGCACGAAACATGCCGGTGCGAACGTCTCGAAGGTCTTTACGTCGTCGCAGGCGACGATGAGCGACTGATATGCCTGGATGTTCTTGAGAATCACAGACACGGGGTTGGTATCGAGTTCAGCGTAAACCGTGCCCGCACACTTGAAGCGCAGTTCATTGTCGAGGTTGTCACGTGTAGCAATATCGGCCAGCACGACCAGCGCCTGACGGCGGAAGTTGATGTCACGGTCACCGGCAAGTCGGAAAAGCAGGTCGATAGCGCCTTTGATCTGTGTTTCGTCGCCAAGCTTGATCAGTGCACTGATTCGATAAAGCTGGAAGCGCTTGAAGTAAAACTCAAGCCCGGCAGTGCTGCCGTACTTGGCGTATGCTTCTGAGTACAACTCAACGCACTTTTCGAGATTCTTGGGCTCAAAGTCGAGTTCCGTGGTCAGGAGCTCAGCGGCGCGCAGGTAGCCGTGCTCAAGGGCAAGACGCCCGATGTATTCAGTCGCGCCTTCACCGGACAGGAAGCTCACGCAACCTGTGAAGTGCGAAACGGCTGAATCCGGACGCCCGCGGGCGATCTCAATGTCGCCCTGTAGCGGGTAGGTCAGGACTTGCTCTTCGGTCGGGTAGTCGAGGCTGAACAGGAATTCGCCGATCCACTTTTCGCACTCTTTGAACTTGGCCTCACGGTCCATCGAGCCCAGTTCATAGGTCATGCCCTTCACGTAGAATGCGCGGCAGTAGTTGTAGAAAATCTTGCTGTAGTTCGGGTATTCCTTCTTGAACAGTTCCTCACCCGCGCCGCCGTCGAAGCGCTTGTCGTCAAGCTCGCGGCGCTTCTTGTCGAACATGGCGATGGCATCATCGCAGAACTTGCGTGAGGCTTCCGGGTCACCGCGGCGCAAGGCCATGGCGAGATCAAGCATCATCACACCCTTCGACACAATGCCGCCCGGCGTGTCAGGGTCGCCGAAGATCTTAACGGCATCGCCGTAGCGACGGTTACGTGCAGTGTCGTCCTGGTCCTTGGCGAAGATGAAGTCCGCCTCCGCCTTCATGACCTCGGCCTTGCTGGCCCTTGCACGGGCTTTCTCCGAGGCTGAGCCGTTGTCGATGATCTTGTCGAGAACAGCGTAGGATTCTTCCCACATCTGTAGTCGGACACCGAGGTAACGGCCGAACTCAACATCATCGCGCGCCTGCAATGTTGCAGGTGCAAGTGACATCACCATCGCGATCAGCAACCCGGCAATCAATCGCGGCATCGTTATCAAGCTAGTTGTCTTGGGCATATCCACCTTGCTCCGCTGTGACCCCCGGAGACGGAAATAGTATGTGCAGGTGCGTATGAGGGACGCACTTCTATACCAACTGCAAACGTCTGAGTTAAGGCGAGGGTTCATTTCTTTTGTGCCCTGAGACGGGCCAAAAATCAAGCCCTCACGGCATTCCGGTTAGCGTTTGGTTAAACGAAAACGGGGCGGCAAGTGCCGCCCCGTCGTGATACTCGTCGCCTTAGCGAGGGCTGGTGGGACCCGCGCCGTAGCGATAGTCCTCTTCCTCTTCAAGGTCGATGATTCTTGCGCTGACCACCACGATGATGTCCTGGCGCACAACGCTCTTGCCGCGGCGCGTGAACAGGGCTCCGATGAGTGGCAGGTCGCTGATAAGCGGGATACCCGATTCAACTTGGGTTTCCGACATCTGGCGCAGACCACCGATGACAAAGCTGCCGCCGTCCGGCACGGTAACCGTGGTACGAACGCGCTGCAGGGTCAACTGCGGGGTCTGAATCGCGACCGGCGTACCCACGCCAAGCGACGTAGTGAAGGTCGGGATCGGACGCAGCAGCACCGCCAGCGTCGGACGCAGTTCAAGCGTGATGTAGCGGCGGTCAGCACTGATCGTTGGGCGCACATCAAGCACGATACCGTCGCGGATCACGTCCACGATCGGGTCGGCTACAGCAACACCCGTTGAAATGTTGGTGTCGAAGTCGCGGATGTAGGCGATTTCGTTCAGCACGCTGACGTGGCCGCGCTGGGTATTGTGAACCGTGATACGCGGGGCCGTCAGCAGTGTCGCACGCTCACGCTTGCGAACCGCACGCAGGATTGCGTTCACTTCCGGGTTGTCCACGAAGGCCAACTGGAAGGTCGCACCACCCTGGTTTGTCAGGCCTACGCCGCCACGCTGTCCGCCAAGTGACTGGTCAAACAGGTTCTCGACGCGGGCGCGCTGATCGATACGAACGTTGCCCGACGGCGGCATATCCTGGAAGAAGAAGCCGGCATCGTTACCGGTACCAGCGCCGGCAGGATTGCTGTTGTTGCCGAACTGGATGTCGTCAAGGGCCGCCGGTACGGGCGGAATGCCCGGCGCCGGAATCTGCGGGCTACCGCCGATTCCACGGAAGTCGAGACCAATGTCTTCAAGGAAGTCGTCACGAATCGTGATGAAGCGCGCTTCCACGGAGACAGTCAGACCCTGGCTGCGACGCAGGTCCTGCAACAGGTTCGACACGCGGTCGATGTTGTCAGGGCTGTTCAGAACAATCAGGTCCTGCTGGCGATAGGTGATGCCGTGCCCGTCGAGGTCCCAGCTGCTGACGTCGATGGCTTCTTCAATCACTTCAACCAGGTCTTCGATCTCAAGCGGATCAGCTTCGTCTTCGTCTTCTTCAGGCGGGAGACGCCCGGCTGATTCGGTGTCACCGGCGAGGCGAGGCTCGTCGCCACGGAAGGTGCGCAGGTTGATCAGAAGGTCAGCCACGTTGAAGACGCGACGGACGACGTTGCGTCCTTCGCCTGCGTCGGCTTCGTCAATGATGACCGCACCGTTTTCAACGCGCCATGAAAGGTCACGCTGGTCGCAAACCAGGTCAAGCGCCTGGCGCAGCTTCACACGACCAAGCTCAAGGTCCACTTCCTGTTCGCCGTCAACGCCGCGGGCACGCAGGATGTTGATACGACCCTCAGTGCGGAACTTGGCAATCACGTCATCAAGCGGTGTCGCTTCGAAGTAGAGCGGCAGGTTCACCGACTCAAGCGCGCTGCGGACCGAGATGTCTTCCTTGGAAAGCGGCGTGCGGCGTGAATCCTCAAGCTCGCGGGCGCGGCGGTTGGTTTCAATCCAATCCTCGTACGAAGCAAGCATGATGTCTTCGGTCGGGATCGGCGTTGAAGCCTCAACCAGCTTCATCGTCTCTTTCCAGTTACGATTGAAGTCTTCCCAAGCGTTGCGGTCGCGCTGGCCTTGGTCAAGGTTCGTCGCGATCTGCTTGAGGCGTGCGACCTGCTCGTTGTACGGGTCTTCGCGCAGAATCTTGTTCAGCACGACGACAGCGTCTTTGTACTCACGGCGGTCGAAGTACTCCTTGGCCGTTTCATACAGGTTGCGAACTTCTTCACGATAGCGGTCAAGTTCCTGCTGGATTTCCATCTCGCGGATGCGGCGTTCCTGCTCACGGATCTTGACGAAGTCGTCAAGGCGGGCTTTCTCGCGCATCTGCTCAGACTGCTGGATCATCAGGCGTGCTTCACGCTCGAAACCTTCGGTCTCGATCATGTAGTCAGTCCAGCGAATGATATCGAGAACCTTCTCGGCTTCCGCGATGGCTTCCGAATACTTGCCTTCGCGAATGAGCTTGTCAGCGACATCCAGACCGTGGCTGATTTCGTACACGGCCTCGGCGCGCATCGCGGATTCTTCTTCGCTGCGTGCGCGGGCCATGTTTTCGCCGGGGCTGCGCTGCACACCCAAGGCCTGCTCAACGTTTGCCTTGACTTCAGACGCGATGGCATTGCCCGGGTCCATCAGCAATGAGTCGCGTGCGAAATCAAGCGCGTCGTCGTAGCGCTTGTCCTGATACAGGCGCGCTGCTTCGTTGGCATAGTACTGCGCCAGCGCCTTCAGGTCCTTGTCATTGACACCCTCAGTGGCGTTGCGTGTGGCGTTTTCGCCGCGGCTGGCAACTTCTCTGGGTTGACCGGCATCGGCGCTGTTACTGCCTTCTGCGCTTTCACGTCGCTCGGCGCGTGACGGCGTGTCGCCATCTTTGCTGAGCTGTGAAACGTAATCGTCCGTTGTCGGATTTACCGGGGTATCATCCACGGTAACCGCGCTGGACGCGCAAGCAGTAAGAAACCCCGTGATACCGACTATGGCGGCTATTCCTAGGCGCCTGGTGAACGCAAACTTCATACTTACTCGCTCCTCATCCATCGGGGAAAACCCGGGGGACGATGCGTAGGGGTCCACACGAATAACGGAGGGGGCCTTCAATGTAGCCGCAGTACGCCTTGTGTCAACGCTCTTGCCAAGTCCAGCTGTCACGCTTGCGTCATGTTGGAATGATGGATTTTAGGTGTGTCAGGAAGTCACCACCTAACCAGCAAAAATGGGGCAGGCACCGAAGCACCTGCCCCACCGTTAGAACTTGCTTACTAGTCCTTGAAAATCGTGCCAAACAGGTCAACAGTTGTGCCGCCTACTGTGACATTTCGATCTTTGAGACCTTCATATTCACCTGCCGCCAGATCAACGGTCTGATCTGCAAACTTCTTCAGATCGCTCGACTTGAGCTCTTTGCCTGTGGCGTCGAACACTTTGACGTCGTTGCCCGGGCTGCCGAGGTTTATGGTGCCGCCGACGTCCTTGCCCTTGCCCACGTTGACGGTCATGACAACGCGCAGCCAGTCTTCACCGACCTTGTGCCAGCGTGTCAGTTCAATGCGCGCTTCCTTGCCGCCGTTTTTGACGGTGAGGCAGCGAACCTCAAGCGCATTGTCACTCGTCGATGGCTGAGTCGGGTTGGTGATGGCGCCGCGAGTGGCCGTCGGCAGCTCAAAGTCGCCGTGCTCACGTGAGTTCAACACGAAGCCGCCGGCCCGGGTGACAAAGTTAAAACCGGTCGTGAAGTCGATCTCTGTGTCTTCAGGCAGCAATTCGGCGGCGTTGAGGGCGGTGTCGCTGACGTCAAACATTTCCACGTCGCGGTCCTTCAGCGCCATCATGTTGTACTTGCCACCCAGAGAATCCTGCGGGCTGATTTTCTCGGTGACCCGAACTTTGTACCAGACTGGATTGCCTTCGGCGTCCGGCACCGGATGCCACTTGGTCAGGCTGATGCTGACGTCATCGCCAGAGACACCGCCTGCACTCATGACGATGCGGTTGGTGACAATCACCGGGTGACCGGAAGCCAACGTGCGCTCAGGCCATGTGTAGTAGCCAGCCGCATTCTGGTCGCCGACGTTCACGCCGCGTTTCGGGTTCTTCGTCGTCGCCATGTAGACGGCATATGTGTAAGTGACGTCTGTATCGAACGAGGTGTCACGATACTCATTGCCGGTTATGGGACTCTCGGTGACAGTTTCCCAGTCGCCGGCCTGTTCGGGTGCTTGGGGCTTCAGATCGTCAGTGGCTTCCTGGAACTTCTTCTGCGCTTTGTTCTTGTTGGGTTCGACCTGCTTGTTCGTTTTTTCGGCGTTTGCATCAGAAGGTGAAGTCCACCAGCTATCAAAACGTGCTTCCCACTCAAGCAGGCGCTTGTTGTAGTCCTGAACTTTCCGGCGGTATTCAGCCTTACGCTTCTCCACCGTCTCCGGTGCTCGGCGCACGATATAGAAGCTGATGTCTTCAGGCAGGTCGGCAACGGCCGGGTTTTCCCAGGTCACGATGATTTCCATCTGCGCCGGGTCCACCTTGGCCTGCACGTTTACGACCGGCCCAAGGTCACGCTCTTCACGCGGCTCGTAGCGGCGCTCGAACTCTTCAAAGCTGACTTTGTCGTCGTAGGGGTAGCGGTCCCAATCACGGACCTGTTGAGCTGTGATTTCGCCCTCGGTCAGAAACTCACCGCCATCTGTATTGGTGTTGAGTTCGTCAAACTGTTCGCGGTTGTCGCGCGGTGGATCGTCGTACTCTTCGCGACTGATCTGGCCATCACTGTTGCGATCCCAGTTTTTGAACTCACCACGCAAATTCGGCTGCCCCCAGATAGGGGTCTGCTGAAACTCATTTTCCGTCCAGACGCCGTCTTTAGGGGCGATGTCGTACTCGTCGAACTCGTCGCCTTTGGCGTCGTCCATGGTGACGACCCACTTGATTGGCAGTTCCAGCAACTTGCCTGCGCCGGCCGGTGGGTTCCAGTTGTTGGCCTCACCGGGTGTCATGGCGGCTGCCACGGAATCCGGCAGCGGGATCGTATCGGTCTCACCGCCGGCCGACGGGTCGTCGAGTTGCTTGCGCACTTTCTCAACGCTGGTCTGAAGCTGGGTCTGACCTTCGCCCAATTCGTTGGTCACGATCGCAATGGCAATGAACACGATCGCGAGCAAGACGCCAAGAAGCGGCGCCCCGATCGGGCCGTACTGTGCCAAAGCATTAGGTTTCTTTTCGTTTGCCATAATCTGTAGCCTTCCTTCGGGAAGGGGTCACCGGGGTTTCTACGCTTGAAGTTACGCTCTCCTCCGGTACCTCTGCTATTCTTCGGGTGGTGCTGCGACGACCTTCCAGTCCTTGTTGAACGAGCCCGCGCGCAGGCGCATGCCAACACGCACCGGCAGTTCAATCACGTCCGATTCATTCAGGATTTTGGTCGCTTCCTCAACCAGCTTCTTGCCTTCGCCTTCCTTCGGGTCCAGCGCTTTTGGGTCGGACGGCACGTTGATCTTTTCGCCCGCGCCCAATTCCTCGTTTACTTTCTTCGCAACTTCGGCCTTCTCGTCGTTGCCGATGTCGAAGCGCACCAGCAGTGGGCGCTCTTTCATTTCGGTCTGCAGCATGTCCAGGAAGATCGGGAAGCCGATGCGTTCTTTGCCGTCGGCGGTCTTGCCCAGACTGCGCTTGGTGGGGTTCACCAACTCATTGCTGAGCAGCACGGCGAATGACGGCGCACTTTCCATGACGACCTGAAAGGGCATGTTCATCCACGGTGAATCCAGCGGTGAATTGCCCGACGGCGAATACTCGTCAAACTTCATGCTGATCAACGCGACACCAAGCGCACCTTCAGCGCCGGTTTCAAGCAGGCGTTCGCAGGTAGTGGCGAATTCATCCATGATGCGCAGGCGCATCTGGTAGTGACGAATCTTCTCATTGGGCGGCGAAGACATGTCCTTTTCAAGCTGTGTCCAGAACGCACTCGAGCCGCTGTTGCCGGTCTGCACGAACGAGTAATGCTCAAGCAGCTTCGGCATCGGCTGCGGCTTTTCCATGGCTGCGAAACGAGCCTTCAGTTCATTGAGCTTCGCGTTGGCCTCAGCGCTGTAGAATGCCCCACCGGATGGATGTGTGGTGTAGTCCGAGTTGAACGCAACGGACTTGCCCTTGCTGAGCGCGTTTTCAGCCTCTTCGAGTGTACCGCCGAAGCCGCTGGCACGCTTGGTTGCACGCTCTAGCGTGCCTTTGCTTTTGACACTGCTGTACTTGGCGAGGTTAGCCTGCGCCGTCGACAGCGACTCTTCTTTGCCGCCTCGCACAGTGATGCCCACAAACAGCAGAATGATGCCGAGCAGCACCCCGCCACCGAACACCACAAAGTGAAGGTTCTTTTTCAGGTTATCCATAGTCGTTCCTGCCAGTCGTTTCGTGCCGCCAATTTGCGTGAGACTGCCTACTCCGTGGCTTCTTCTTCTTCACCGCTACTTGGGGCCTGAACGGGCGTGAGTGTCAGGGTTACGCTGATTTCCGAGACACCAAACTCGGCTTCGTTCAATTCGCGTGAAGCTTTCGGCGGACGCCCGTTGACGGTCATGCCAACGTTCGTGCCGACGATTTCAGCGAGTGTGATCTTGCCCTTGTTGGTGTACTGGGTGTTCGAAATCTGGTTGATGGCGATCGTCAGGTGGTCATCAAAGTTGATTTTAGCGAGGGCCTTCTCGTCCAGGTCCTTTAGCTGGCCGGTCGCACGCAACTCCTCAATCAGTGCGGCGCGCAGTTGTTCAACGAGCATGCCCTTCTTCTTGTCGCCCAGCTTGCCGCTGAGTGCTTCGTGGGCTGCGTTCTCGTCGATAGAACTGGTGAGCCTCGATGCCACCCAGACACGGAAGGTGTACGTGCGCTTGTTGGTATAGTGACCGCCTTCGCCTTCTTCGGCACCGACCCAGGCCGGCTCTTCCTTGGCTTCAAGCAAAGAAGCTGTGCGCTGAAGCAGCCCACCGTTCAGACCCTGTACCGTAAAATTGGCGTAGTAAATCTTCGTGCGCGGATCGCCACCGGCATACTTCGCGAGTGCATCGATGGTTGTACGTGAGATCAACGCTCCAGCCTCATCGGCCCGCATGGTCAGTTCGGTATCCTGCGGCGGCGGCGCGTCTTCGTCGTCTTCATCGCTCGGCTTGGCGGCAGGCAGGCTGCCAACTACGCCCGAAGCAACGTTCATGAGCGAGTAGGCCTTCTCGACGTCTTCCTGCGCGGGCTGCAGCGCCGACACTTCCTTGTTGCGCTTGTCGGCCGTGCTGGCAAGGCTGCCCGCCTGTTCAATCACGGTGTCCACGCCGGCCGTCGAGAAGATCGCCATCAGCAGCGCAATCAACCCACCGACAGCGGCAATGGCGCCACCCGCGTAGAAGGGCACCTGCATCTTGGCGACGCCCTGACGCTCAATGTACTCAGGTGGAATCAGGTTGATCGTGTTGACTTCGTCCAGCCCGAGCCCCTGCAGCGAAAGACCGATCGCCACGGTGAGGCTCTGGATGTTGTTCTGGACTTCCGTCGGGTCAACGCTGCGCGCCAGCGCAATGCGAACCGGCGTATCCACCTTGTGGACCTGATACTGCAACTGTTGCTCAAAGAACTTCTTGATGTTCAGCAGCTTGCTGCCGTTGCCCATCATGACGAGCTGGTTGATGTTCGCGTCGTCGTGCTGGCTCTTGTAGAAGCCCACGGCGCGGTAGATTTCACCGACCATGTCCTTCAGTGGCGGCTTCATGGCTTCGAAGACCGCGGCGGCGTCTTTGCTCTTGTGGGCGCGGCGCTTGAGTTTTTCTGCGTCGTCTGCTGCAAGCTTGAATCGCGCCCGCAGGGCTTTGGTAATGTCATTGCCGGCGACCGGCACCACGCGCACGTATGTCTTCTGGCCATCCAGAATGATGACGTCGGTGTTTTCGGCACCGATGTCGATGGCGACGCATGAATCACTTACGGCGTCGTCCATCTCATACTTGATGTAGTTGTAGATACCGAGCGGCGCCACCTGCACGCCGGTGATCTGCAAGCCCGCCATGTCACAGATATCGACGAGTTCATCGACGACGTCTTTCTTGGCGGCGTACAGGTTCACACGCAGTTCATCAGGGTCTTGATCATCAATGATCTGGAAGTCCCAGACGGCGTCTTCAAGCTTGATTGGAATCTGTGAGCGGGCTTCGTTCTCAATCGTCTCGCGCACGCGTTCTTTGGGAACGGGCGGGAGGCTGATGATTCGACCAAGGGTATTCTGGCCGGAGATCGAGACGAAAACTTCTTCGCCCTTCTTGATGCCCTTGCTTGAGCGCAACTCATTGAGCGCACCGGCCGTGGCGTCCTGGATGGTGGTACCCGCGCCCAAACCGAATTCAGCCAGCGAGATGATCGCGACGTCTTCAAGGGAGACGCCCCCGCGATCACCGCCAAGCTTCACGGCCTTGACGCTGGATGTACCGAGCTCGATGCCCCATGCGGTCTTTGCCATACAATCCTCGAAACAATGGCGATGGCCGATTGGCAGAACCAATCAAGCCGAGCTAATTGCTGTATTCGTTTCCGCCTATGGGGGTGAATGACAGCATGGCCCGAATTTGTCTCAAGGTCAAGCGACGATTGCATTTCAGACAGATTGGTGACGCAAAGGGGTCGGACGGTCAAATTCCGGCCGGTAGATACGGCCCCTGGCTGAAAAACTGTGCGATCAGTCGTTTCACAGTTTCCGGGCGGACTGTGTTTGGGACCAGCTCACCCGCATCGTTCATGAAGCCTAGCGCGGGCGTTGGGTCCTTCAGATCGTCGCACACCCAGCGCCCGTCCGGGCCGGCGGCTTCTTCATTAAGGCGGTCATTCAGGTCCGACCAATCCAGACGCTGGCGTGGCGGTCCGGTCAGAAGATCGAACCAGGAAAGCGTGGTGAGGCGCAGTTTGTAGCGATAGCCCCCGTCATCCCCCGTCACCACGCTGAGAATCCGATCACAACCCGTCACGGTGTTGACGGCAGTCTCATGCAGATCGCGGTCGCTGGTCACGACACAGAAGTCGAGGGTGTCAAAACGCTCAAGCTCCGCGTCGTCTTCGCGCAGCGTGCGCAAGTCCTGCTGGATCGACCAGAACTCCTGGGCAAACCAGTCAGCGTGCAGGTCCAGGTTGACCAGCAGGCGCGGGATTAACTCCAGCGCGTACTCGTACTGTGCCTGACGCCGCTCAAGATCATCCGTAAACCGATCACTTGCCACCGGGCTGTCGTGGCGCTTGGTAAGGGCCGTAAGCGTAAGGTCAAGCTTGACGCCCTCGGGCGTGCCGAACTGGCCGAAGTCACCGGCTATGGCGGCGGACAAAAGCGTCGGCGCGTTCACCAGCGCAAGCGCGGGTTGCATCACGGCGAACACACCGCAAGCGCCGTCCGTGTCCCAGTGGTTGTTGGTTACTGTTGTGATGCCGCGCAGCGTCTCCAGACGATCTTTGGATTCCGCCAGCTTGATACACATGCCGGTCGACAGGTCGTGGCGGAAGCGAACGGGTGTCCGATTCCCCGGCCAATGCGAAAGATTCAGCCGCCCCGGCGCATTGCCGTCAACACTGACGCAGACCTCAGGGTCGAGGTCGTCGCTCCAGTGCTGATAGACAAGGTCGGGCATGGATTCACAGCCCCAAACTGGCTATTCGCCGGGTACGTCGCTGATGGCGCTGCCATCCAGTTTCGACATCTTCGCGACGCGACCTGTATGACGACCGCCGTCGAACTCTGTAGCGATGAACACGGCAAGACTCTGCTTGACGACGTCGATACCCATTGAGCGACTTCCGAAGCAGATCACGTTGGCATCATTGTGACGCCGCGCCATCTCGGCCTCCCACGAGTTGTGAGCAACAACCGCCCGACAGCCGGAGATTTTGTTTGCACTCATAGCCATGCCGATGCCGGACCCGCACACCAGCACGACACGATGCACCGACTTGTCCGCGACCCGGGCGCACGCACGGGCAGCAAAATCCGGGTAATCTACGCGATCGGCGGAAAACGGCCCCAGGTCATCGACCTGATTGCCGCTCTCTCTGAGAAATGCGACCAGCTCGTTTTTCATGTCAAAGGCGGCGTGGTCTGCGGCAATAGCAATTTTCATGAGTCGTCTCCCGGGGTCGACGAGAATAGCTTGTCAAACTTCGCTTCCAATGCCGCATCGTTGGGACGCACCATAGCAGTCCTCGCCAGCAGCGATTGAACTTGTGCCCGCACCTGTCGCGTCGTCGTCACATAGTCTTCGGGCGGTCCGCCCATCGGGTCGAGAACATTCCAGCATTTTGCCGATTGATCGACGGCCTGCACGTCGGCGCGAACATCGTCCCCCATCGATACAAGCCTGCGTCCGGCACTGGCGTTCGGGGTATATCGCGTCGGCGCGTGACTGGCCAAATCCGTGTGGAAGGCCTGGGCGGCTCGTTGCATGCTCTCAGGCGAACGTGCTTGGGGATGCGCAATCAGACCTGACGAAAACAGCTCATAGGCAGGAACGAACGTCGCCAGGTTGTCGCCATAACATTGCTGCATGGCCTCAAGCAAGCGGTGCGCGAAAGCACTGCGGTTCAGATTGCCCAGGCAGACGAATTCAATGCTTTGCGTAAACAAGGTTTGAAGATCGGCCTGCTTCACTGCCCCTTCACGCAGAATCTCCAGTCCGCAGCGCACCAAGCGAACGACGCTGCTGGCAGACCTCACTGGCAAAACCCCGGCGCTCAAAACAGCATCCAGACCCGGCAGGTGTGCGATCTCGTCAGGGTCACTCAGCGGTGGCTGGGCATGAAGGTTCGCACTGGTAGCAACAACGGGCCCGTCTGTCAGCTTCAGGAAACGAGACCCGCTTTCATCTTGCACGACGCGCAGCCCCAAACCGGTCTGACTCGCCCCGTTGGCCACGATTACGGTTACGCCGCGTGGGCTGAGCGCCTTGACCGCCCATTCTTCAAGCTCATTCAACGGCGCCGCAAACTTGAGAGCCGACTCAACATCCGGAAGATGCAGTGAAAACGGCTCACGTCTGCCGCCCTTGAATTCCTGCAACTTCGCGCTGTGCAAGTTGGGATCCGCGAGTGCTGCAACGCCGTAAACCGTATCGGTCGGAAACGCGACGAGCCCGCCTTCGCGCAGTATGCGAGCAGCCTCTTCAATATGCTCAGGGTTGTCGGTGCCCAGAATTTTTGCAGGCATGTCAGGTCGTACTTTTCTTGATCGTTGCGCGTTCGTCGCGCTGACGCTTGCGCTCGGCCAGCGCCAATCGACGCCCAAGCAGCCCGCGCCCGCGTATCAGCCGGTAAGCGAAGTAAATCGGCCCCGACAGCACGTAAGCCAGCATCAGCGCGGGGACCGTCAGGCGCCAGAAGTCAATGAACACAACCACCAGCGTGACGATCAGCAGGAAGATCACCATCGTACGCAGGCTTTGCTTGCGGCTCACCAGCCTGTTGAACAGATGCGAATAGCGCACCCGCGTCACCATCATCACGCCGATCAGCCCACACATCAGCGGGTACGCCACTCTCAAGACCCACACCCACGCATCGGAGAAGCCTGAAAGAAATTCGTGCAGCCAAGTCAGTCCGAGCACAAACCCGGACACACTTGCCGCAGCGGCCGGCGAAGGCAGCCCGCGAAAACTGGAATGATCGTCCTCTTCGTCAGTTTCGACGTTGTACCGCGCCAAACGCAGGATGGCACAGCAGGCGTACAGCCCACTGACTGCCCACAACAATTTTGTGTCAAAGTTGAAGTTACTCGTGTGCGCGAAGAAGAAGTCACCGGCCACACGAATCATCAGCGCGGGCACAACGCCAAACGTGACAGCGTCGCAGAGGCTGTCCAATTCCGCCCCGAAGCGCCCGGTGGTCGCAGTCATGCGCGCGACTTTGCCGTCGAGTGCATCAAACAGCATACCCGCGCCGATCAACAACGCTGCGTATCCAAGGCGCAGATATACTTCCGTGGAATTCGCTGCCGTGACAGCCGCATAGGCTTTCGTCAACTCGATCAAGGCAGCCACACCGCAGACCGCGTTGCCGAGTGTCAGAGCCGTAGGCAGCATCGCGAGCCCGGGCATGCGCTTTCGCCGCCTCAAGCGTCTCGACGTATTCACACCGGCGAAAGACCCGCTGTCAGCCGCCTCAAGCTGAATCAGGCGCCCACTGGCCGAAATCTCGACGCCGGACTGCGACTCGTTTGCTGAGGGGGTCTCTGACATCAGTCCTTGGGTTTCTCCCAGCCCATCTGCTCAAGAATTTCCGTTGCTGCGTCAATCGCTTCGACGTTGCCTCGTACAACCAGACGAGTGCCGTAGACGAAACACTGTCCCTCATGACCGCCTGCATCCAGCAGATCATACAACGAATCCAGCACCACAAAGTTTCCGCCCGCATCTTTCAGGTCGCCATCGTAGCCGCCCTCTTTGCCGGGCGCCGTACCTTGACGCTGGTAGGCCGCTGCCAGCTTCTTCAGAAGCTCCGCAATGTCGTACACCCGATAGCCGCGGCTGATATCGTCGCGGTCCAACTCAATGGCGACACAACCGCCGCGCACGCCGACAAGGGGCTCGAAGTCCTCTTCTTTCAGAATATCCAGCGTCGTCTTCAATGCGTCCCAACAGGTCTTTTTTGAGAACGCAATCGACGTGTGAAAGTCCGAACACGTGAACGCCATCTCACGCCCGAGCACCAACCCAACCTCCGCATCAACGCAGATACCTGCGAGAACACTTGCGATTGGCGTGTTGTCGTAGGCGACGCTGAACGGGGAATCTTTGAGCTTTTGAACAACATCGCGCTCGCGTTGAAGGTCTGACGACTCGCCACCGCCGTCCTTCATAAGCAAATCAAGTAGCTCGCGCACTCGTCCGTGGCTGCTGTCGTGTGTGGTAAACAGGATGCGGTCCCCTACCACGCTCGCGGTCAGGTCTTCACCCCATGGGTCGTACAGCAGGTCTTCAATCAGCCCAGCCAGATATTCAGCGGCCGTGCGCTCCGGCTCCGGTTTTACATCCTTCTCCAAGCGTCGTTTTGCGGCGCCCCAGGTGTTGACATATTCGACGTATCGCCCGGCCAGGACACTAACGTCATAACCCTTTACATTCCCGCCGCGGGCGCGTTCGCCGGGCGGAGCGATTCTCAGAATGCCGCTTTGCGGCTCAAGCTGGACATTGCAACCAGTCGCGAATGCCAACGCACGGGACGCGTCGTCGCGGCCAAGCCCAGTGGCAACCAACACGGTACCGAATGACATGTCGTCCGCGTCAACATCGTTGTACGTCGGCTTCAACCCAGTGGCCTGCTGCAAGGCTTCGACCGCTTCGCCGGCCGAGCCGTCGTAGACTCGAAAGTCCACCGTGGCAGGCTTTTCCTGTGCGGTGCACAGAACGGCCGCCAAGGCCAACGCAACACTGGCACAAACGAACGTCTTCATTTGGGTTCCTCGTTTGCCTCTGCCTGCTTCCAACCCATGGCTTCAAGCACTTCGACGCCGGCATCCACAACGTCAACGCCGCCCACGACGACTACCAGTGCCCCATATGCGCGAATCAGCGGTGAATGTCCTGCACTCTCGAGCTGCAACTCGAGCGCATCAATGACTACGTCGACACCGCCGTGGCTGCGCAAGTCTCCGTGAAAACCCTCCAGCACATCTTCGCCCGTCTTTAACTCGGTGTAGGCCTGCTCTAGTTCGACGAGCAGCTCGCTTACATCGAACACGCGATAGCTGGCGCTGCCTGCGTAGTCCTGCTGGTTGAGTCTCAGTGCGCCGCCCACGCTGTCGACGGCAAAGAAGTTCTCACGGGCCAGTGCCTGCAAGGCGTCAAAGTGTGTTGAAGTTGCCTCCAGCGTGACTTCCGTTGTGTCGTACTGGAAATCGAACTGGCCCATCAGTCCCGCGTCAATGTAGACAGGTACGCTGTAGTCTTTGAAAAGCTGGTACAGCAGGGCACTCAGCAGCCCGTCACCCGGCTGAAAGTCCGAGCGCAGCTTTCGCAGTTCATCACGGTTGCGACGATCCAGCTTCAATGCAGCACTCTCGCCGCCGGCAGCCGTGCCAAGCAGCTGAATCAACTCACTAATCTGCGCCAATTCGGTTTTGCTTCGGGTATAAATCAGCCGCTTGCCCACGGCCGAACCCGCCCCGCCTTCCGTTTCTTCGAGGCGCAGGATTTCAGAGATGGCGTCGCGAAGTTCTTCGGTCGCCGTCGGGCGATAAAGCAAGTCAGGGTCTGTCCCGTCGCCTACACGACCATAGCGCTTCTGATAGGCCAGAAAATGCGCAGCCAGATCGTCAATCTTGAATCCCTTTACGCTGCGTGCATCGGCTTCGTCGCTGTCCAGGTCCGTCAGTGTGATGCGGCGATTTGCGTCATCCAGATTGATCTGGACACCGCCGGAGGCGCCAATCATTCGCGCCGCTAGCTCCGGCTTTACATCCTTGGCCAGCACCCAGATCGGCTGTTCGATTTCGAAGGAATCTTCGTAGTCACCGGGTTCAAACCGATAGCCCAGTTGAGTCGAGAAGTCAGCCAACGCGCTGGCAAGTACTTCACCGGGATAGACACAGTTGACCGTCTTCGCGGTCTCCGCCTGAGCCTCGCCTTGCCAGAAGAGGCACAGCAGCGGGGCAAGCAGTGCTAGGGCAATGCAACGCCTCACGGTGCCTCCTCAGGCCGAGACGGCCTCTTCGTTTTCAGGTGTTTCCGCAGCGCTTCCGGCTACCTTGACGACGGCTATCACGGTGCCACCGCCTTTGACCTTGTCGCCGACTTTTACTTTCCATTCGACTTCAAATGCGTTGTCGAAGTAAAGCTCGGTGCGGCTGCCAAACTTCAGCATGCCAAAGCGTTCGCCACGTTTTACGGGATCACCGACAGAGAGCGGACAAACAATGCGCCGGGCAATCAAACCCGTGATCTGGCGTATGTAGTACTTCGGCCCCCACTTGCTTTTGAAGCCGAGATTCTGCGCTTCGTTGAGCGTGCTGCACTCTGGGTCGCGGGCATCGCGATAGTCACCGTCCTGGTGCCGTGAGTACTCCAGTTCGCCATCCAGCGGCGCACGATTCACGTGGACGTCAAACACGCTCAGGAAGATGCCGATGCCCTGATGCTCGCCTTCCAGATACTCGTCCAGCACCTTGCCGCCGACATCGGTAACCGTCCCATCGGCGGGGCTGACTACCGTGAATTCATCACCCGGCAGTGGACGCTCCGGGTCGCGGAAGAAGTTCAGGTTGAAGCCAGTCAGGAACAGCGGAACTGCCCCCAGCGACCACAGGGCCGGGTGAACAAACCAGGCCAAAGCCCAGACGCCGACCCAGATCACGCCGGGTATGGCGAAGCCGAACAGGAACAATTCGCGGAGACCGTATTTTGTAAAAGGCATGGCGGGAGGTTATCAGGATGCCGGCGGCAATCACAGATACGGGCTACCCAGGTTCGTTGCCTGATGGTTGCTTCATCTGGCGCTGTCCAAGCATGAAGGCGAGATTGAAGATCACTTTCTTTTGGATCGTTTCGCCTCTGATAAATCCGAAATCTCGGCTGTCGGCGTAGCCCACGGCATCAGTGTCCGTGACGATCATGTACTCGCCCTCCGGTATCACGTCTCCGCTTTTTAGCGAGTTGCCGCCCATGCCGAAACCGACCGGAAGGGGCAAGCGATCCGCCACCTTCATTGTAGGGCCGACACGCGTCAGTGTTTCGCCGGGAAGCCCGGCGACGCGTCCAATCAACTGGCTGGGAACACCGTCGCGCGGGTTTGGGTGGTCATAGATCACGACGTCACCCAGCTTGGGCTCACGCCAGAGGTTCAGATTCAGAAGCACCAGCGTGTCGCCCGGTTGCACATCACTGATGGGCGACTGAATCTTGGTCGATGACGCATGATACTCGCCGGGCACGGTGTAAATGCCGTAACTCAGAAAGATGTAGCCCGCCAGTGTCAGCGTAACCAGCGCGAAGCCCACACGCACCCGGCGCAGCGTTTTGCGCACTCCACGCGCCTTCGCCCGTTTTTTCTCTAGCGCCTGTGTCTCAGGGTTCTCGGGTTCTGCTTCCATCCGGCTACTTTCAGTGACAGATCTGAGGCAAACTCATCGTGCAGGCAGGGCTTGCAGTTGGCTGCCGTGTCTGCAATATTACGTTGCATCACCCAGTACTTTGGGCCTTCGGGCCGTATCTGCCGTCCGGCAGGACCCGGTTGTACATACAAGGAGTGGGCCTTGAGCCTCTTCAAGAAATCAGAGCGCAACATCGACGCGCTGTCCACAATTCAGGATACAAACACTTTCAAGCTCGTGCGCAAGCTCGCCGAGGGTGGCATGGGCGCGGTTTACGAAGCCATCCAGCTCGGCAGTGACGGCTTTGAAAAACGCATGGCCATCAAGACCATCCTCGAAGACTTCTCTGCAAACGATGAATTCGTTGAGATGTTCATTGGTGAAGCCAAGCTCGTAGCTGACTTGATTCATCAGCACATCGTGCAGATCTATCAGTTGGGCAAGGCCGGTCGCCAGTACTACATGGCCATGGAGTACATCGCCGGCGTAAACCTGGAACAGTTCATCGACCGTCATCACCAATACAAAAAGCGCATCCCGACCGAGCTGTGTGTCTACATCTGCAGCCGCGTCGCCCGCGCGCTCGAGTACGCGCACAAGAAGCGCAACGCGCAGGGCGAGTTGCTCGGCGTCGTCCACCGTGACGTCAGCCCCAAGAACATCATGATCGACACCGAGGGTGTGTGCAAACTCACCGACTTCGGTATCGCCAAGGCACGCAACTTGATGAAGGACAAAGAGGGCGACGTGCTGATGGGCAAGGTGCAGTACATGAGCCCGGAGCAGGCCGCGTTTGAGCAGACCGACGGACGCAGCGATATCTTCAGTCTCGGTGTCGTGCTGTATGAGTTGCTGGCGGGGCGCAACATATTCGCCGATGATGACACGCTGGTCTGCATTGAAAACGTTCAGAAGAAGCCGATTCCGCCGATCAGCCACTACAACCCGAACGTCGATGACGACCTTCAGCGCGTACTCGACCGAATGCTTGAGCGTGACAAGAGCAAGCGTTATCAGGACGGCGGCGAAGCAGCCACGGACCTTGAGTTCTATATCTACAAGGGTGGCTACGGCCCGACGTTCAGCACACTTTCAGAGTACCTGCTGCACTTGTTTCCTGAGTTCAAACAGCACGTCGCGAGTTAGAGCCACCACCTACGCTCACGCGCCCTCGACGCAAGTCGGGGGCGTTAGTGTTTGCGAGTCCACTCAACTACCGTATCCAGCACGTCGTCATCGACTCTGAAGGCCTTCTGGCGCGCGTCATTCAGGTCGTGGCCCATGTGGTCAATAAGCACGAAGTCCGCAAGTTCACGAGTTTCACACCATGCTTGCCACCGCTCAATGTTGTCAGGCCAAAGCCTGGCATCACGACCGCCCTGCACTACCAGCATGGGCTTGCCTGACTTTGTGGGGTCTCTCTGTAAGGCGTTCGCCCAGTGCCCGGCCAGCCACTCGTAGGACTCCCAGCCCTGAAAGCCTGCATCTCGGTATTCATCTGCGAATTCTTTGAACTGCTCGGGCAAAAGCTTTGCGCCCTCTTTGAAGAACTGTTCGATGCGCTGATAAAACTCCAATGCACGTTCGCCTCTCGCCTTCACGGCGCCCCTGCCTTCGCTGGTCAGGCGACGTGCACGTTCGCGCTGGAGTTGAAAGACATTGCCGAATGGCGCGGCAAGGCTGACGATCCCGCGTACGTTCTCTGTCTCGCCCAGTTTCGCGACCATCATCGCGCCTTCACTGTGCCCGATGAGAAACAGAGGCAAGTTTGCAGTATGCTCATTCTCACGCAGCACTGTCAGCGCTGCACGCAGATCATCCAGACGCTGCGGAATCGTGTAGTCCTGCGGCTCATCGGCGGATTTGTCGCTGCCGCGTTTGTCAAAACGCAGACTTGCCAGCTTCCCACGGCGCGCCAGTTCACGCGCGACCCGTCGGTATAGCGTGCTCTTGAACCCAACCGCCGGCATATTGCCGTCACGGTCATGAACACCGCTGCCCTGTACGATCAACGCAGCGACTGCGGGTTCATCGGGCAACGTTAGCGTAGCGCCCAGCGTCGGAGATGTCGGAATTGTGGTTTCGATGAATTTCATGCGAGCCTATGTAAATCCTGCCTACCAAATGCCCAATAACCAGTTACCAATTCCCGGCCAGCTTGCAGCCCACCGCACACAGGGCACCGTCTATTGGTAATTCCGTGTTGGTCGCTCACCCCGCATTGACGGGTCCCCACTGCGGGTCTATACGGGTTGCCCGTCGGGGCTTGATTTACAGGCATTTTGAGGAGTTGGAGAGACGATGCACCGCAAAGACATGATCCAGATGGTCGTCGTCATCGCCGTTCTGGTCGTGGCCTTTTTCCTCGCCCAGAAATACCTGTTCCCGGCCAGCCCGCCACCCGTCATTGACGGCAATGGTTCAGGTAACAAGCTGGCATCAAACGAGCCTCCAGCTAACAAACCAGCTCCACCAACGATCGAAGACAATACGCCTTCGACTGAAGTGAAACCCGAACCAACGTCCAAGGACATCCAGCGCGGATTCAAAGTCATTGCGCCTGCTGACGCCAACATCCACAAGCTCGCAAATGAGCGCTTGACGGCTGAGTTCAGCGACCGTGGCGCCGTGCTTCATCGCCTGACGTTCATCGATGCCGACGGGAAACCGGTTTACCTGCACACGCCGGACAACCCCGTCGATGCACCCGAAAAGCCGCTTGAGCTGCTGCACCCACTTGAAGAAGTGCCGGACCTGCTGCCGATGGCCCTCGTACTCGACAAGAACGACGAGTGGCGGAACACCTCGCGCTGGGAAGTCGTCGAAGACGCCCCACAACCTGAAAAAGGCAAGTCGATCACCTTCCGTTTTCCTCCAAGTCGCGGCTTTGAGTACTCACAGGAATCAGACGGCACGGTAATCTACAAAACGATCACGCTGCTGCCGGACACCTACCGCTTCGACATCAAGATCCGCATTGAAAACAAGGGCAGCAAAGGCGCGGAAAAGGTCGTAGGCATGTGGGGCCCCGTCGGCATGACTAACGACGCCGCCCGCAACTCAGCCGAACATTCGCGCATCGCCCTCTATGCCAGCACCGACAGCAAGCGTTACATCCAGTTCGAAGATTCTCCCACCATCCGCGCCCTCGCCAGCGATGTAGAAGACCTCAACGCTGACTTGGAAGAAGAAGGCGAAGAGGTCCATGACTGGGTGAGCGCACGCAAGCTGGATGACGTCACCGACGAAGATCGTTTTCTGGTCGTACACGGTACCCGCACACAGTGGTTCATCGCGTTCATCGCGGCCGATCCCGACAACCGTGACCAGCGTTGGTCCGGGCAAGTGCTGCCTATCAAGGGCAACGATCAGAACGCAGCAACGTCGCTGATTGCACCGAAGCTTACGATCCCGGCAGGCGAGCAAGCCGAAGTGCAGATGCGCTTCTACGCCGGCCCTCGCGACAAAGAACGCCTGAGCGACGCGTGGCTGGCCAATCCTCCGGCCGACGAAGCCATCAAACTCCAGTGGACCGAGCTGGCGACATCCGGTTTTTGGGATGTGATCGCGACGCCACTGATCTGGATTCTGCGCGTACTTACCGGGCTCGTGGGACCGGGGCTGGCGATCATTCTGCTGACCCTGATTGTGCGGTTCGGGCTCAGCCCGCTGTCCTACCGTGGGCAGAAGTCCATGGCGACCTACACGCAGAAGATGAAGGTCGTGAAGCCGAAACTGGACGCGATCAAAGAGAAGTACGAGGGCAAGAAAGGCCAGGACGCGCAGCTGAAGATGCTCACCGAAACGCGCGCGGCCATGAAGGAACACAACGTCGGGATGCTGCCTCTTGGCGGTTGCCTGCCCATGCTGATTCAGTTACCGATCTTCATTGGCTTGTATCGCGCTTTCGGCAACGCGTTCTTCCTGCGGCAGGCGGACTTCTTGTGGATCCATGATCTCAGTCTGCCAGACGCCACGATCCCGATTTCTACGTACCTGGGTGACTCGTGGCTTGGCTTTCTGGCGCACAGCGGCTGGCTGACCTTCAACCTGCTGCCGATGATGTGGATTCTGCTCTCGATTGTTCAATTCAAACTGCAGCCGAAACCGGATGATCCGCAGCAGGCCTCAATGCAAAAGCAGATGGCGTTCCTGTTCCCGCTTATGGGCCTGATGTTCTATGGCTATGCGTCGGGTTTCGCCTTCTACTTCATCATCTCAAGCATCTACTCGATCTCTGAATCGAAGATGGTGAAGCGCGCATTGATCAAACAAGGCGTCATGCCGGACCCGAAAAAGAAACCCAAAGTCGCCGACGACGACAAACCTGAGTATCACGGCGCAAGCTGATCCAGCAACCACGGTGCGCACGTGAGCGACACCATTTTCGCACTTGCCACCCCCACCGCGCGGTCACACCAAGCGCTGTTGCGTGTTTCCGGCGAGACTGTTCCAGCCATCGTACGTCAGTTGTGTGACGCACCGATGCGACGCGCTTCAATGGGCTTCTCGCTGAAACTGCCGGTCGGTGAACTGCCTGCCTTCGCATGGGTCCTGCCGGGGCCCCACACCTTGACTGGCGAAGACGTCATCGAACTGCGTGTACCGGGCAACCCGACGATCATCCGCCAACTCGAAGAACGCTTGCGCGAGTTAGGTTGCCGCGATGCAGAACCCGGCGAATTCACTCGTCGCGCCCTCGAATGCGGCAAGCTGGACCTGCACAAGGCCGAAGGCGTACTGCAACTGATCAATGCAACCACGGATACGGCGCGGCGCCAGGCACTGTCAGACTTGAGCGGCGAAACAGCGACCGTGCTTGCCGCATTGACGGAGCGCTTGCGAACACTGAGTGCGCGCTTTGAGATGTCGTTCGATTTCAGCGAGGAAGAGCACGCCTTAGCCGATGAAGCGGCCCTGAAGAACGACCTTAAGACATTCGTGCATGATCTTGAAACAGTCGTCGGCACCCACGACGCGGCACCAAGGCGCGATCGTGCGCAGATTGCCCTGTTCGGCCCACCCAACGCGGGAAAAAGCACACTGTTTAACGCGCTACTCGGCAAGGCAAGGGCGCTGGTAAGTGACCTGCCGGGTACCACGCGCGACCCGGTCGAGGCTGATCTTCAAGTAGGTGACCACTCTGCGCGGCTGATCGACTTGAGCGGAGTCGGCGCCTCGGACTCAGACCGGGGTCGATATACGGAACACGCCCGCGAGCGCGCACTGCAGGCCGACGTGCTGTTACTGCTGGACGCGCCGGGTCAGAGTGAACTTTCCCCCGAGTTTGACGTGCTGCAACGTCGAGACGGGTCAGTCCGCTCACGAGCCCTCTGGGTGTTTGCGAAATCTGATCTGGGACCCGCCGATCCAATGAACCCTGCGGGGCTCGAGAGCCTCAGCGTGTCTGGTCTTAGTGGAGGCGGGCTGGATGATCTTCGTACTCGCCTTGCGCAACGTCTGGATCAGTCAGCCACTGGAGGCGCCACGAGTTTGCTTCGTATCCGGTCGCGCGAAGCATGCAAGCTTTTGTCGCAAGCCTTGGCGGACACACCTCCGCCGGAAGTTGTCGCGTCCGACGTCAGACGGGCCCTTAAGCTGATGGACGAAGCACTGCTGGTGAACGCACCGGGTGAAGTACTCGATCTGATCTTCAGCCGCTTCTGCATCGGCAAGTAGCTAGCGCTGGGCGCTTTCCAGCCAGTCGGCTAGTTGCTCGCCCAGCTTGTTCATGTCCTGCTCAAAGGCCGTTTCACCACCTCCGCCTGAGCTTACGTGGAACTTCAACTCGGCGACAAGCTCTCCGTCATCGGCATCGAAGATAGCACCCACGGCTTCCACCTGGCTCCAGCCGTCCTGATCGAACATCATCGGATCAGCAGCCACGACATCCGGGTCGGCAATCTCCAGCTTCGAGATCGTTAACTGGAAGTAATAGCCGCTCACTGGCTTTGCTTCGGCCGCCCTGGTGTCCACGTCCAGAAACAGCTCATGCTTCATGCCCTCCACGATCTCATTCGCGGCTAGACTCGGCCAGCTCAACCGCCAGGCAGCGACCTCTTCTTCCGTTGTAAATCCACTGATCGTGTCGGGTAGAATCACGGGTAGTATGGCCAGTTCATTGATCTCGTTGACTCTGGCGTAGGCTTCCCCGGTTCTGGCTTCCGTCGTCTCGGACTCGGACACGCGGCAGCCACTCAGTGCCAGCGCAAGCAGCAACAACAGTCCAGCGTTTCGCATGATCAGGCTTTCTCGACGGGTTCGCAGGCAAGGGTCGCACGCTCAAAGGCGTCTTCGGGTGCGCGCACCGGGCGCATTCCGTCGGCACGGCTTAGAAACGCCAATACCGTATGCCCGCTGGTCAGCAACTTGTCTTCTCTAAGCACCGCGTACTCGAAGTGCAATCGGGTCTTGGTGACGTTGCGCAGCCAGGTTCGCACAGTCAGCAGGTCATCGTACTTCGCGCTGCCGACATGCTTCATGGATGACTCAAGTACAGCCAGCACGTAGCCGCGCTCTTCGAGTTCGGCGTAGCTGATGCCGGAGTTGCGCATCATCTCGGTGCGACCGATTTCGAAGTAGACGAGATAGTTGCTGTGATACACCACGCCCATCTGGTCGGTTTCGGCGTAGCGCACGCGCACGTTGATGTCATAGGGCATGGGCTGGTTTTAGATCACTTCAGCGCGCTGGCCAGTTCATTTACGAACAGCTCCGGGTTCAAACGTCCCGGTTGCTCAAGATGATAGCCTCGCACCCAGTGTTGTCCGTTGACCAAGACATACGGCACGCCACGCTTGCCGGTTTCACGCTCAAGACGCTCGGCCGCCCCTGCAACGCTGCTGATGTTGACGGTTTCGTAGGCGATTCCGTGAGTATCCAACAAGCGCTTCAACCGTGTGCAATCGAAGCAGAACGTCGACACATACACTTCCAGTTTCACCCCGGCCGTGATTGCCTGGAGCTCGTTGAGTCCGTCGTTGGTCATGAGATTCTCGTGGTGCTTGTCGTCTTTGTCGCTGCTTACTAGCGTACCTTCATGGGCTTAACAAAAACACTTACACGTGAGCAAGTACGCGAACTCGACCGCCGTGCCATTGAAGACTATGGCATCCCGTCGATCGTGCTGATGGAAAATGCGGCCCGTGCATGCGTCGATGAGGCCGAGCGCATTCTGCGTATCGACGGCGTCTCTCGCGCCATGGCCAAGTTGCGCCAGCCCGGCAGCAAAGACGACATCCCGCGCAATGTCGATGAACTCGAACGCTGGAAAGAGAAACTGCACCGGGCTTCCGCGCCGGTCATCGTGCTGTGCGGCCCCGGCAACAACGGTGGCGACGGCTTCGCGATTGCGCGCACACTGATCAACCGCGGGCATCCCGTCACGACGTTCTACATAGGCGAGTTGTCAGCCCTTGAGAAAGCCGGTGCCGACGTAAAGACCAACTGCCGCCTGCTGCGCGGGCTTGATGCGGAGATCACTGAGTTGGGCACGTCCGCACAGATCAAAGACGCTCGGGGCGAGTTTTCTCAGGCCCCACTAATCATCGACGCCGTGTTCGGCACCGGGCTGACGCGTACCATTGAAGACCCCTACCGCGCAGTCATCGAACACGCCAACGACGCGGACTGCTCCAAGCTCGCCGTAGACATTCCCAGCGGTCTTGACGCCAACACCGGCGACGTGCTGGGCGTCTGCTTTAAGGCAGAAAGTACGGTCACGTTCATCGCAGAGAAGACCGGCTTTCATGAAGCTGCAGGCCCGGCCTTCTGCGGGCAGGTGACAGTTGCCGAAATCGGTATCCCGCGCGCGTTCATTGAACAGGCCATGCAGCTTTAAACAGAAACCGGGACGCCTCGTGCGTCCCGGTCTTGGCTGCCACATAGTTCTTATTCATTCAGTTTGGCCGGGATGCTCTTCGTCAGGGCCAGCGCCGACTTGTTTTCGAGCAGCCCAGGTGTCTGCTTCACATCATACAGCGTCGCCTTGGCGCCCTGCACGATGTCGGACAGCCGCGCCTTCTCGTCACTGGTCAGGCTCTTCTTGCGCGCCGCCTGCACGCGCTCACCGAGGGCATCCAGCGCTTTCAGTACGTCAACGGCTGCATCCACGCGCTTTTCTGTGCTGCCGCTTTCGCGCGACTTGCCGTATTCAAGGCGCGCCTTGGAGACTGCGCCGTCGGCCTGAATCACCGCTGCAAGATTGTCCGGCGCACTGGAACTCTTGCCGGTCAGATCGATTCCCACGTTGACCTTGCCAAGCTTTTCCTCAATCGTACGGGTGACTTCCTTGACGTCCTGCTGGGTCTTCTTGGCTTCGCGAACAACCGATGCCTCAGCGCTGATGCGCTGCTTGAACTGCTCATAAACCTGCTCGCGGCTCTTCTTCAGTTGCTCGTACAGGTCGGTCCGGCGTTCCTCCGGAAGCTCCGCCATTTCGACAGCGACCTCACGCTCAAACGTGATACGGGCCGGCAGTTCCGCCACGACTTCTGTACGGCGATCGGCGGGCACAGCCCGGAAATCTTCCTTCACGGACCAGAACTCATCCACGAGTTCACCATTGGTCGCATAGACATATCCCATACCGGCGGTCATGACGACACCGACCACGGCGAACAGGTACACGGCCACTTTCAGCAACTTTCCCATCTGTCTCTCCTTGCATTGGCAAGCGAATCGTAAGGTTAGCACAACAGAAGCAGGGCGCAGGCGCAACGCAAATTGCAAAGCGGGGGGCAATCGCCCCCCGCCGATCTGCTTCAACTAAAGCCTACTCCGGCGGATGTTCTTCCAGGAACTTCTGCCATAGTTTCGTTTCAGAGGCTTTGTAATCGCCACTGTTTACGAAATCGAGGTCTTCCTGGGCAAACTCTGGCGGTGACGTTGAAGTGCTTGTCTCCCAGCGTTTCTTGTATTCACCGAAGGTGCTGGCTTCCCATTCCGGGGATTCGTCGTGGATCTTCTGTGCCCGCAAGTCGTACTTCAGGATGTCTGTCTTGAACTTGTTCACCCGCGTCGACTTGCTGTCGATTTTTGAATACGCAGCCTGGAAACGCTGAATCTTGGGGTTCTTGAGCTCTTCCTTCGTCAGCATCTTGACGTCGTCGCTGCCGATGTTGATCGCCATGTACTCTTTGGAAATGTTGTCCTGGTCGAAGTGATGGCGGAACAACTCGGCCGAGTACTTAGCCTTGTAGTAGTGCTTGATTGCCTCAGCATAGGCGCGATCAATGTCTTCGTCCGAAGCACCTTCCTGATTCTTGACCTCGATCATCTTGTCGAAGGCGTGGTCAAACTCAAGCACTGATGTCCAGTAGAAGTCCCATGCCTTGGACGCATCCATGTCACGCATCATGCCGATGACGGCCGAGCGGAACTCGTCCTGCATGATCTCTTCAGGGCTCTTGTTGTTGCGCGGCGGCATGCTGCGGTTGTTGTTTGCGGTAGCAGCGTTGTTCTGCGCCGGTGTGGACGACTTTCCGCGACCAAGCGGGTCGAAAATAATGTCCGCCAGTACAGCGCCGACACCAAGCACCACGATCACGATACAGATGATCCAAATCAGCTTGGCTGACTTGTGTGAGATCTTGCCCTTCGGCGGCCCGTTAAAGTTATTCGGGTCATTCGGGTCACCCTGAACGGCGGGCATCGCCGTCGTCGACGGGCGCACGCCGTTGCTGGGGCGCCGCACAGGGCCACCCTGGCCTGAGCTTACGCGACGAGCCCCCGAGTTATCGGTAATCTCGTCGTAATCTTCGATGATGTCGTCGTCGTCGTAGTCCGGAACCACCGTCGCCTCGGTTGTTGTGCCAATGGTTGTGATTTCAACTAACGTGCTAACGAATGACTGCCCGTTCGGTTTCCCGTTTATGCAAAGTTTCGCAAAGCCGGGCCACCACAGAGACAAGCAGGTTCGCCGGATCAGGCGACGCCGTCTTCATGGACTCATCCGCTTTCAGCAAAACCCCCACTGCTGCCTGAATGTCGCCACGATCCAGTTCTCGGGCCGTTTTGATGAAACCGGCCTTGAGATTGTCCCGCAGGCGAGCTTTCGAACGCGAGATCGCATCCGAAGCACTGCCGCCCTGCTGCAAGGTCAACGTAGCTCGCCCAAGGGCAGCCACCTGCAACCTCAACAATGCGAGCAGAGAGAGTACCGACCCTAACTCCGCTTTGCCAGCCATTTTAGCGGCATAGCCTAGCGCTTGTCGCGATTCACCCGCCAGAATTGCGTCACACAACGGGAATGTCACGTCTGCGCCTTCATAGCCGCATGCTTGTGCAATAACGTCAGCTGTCAGCCTGCCGTTATCGACCAGTAAGGTCAATTTGTGCAACTCGGACTCGGCCCGCGCGAGACTGCCGCCGGTGTACTCATGCAAGGCCGTCAGGGCCCGGTCGTCAGCTTTCAGTCCTAGCTCGCTCGCGGCCGTCTCGACCAGCCGGTTCCAGCCCCGTTTGTCCCACGGCTTGAGCTCTTCACAGATGACTGTCGGAAACTGAGCGCTTATACGCTTCGGAACGACCAGATTGCGTTGGAACGTCGCACCGTCAAACACCAGCACGTTGCGTTTGCCGGGCTTTTCGATGTAGCCCGCGAACTCGTCTTTGAAGCGCGTCGTGACTTCATGGCGCGGGCCCTGGCGCTGATTCAGAACCACGGCCGCGAAGTCGCCTCCAAACATGCTGGGCGAGCGCAAGTCATCAAGCAGGTTCGCAACGCTGTCATCAACATGGACGCGCTTGATCTCAAAGCCCCGCGATTCCAGCAGCGTCATAAGGGCACGCAGGCACTTCCGGCGCAGGAATTCTTCAGGGCCGAAAACTGCGTACACCGGCGCCCGCTCAAGTTTGTCGGGCACTTTGAGGAAATCAGCAGCTGGAATTGGTTTGGGCATGTTCAGTCGCCACAGAATAGACGCCAAGCACACACATGAAAAGCGACTGAGTAAGAACCGCGACCGCTAGGGAGCGGCTGCAGAGTCAATCTTTGACGATAACGCCCGCAACGTAACTATCGTACGAATCCGAGAAGTCATAGATGATCGTCGGCGGCTGGTAAGACAGGAAAGATCGTTCCGCTGGTTCGACGATAATTACGCCTCTAAACTTCCCTTCATCATCGTACTCGCTTTTTAGAATCCGGTACTCCTCAGGCGAGTAGTACTTTCCCTCAAGCTTGTAGTTGGAATCCGGGTACGTGATCACAAGCTGCTCAACTGTTTTGTACTTGCTGGCGTCTTCACCGTTCTCTCTCGCAGAACTACAGGCAAAGGCAATGGCAGCGGCAGCACCCCTCGCTTCCCCTTCAACGAATGCCTCACGGTTTGCTCCGGCGGTGCTGCTTCCAATCAGCATGAAGGTTGCTACCGAAGCAACAGAAAGCACCAGATATACAACTAGCCCGGGCCGGCCGACGGCAGCTTGCTTCCAACGCCCCTTGGTACTTGGCTTTGGCCGTCCTTGACCTGGCAACGCAACTTCTTCACTACCCGGATTCATCGACTGACCTCCCATCCACAACTCTGCATCACCAAAGCGATACTCAGACTAGCGAAGTCAGGCTACATTTGATCGCCCGATCTCAGCCTCAGTGCACACATCAGAACCGCGACCGCAAGGGAGCGGCTGCAAGAGAGACATCTTCCGCAAGACGTGGGGTGGCGTGCACAAGCCAATGCGCTCGTGGCGCTGTTTTTTTGGTGTGACCGGTCTGACGCTCTTTATGTGTTAGCCGCTCCCTTGCGGTCGCGGTTCTGTGCTCTAGACCATTCGGACCAGTTTGCGGGTCAGCCATTCGCCGGCGAGCATTACGATCACGAGAATCAGCAAGAGCGATCGCAGCCCGAAGCGGTCTTCGTTGCGGTCCCACAATAGTGCCGTGATGCCCTTGATTTCGTTCTCGCGCTCTCGCACTTCGAAGGCTGCGTCGCCGGTGTCGGTCATCAGGTAGACGCGCTTGCCATCCTGATAGTCGAACTCGGCGTGCTGTGGCGGCAGCTTGGTTGCGCGGGCCTTCATGCCTGTAAAGTCCAGCGTCAGGTTGCGTAGCTCGGCCACCGGCGCAATCACCGTATAGCGGTGCGGTGTCTTTCGGCTCTCTTCGTAGCCGCGCACCCAGACATCGAACTGCCCGGGCTCATTGGCTTCAACGATGCCCTCAAACAGGTTCGGGCTCCAGCTTACTTCGCGCAACACCACGCGGCGCGATGTCAAGCGCCCCTGGCTGCGGGCTTGCACGTCCACGATGACTTTGCGGATGTCGCCATCTTCGTCGGTGTTGGGAAGCTCTTTCAGTTCTTTCAACTGGTTCTGGACTACTTCGCCGTAGATGTCGCCCAGCAACTCAACGTAGACCTTCACGTCTTCGCTGACCTGGTACTTGGTCTTGTCGGTGTAGACGTCAACACGCTGCTGCTTGCCTGCAAGTCGGCGGCTGGCGACAAATCGGATGCTGTTCTGCCAGAAGCGATAGAAGTAGTAGTCCCCGACATACTGCCGCCACAGCCACGTGTCGTCGCTGCCGCAATAGAAGGTCATGCCGTTGCCGTAGGGCATCGCGGCCGTCAGCACGTCGCCTTCGCCGCTGACCGGGCCTTCACGTGTGACCCTTGAGAGCGCCACGGCCGGTGCGGGCTTGATGCCCGACGTCGGCTGATACCAGTACATGCCGGCAAGCTGCCCGGCCTCGTAGTTGCCATCGCGGATGCTGCCCCAGATTTCGTCGTTGCGCTCAGGGTTGCTGCTGAGGCGATGGACTTCGTGGGCACGCCCGGCCGGTGTCAGGCGCCAGTGCTTCTGCACTGTCGTGTTTACGAGGTCCTGATAGTTGGTGGGCAGATCGTCCAGTTCAACGGGATAGAGCGACTTCGCCTTCTCGTTGTTCACGTAGCTTTGCGGGTTGTGTGCTGAACCCGCAAGCAGAATAAGCCCGCCGCGCTGGCGCGAGACCCATTCCTCGATCCAGTCCCAGTACTCGAAGCGCCAGAACTCGCTGGCCGGGTCGATATCACCGAGGATGATGACGTCATAGTTAAGCTTGAAAAAATCTTCCTTCTCGCGGATGACTTTGCCGTTACCGTAGAACGGCCAGCGCAGCGGCTGCACCGTGCGCTTTACTTCTTCGTCGTAGTTCGACGTCGGCTGTGTCCAGCCGTCCTGCGCGTCGAAGAAGAAGCCTTGATACTCAAGCTTCTTGTCGCGCTTGAGGGCTTCATTCAGGTACCGCGCCTGCCAGCGGAAACGCTGCTCGATATACAGCACCTTGATTTTGCGGTCGATGATTTCGACGTAATGCTCTTTGACGTTGTTGCGGTACGTATCTTCATCGGGCAGGCGATCGTCGTTCAACTTCAGGAAGTAGACGTGCTTGCCGGTTACGTTCGGCTTGAAGCGAATCTTGACCTCGGCCAGTTCTTCCGCGCCAAGCTCAATCACTGTGTCCTGCTCGCTGCGTACCGGACGACCGTTCAACTCTTCAAACGGCACCGGGTTACTGAGCGAATCTTCGCACAGGATAATTTTGACCTGCTGCCCCGGCTTGCCTTCGGCCGGGTTTGCGCGGTAGGCCTTGTCAGCGCGAATCTTCAGCTTGAAATCGAGATAGTCACCCTTGAGAATTTCGCGGTCGGCTGAAACCGACAACAGCTCAAGAATCTTCACCGGCTTCGGGTTGCCGATCGCCACAGTTACGATTTCGATCCCGGCTTTCACTTTTGGCGCGGTGGATTCTTCGCGCTCGCTGGCGGGTGTTGTGTCGCGCCCGTCCGACAGGACCATGATCGTCGCGAGGTCGTCTTCTTCGGTGTAGTAGCGGCGCACTTCGGCCAGCGCTTTGTCGAGTTCGGTCAAGCGCCCGTTGGGTGCGCGGAAGTCGAGGTCGGCCGGGTCCACTTCAAGAATTGCTTCGTCTGTAAGCTGGTCGCGCCCGAATTTGGTCGAGAACACAAAGAAGCGAATCATCGACATCTTGCGGTTGCCGGCCTCGTCATCGCTGTCGCCGCTCTTGCGCCCTTTGGCGTCAATCTCTTCGGCGCGCTTCCTGAGCAGATCAATAAACCCGATGTTCTGCCCCTGAGGCACCGCCAGCATGGTGCCTTCGGTGACAAGTTCGCAGGCGATATCCCAGCGCCTTGGGCCTTCGGGGCTGACGGTCTCAAGCAGGTTTTCAATCAGTGCGCGCTTCTTCTGGATTTCGGGGTCCTTGACCTCGCCACCGAGTAGCTCAGCGAATCGGGCCTCTTTGCGGGCTAGTTCACGCAGCTTGTCATCCAGGGCCGACTGCAGGCGGCGAATTTCGCCGTCGAAGGTCGTGTCTTCGATCGTCTCTTTCTTGGAGACTTCGGCTGACAGGGCGCTTTGCAGCAGGTCCGCATCCAGCGAAATCTGTGTGGCATCGGCGCGCAGTTGCTGCCACTCGCCGATGTCAAAGTCTTTGTTGCCGTGCAATTCGCGCAGGCGCTTCATCAGGCGGTCAGCGCGTTCGCGCACGACCTTCCGGACGAAACTGCGTACGTTCAGTTCTTCATCGGTCAGTGTCACAAAGCCGCGCGTTGGCGGCTTGCCGATGCGAACGCCCATGCGTTCAAGCGCATCGCGGGTTGTCTTTACATCACCCGATTCTCGATCATCCAGCACGTTGAAAATCGGAAATTCGCGAGACTCACCGCCCATGGAAAGGCTGTCGTCAATCAGGATCGCGACTTTACTGCCTTCCGTATACGTTTCTTTATCCACCAATGATGGGCCGGCCAACAGCAGATACAGCAGCAACAGCACGACCATACGGCTTAGGGCCAGGAAGCCACGTGTCACCGCAGGCACCCGTTTCTTCTCATAGATGTAGATCAACACCGGCAGCCCGACGGCTACCGGCAGCACCACAAGTGCCGTCCAGATCAGCGGAGATATGCCCAGCAACCCGGCGTCGTCGCGCGACAGCGGCCTGAAGTTCTCCCAACTAAAGATCGAGCCAGGCGCGATCATCTGCGCAATGCGCTCAGGGTAGATCGCCCCGTAGACAACGGTGATCGCAACGCCCACAAGCAGGACGCCGAACACAGTCATTACGAGTTTTAGTCCGCTCGACAAAATCAATCCTCTGGCTTGCTGATAACACCGGACCACACGGTCTCGAACAACAGGAAAGCTACGCCCAGCACCGCCAGCCACATCCACTCACGGTTGCCTTCATCACCACCCAGTGGGCCGTCGCCGTCGATTTCTTCACCAGCCCGCACCAGCACAAAGTCTTCAAAGCCCAGCGCCTCTTTCAGCGCCGCATCGACCTTCGAACGCGCGTCGCCTTCTGCAATGTCTGCGTTGGCCTCTTCAACCGGGGTAATCTTTGTGACGTCGGATTCGCGCGCTTCCTGATTCACGGCAAAACGTTCCTGCCAGCGCTTGCGAGTCTGGCCGCCCTCAAGCCGGTCCAGAGCCGTCAACGAGTACACGCCGGGTTGCGCCGTGCCGCCGTATTCAAGCAGTTTCAGCCCTTCCTCGGCAGTGCTGACAAGCTCTGTTGTGGTGCCGTTGGGGTCACGCACGGTGTACATCGGTGCGATGTCGGTGATGCGCAGCACGCGGCGGTATGGCTCGCCTACACTCAAGTTGCTGTAGCGGGCTTCGTTGCCGGTCAGGTAGCTGGCGAGTTCCAGATACAGGAAAAGCGGCAGCCCGTCACCGAGCGTCCACATTTCGTTCCATGTGTTGGCTGCCGTGGTCGAAACGTACACAACCCGACCGCGACCGTAGGGTCGCTCGACCATGAAGGGCTGGGCGCCGCTGGTCGCGTCAATGTTCAGTAACACGCTGGTCGGGCGCAGCGGGTCAACCTCGGTCCCTTGCGGCAGCTCAACCGTGCGCCAGTTCCGAATCGGCTTGGGATTGGTGATGATCGATACGTTCTCGGGCGTCTCGGTGAAGATGCGCATCACCGGGTGATCAGTGTCTTTCGGTACCAGCCCGAAGAGCGGCGCTGTGGCTTCGTCATCGCTGCCGCCCGGACGACCGAGCTTGGCAGGCAGCAGACCTTTGCCATCTTTATAAAGCATCGAGTTGTACTTCTGGTAGTCGACTTGATCGCCATCAAACACGACAAGCCCGAAGCCCGCGTCCACGAACTCTGTCAGCTTGTTGACGACGCCTTCCGGCAGGTCGCGCACGTTGGCAAGAATCACCAAGCGATAGTCCAGAAAGCTGTCTACGGCTGCCAGTTGCTCGGCGCGCATAGCAATCACACGATTGGGCGTGATGCGAACAGTCGGGCCGCCGCCGGCGTCGCCCTCGGCACGGCTGCTGCTGATACCGAGCGCTGTCTCGAGGTAAAAAGTCTCGTCCTTGATTGGGTCCGGATGCGGCGAGCCGTTAACCACCAAAATCGGGATGTTCGGCACAACGTGAATCACTAGGTTCCGTGAGTTGTCGGCCTTCAACGCATCGGCCTGCTCAGTGAAGATCTCGATGTTGCGCGACGCACCGGTCTTGAGTTCTTCATCCTTTAGCTCAAGTTCGCGCGCGGTAAGCGTCAGCGGGATGTTGCGACGATTGCTGCCCGGCGGCATTTCGATCGTGCTTGAGAATGGCTTCTCAGTTCCGCCGTCGATGCGGTACTTCAGCCGCACACTGCGAGTCTCGGCCTTGCCCGACGACGCGTAGTACGTCAGGTCAACCAGAATGCCGGCTTCCATCCCGTTGCCGACAATGCGTTCCGCTACACGGATGTCGCTGATGGCAACGTTCTGAGTGTTGTCGAAGCCCGCGTCGTAGAACGTCAGGTTTGTGCCGCCCTCTTCGAGACGGGTACGAATGCGGTTCGCCGTTTCCACGAACTCGGGGTTAGCGCTGGCATCCTTGCGGACTTCACCCCAACCGGCCGCGTAGAAGTCTGATATCACCACCATACCGACGGCGTCGTTCTGCGGTGTTGACTCGGCGATTCGGGCGGCTTCCTGGAACGCGGCAAGAATGTTCGTGTCTACCGCCGCAACCTGGGTCGCGGAAATTTCGCGACGCGCAGCATCAAGGTTCAGGCTGGCAAGTTGGCTAACGCGCCGACGGCGGCTCTTGTCCACGTCTTCTTCAGTCAACACGGCGCCGCCAAGCCCCGGCGGCACGTAAACGTCGCTGGTGCGGATGATTGTTACGCGGTCGCGGTTCGGCTCAAGGCTGTCCACAAGCGTCAGGGCATATTGCTTGGCACGGTCGAAGCTGGTCTGGTTTTCCTGTTCGTAGCTCATGCTGCCGCTGTTATCGAGCACGAGAATCAGATGTAGCGGCGCGTCGGTGTTCAGGCTGCCGCGTGTCAGCCCAAGGCTGTCGTCAGCCCAGTCCTTGATGCGTTCGCAGCCCATCGGGAACAGCGCCATGGCAATCAGGATGATGGCCGCCACACGCAGCAGCAGCATGATCAGACTTTCAAGCTGAAAGCGGCGACGGGTTTTCTCATAGGCCCGAAGCAGGAACTCCATGGCCGCCCAATCAACCTTGCGGAAGCGCGTCAGGTTAATCAGGTGAATGATGATCGGTACGGTGGCCGCCAGCAGCGGCACACCAAGCCCAAGAGTCCAGATCAGCCAGGTGGGCATTAGATTGCCCCCCGGCGTGACGCGGCTAAGGCACACGAAGACACGAAGTCACGAAGATTTGCCACCTCTTCGTGGCTTCGTGTCTTTGTGTGCGTCTGCTGTTCGTCGTTCCCGTTCAATCCAATTTCCAAATTCTGATTAGGCTCGTGTTCCGGTGCGTCGTGACAGATAGGCCTGCAACGCCACGCCCAAGGGCATGCTTGTATCCATCAACTGAAAATCCGCCTTTGCCCGCAGACAGATACGGCGCACTTCTGCGGTAAAGTGATTCACTTCTTCGAGGTAAGCCTTGCGCAGGCTTCGCGGGTCAACCAGCAGGTCCGGCATGTCTTCCATACCGAGGAACTGAGTCAGACGATCAAAGCTGAACTCGCGCTCCATCGGGTCCATCACGTTGAACACGATCACGTCGTGTTTGCGCGCGGCCAGATACTCGAGACCCTTCTTCAGGTGCTTGAGATCGTCAAACAGGTCACTGATGATCATCACCATGCCCCGCCGCCCGGTGCGTTGCGCGACGTCGGTGAGTACTTCGCCGATGTTCGTTTTCTTCTGCGGCTCGCGCTCGTGCATCGTCGCGAGCATACGCATCAGCGTCACCTGGCTGTTCGCCGGCGGTACCCAGTCGTGCAGCTTTTCATCAAACAGGGCAAGACCAGCGGCGTCGGACTGCTTCTGGATCAGGTACGCCAGGCTGGCGGCCATGTACTTGCCGTAGTCCAGCTTGCTCTGGTTCTCGCCCGATTTGTAACGCATCGATTCTGAGCTATCGAGCACGATCACCGCACGGAAGTTCGTCTCTTCCTCATACTCTTTGATGTAGTACTTGTCGGATTTCGCGTAGGCCTTCCAGTCAAGGAAGCGCAGGTCGTCTCCCTGTACGTATTCGCGGTGCTGCGCGAACTCAACGCTGAAGCCGCGGTACGGGCTACGGTGCATACCGGAAATGAAACCCTCAACCACGTTGCGCGCGGTGACTTCCAGATGCCGAATATTGTTCAGCACCTGCGGGTCTAGATATTTCTGGTAGGGCTCAGCCATTCGCTTCGTTTGCTTTCGCTTCAGTCCTTCAGTTGCTCCAGCGCCGTCTTTGCTTCTGCTGCCAAGGCGCCTTTGCCTTCACTTAGTGTTTTCAGCAAGTCTGTGCTGCCTGTATCCCGGCGCTCACCCATCCAGCGCACAGCCAGTATCTTTTCAGCCTCGGAGCGGTCGGACGTCGCCACCCACTTGAACACTCCGGCGTCCTTCAAGTTGGCCGTCTCAACCAGCAACGCGAGCAGTTCCAGCTTCCTGCCATCCGGCGCCGCGCGGTAACTTGCGACCAGTTCATCCTGCGCCACGTCGTACGCACGCAGCGTGTAACCTACCCATGCTTCCGCACGATGCGAGCCGTTGACAGGCGCAGCATGCGTTAGCAACGACAACGCCAGCTCAAGTTCAGGGCCGGAGTTCTGCTCCAGCCTCGCTAGCACACTCTGGGCGATGTCCTCACCGCCGAGCCATACAGCCAGCCTCGCCGCCGCGTCCTCCAGCCCGGGTGTACCCAATGTCTGATCAACGCCCTGCATCACGGCTTCACGCCCGAACTCGGCTGTTTCTCCCAGCAGCTCAAACCCCTGAATCGCCGGGGCCGTGGACGCCTGACGAATCAGTGCGATCACGCTGTCGACCGGGTTTTCGTGCATGCCCGGTTCTGCAGTTTTCAATTTCTCGCGCCAGTGTTCCGCGTAGGCCATTTCCCCCCACGCGCGATCCACCAAATTTTTGGCCTGCCTTTGTGCCGCGTTGGCGGCGGGCAAACCGTACTTCAGTTCATTCAGTTCCAGCTCAGTCAGCGACAACTTGGCTTCGGTGACCTGTTGTTTACTGACCTCTTCGTTGAGCTGTCGCTTTGCCTCGTCAGCCGTCTTCTTGATGTCAATCGCACGCTGCACAGCCTCTTGATACTTGTCCTGTGTGACCGCGCCCCAACCTGAGTAAAGCAGGTACACAACCAAGGCCGACATGAACATCCACAGAATGCGGCTGAACCAGCGTGCCGCCTTGACCAACCCCGGGCTTACCACTCCCGCATTGGCGTAGCGTTCAAGCTCATCCTCCAGTTCCTCTTTCCGGCGCTGGAGTTCCTCGTCTTTGGCCTTCTGTTTGTCAGTCTTCTCGGTCACTCAGTTCACTTGTTGTGCGCCATACAGGCGCTCACCCGCTACACCGCGGAAACTGCTTCGTGTTCAGACTTGCCTATTCGGTCAGGTTCGGCAGGCGAGCATCCGTCAAGCTTTCGGCTTCGGCACGCGGGATCATTTGGATCAACTTATCGATGATCACGTCACTGGTGATGCCCTCGGCCTCGGCTGAGAAGTTCGGGATGATGCGGTGACGCAGCACCGGGTGCACCACGGCACGGATGTCATCACCACTGACGTAGTAACGACCGTGCAACACCGCGCGAGCCTTCGCCCCGAGAATCAGGTACTGCGAAGCACGCGGACCTGCACCCCACGCCAGCAGGCGTTTGATTTCGTCCGGCGTCTGCGGGTTGTTCAGGCGCGTCAGGCGCGCGAACTGCATCGCGTACTTGATGACGTGCTCAGAGATCGGGACTTTGCGCACGAGTTCCTGCAGGCGGATAATCTTGTTGCCGTCGAGCACGTGCGCGACCTGACCGGCGTAGGTCGCCGTTGTCATTTTCATGATCTGGAGTTCTTCATCTTCGTCGGGGTAATCGACCATGATGTTGAACATAAACCGGTCCTGCTGCGCTTCCGGCAGCGGGTACGTGCCTTCCTGTTCAATCGGGTTCTGCGTGGCCAGCACGAAGAACGGCTGTTCCAGCTTGTGCCTGCGACCGCCGGCCGTCACCTGATGCTCCTGCATGGCTTCAAGCAGGGCGGCCTGCGTCTTCGGCGGCGTACGGTTGATTTCGTCGGCCAGGATGATGTTGGCGAAAATCGGACCGGCGATGAACTTGAACTCGCGGCTGCCGGTCGCCTTGTCTTCTTGCAGCACCTCGGTACCGGTGATGTCACTCGGCATCAAGTCAGGCGTGAACTGGATGCGGCTGAATTTCAGCGACATGGTCTCGCTGAGCGTGCGAATCAGCAGGGTCTTCGCCAAACCGGGCACACCCACGAGCAATGAATGACCGCGCGCGAAAATCGAGATCAACAACTGTTCAATGACCTCGTTCTGGCCTACGACGACGTTGTGTAGCTGCTTCACAATCTGGTCGTGCGCCTGGCGCAGTTCTTCGACTGCCTTCAGGTCTTCACCCTCAAGTTTCTGCTGCTCTGACATTCAGGCCCCTTCGGTCTTTGTGCGTTCGTTGTTTTGCTGACTGCTTCTTCTACTACTTCCGCCGACCACTTTCGATTGCCTGCGATTGCCGGTCGTGCACCCTACTTGTCATCCGCCTTGAAGACGTAGACCCACTGGGCTGACGCCACAATCACGAATGTTTCCTTCTTTACGACTGACGTCTCCCCTGACGGGAAGGTGAAAGTGTCGCCGTTGTGTAAATGCTCGACATTGTAGACGTTGCCGGTCTTCGGGTCGGTCAGTGTGCATGCCTTGTAGCGCGTGATGCCGTCTTGATCTTTGTAGGCTTCGCCACGGCAGTACACCGTGAGGCTCGTCGGAATCTGCTCGGGCTTCACGTTATCGAGCTTAATCTTTGTCTTCAGCTTGCCGGACTCGACGTTGTAGACCGCGATATAGTTGCTGAACGGCACCAGCACACTGTTACCGGCAATGACGCCGCGTCCGCTTGGTTCTTCACCGATCGAGTACTCGGCCTGGAAATGCAGGCTCCCCCAGTCGGCTGTCTTAACGCCACCCGCCCGGAAACTTGTCAGCGCCACTGAGTAAAGCCGTGAGCGCCCCTGCACCAGTAAGCGGTTGTCGACGACACCGAGGATGTGCTCGTATTCGCCGAGCGCGCCCTTCCCCTGTTTCGGATACTCCATCCAGTGTGCGCCGGTTACGGCATCGAGAACCAACGACAGTCGGTAGTCATAGGGCGCGGTGACAACGAAGCCGCCAGCGGCGATCGGTGTGTTCGGGAACCAGCCACGAGTCTGGTACGCGCGTTCGCGGCTGTAACGCGAAACCCAGCACAACTCGCCGGTCTTGCGGTCCACGGCTGTTGTGCAGCCGGTGTGGGTGGAGCAATACAACATGCCACCCTGTTCGGCGACGCTGCTGATTTCGGGCAATTCGACCGGCGCGTTGCCCCAGCCACCCCACTGGTTGCCGCCGATTTTCTTCGCGCAAAGCTGCGTACGCCAGACAAGCTTACCCTCACCCTTGCTTGGGTCGCCCTTTGGCGTGACGTCAAAGCAGAACATCCAGACTTCGAAGGTGTCCTTGCTTGTGTAAGCGCCCGCCACATACAGCTTGTTGTCGCGAATCAGCGGCGCACCGCTGAAGACGACATCTTTCAGAAAACCCCACTCTTCTTCGGGCTCGACTTTCTTGTTGGGAAGCGTCACGCGCATCTTGGCATCAGCGCCGAGGTCAAAGGCGGAGATCTGGTTGCCGGACGGCTCGCCGCTTTTTTCGCGAGTCGGGCTACCTTCGCCAAGCACGGCGAACAACACATCGGACTCGCGATTGTCGAGCTCCCAACGAAGACGACCAATGCTGCTGCTTAGTACGCGAAAGCGTTCACGCTGGGGGCTTGAACGCCCCCACCAGCCTCTGCGGTTCTGCGGGCGCTGCGCATAGCGCTGAGCCTTCGGAACCTCCAGCGGAAGCGGGTTGGACTCGCGTCCGTGGCGGAACCACATCAGCTTCTCGTTCTCGGCGTCGCTGGTTGCAACGCGATGCACAAAGAAGCCGGACTCATGTGTTGTAGGAAAGACAGCAGGCAAGGCCGGCGGCTCTTCGCCGCTGTACTGGTCCGGGTTTTGCTCAAGACCGGGAATCTTCTCAACGAGTTGCAGCCCCTGCACACCTTCACCCGGGCCCAGGTCGAGCATTTCGTTGACCTTCACCACGGGCGGCGCAACGCTGTTGCGGTTGTTGCCGCCTTGCAACGTTCGCCAACCGGGTGACGTCAGTTCAGGGCGCGTGATTGGCGCCGTCTCATTAGCCAGCTCATGTATGTAATCGAGACTCTTCACTGTCCTGCCGCCGACGTCGACGTCGGCGCTGAAACCGTTGCGATCCAGCCAACGCAGCGTACTTCCAAGGCGGTAGCTCATGCCAGCGTCGCGGCAAGCCCGCACATACTGAACTTGCAAGGCTGCGTCGCGTGCGAATTCATCAGGCCAACTCGCCTGGTAGTCTAGCAGCCAGCGCACGGCCGAGACGGCATCGGCGCTCTCCAGCGCTTGAGCCGCGAGCAAACCCAGCGCCGTTCGTCCGGCATCACTGAACTGGTAAAAACGCGCACAACGACGCAGCAAAAATGCATCGTCATTTTCAAGCGCACGCCGCAGCATCTCGGCGCCCTTGGCTGACTGCTGCAGTGTCAGGCGACTCTTAAGCGCTTCGGGCCAGTCGGGCAGTCGCAGACGCTCATTAATGTAGTCCGCGAGTGGGATCCAGGTTTCTGAGTAGACGGGGCTGTCCTTCTGGTTTCCGCCTTCCAGCCACTCGGCACGAACCATCTTCTCGGCGTTTGCGGGTAGGTCATCTTTCAGCCATTCGTCGCGCAGATTGTGATAACGCCCAAAGGCATCGCGCCACTTCTCGAAGGCTTCTTTGGATTTGCCCTCATGCTCAAGGGCCCGGGCTTCAATTTCGCGCTGACGGGCCTCACGCACTTTGTACAGGATGCCGCTGTCGGCCCGGCCGCCCGGAATGTACAGGTCCGGGTTGTCGATGATGTCGCCCTCTTCCTGGGCAACGACAACCGGCACCGGTGCTGAAACAACCGCGAAAAGACCGAAGCCCGCGAGAAGCAGTAACAGGGTTCGGGTTTTCAAGGCTTGCCTCCTGCTGCATCGGGGCCGAAAACGGGGCTACCTGTTGTACGCACGGGACCGGCAAAGCATCCCGAATTTTCGAAGCTTACTTGTCGTTCAACGCATCAATGGCGGTATCGATCTCCGGCATCAGGGCCGGCGCTGCTGAATCCTTCTTCTCTCGCAACTCACGCAGGAAGGCGACGTCCTTCTTGGTGCCGAACTCCTTGATGTAGCGGACGGCCGCACGACGCATGTCAACGTTGGACACATCCGCCAGTTTCTTGACCTCTTCAAAGTAGGTCACGTCGCCGATGGCGATCAGCGTGTCAATCAACGAAGGCACAAACGTGTATTGCTTGTTGTCGCCGCTGGTCGCGCTTTCGATCTTGCTGCGAACCTGGTCTGAGATGTAATTGAACTGGACACCCTGACTCAGTTTGCCCAGCACGCCGCGGGCATCGTTTTCACGCACACGGGTTTCCATCACACCGAGGGCTAGATCAACCAGGCCCTTCTGCTGTTCGGCGTCATCGCCATAGCCGGTCAGACGGTTCAGGGCGGCAATGGCGTTGCCCTTCAAGTCGCGGGTGTCCTCAAGCAACGCGGCGCGAATCACCTTCGCAACGTCAACGTCGGCCGCCACAAGCGAAAGCTGGTTGTAGCCTTGCAGGCGTACTTCCTTGCTGTTGTCGGCCAAGGCGTTCTCGATGATCTCAACAGTTTTGCTGTTGTTGCCCATCACTTGCGACATGGTCGAAGCCACGCGCGTGGCCGCTGCGCGGACGTTTTCGTCCGGGTCTTTCAGGCGAGATTCGATAACCGGGAACACGTCTTCATCGTCAACGCGCGCGGTACGGCGATAAACCTCAAGCGAGTTCAAAGCCACCTTGCGCACGTCAGCGCTGGTTTCCTTGTCCGGGTCAAGCGAGTCCTTGAACAACGGAAGCAGGTCCTTGTCGTCACTGCGCTGGAGCCCCTGCAATGAGTTCTCACGTGCCTTCGCAAAGTCTTCGCCCTTGTCGTTCAGTACTTCCACCAACAGCGGCTTCGACTTCGCAAGCGGGATGTAGCTGCGCCCGAGGTTCTGCGCGGCTTGTGCACGAATTACGCCGTCGGCGCTCTTGACCCAAACCGACAGGTCATCAAAGGATTCCTTACCCTTAGCTTCGGCCCATGCGTTGATCGCCTTGGCACGTTGTGGGGCTTCAAGCGCTTCGTCGTTGGCGGCCGTGCGGAAAATTTCGAGGCTCTTGTCCTTCAGTGAATTGCGGTTGTTCAGCAACTGCTCAATGATCTTTTCGCGCAGCTTCTTGCTCTCGCTCGGCACGCCGGCATAGGCCTGCACGAAGGCTTCAAGCGCTTCCGGGCTGCGCAACTGGCCAAGGTTTGAGTCTACCTGCGTGGCGTAGTAGTCCGCTGCGTACTCTGGCTGCCCTTCTTTTGCCTTCGGCGCTTCGTCGTCCGCAATGTCAAGGAACGCTGTCACACCGTCAGCGCCAAACTCACCCAGCGTCATGGCGGCGTTCGTGCGCTGCACCTGCTTCTCGACATCCTTGAACGTATCGACCAAGGCCGCAATTGACGCCGACTTGAGGCTGTCCTGCTGCATCAGGCGCGCGGCCTCACTGCGCAGGGTTTCCAGCATGCGGAACTCGTTCAACGTCGTTACGTCAACCAGCCCGGATACCGAACGCTTGTCACCCAAGGTCGCAAGCCCGAACAACGCCTGCAAACCAAGCGGCTTGGTGTAATTCTTGACCTCGTTGGGAAGACGCTCGCCGTCTTCGCCGATAACGCCAAGACGCTGCGTTTCCCACAGCTTGAGCATTACATCCGAGCTTGCGGTACTACCCGCGCTCACGACGACTTCAATGGCCGAAGATCTCAGTAACGTCGGAGCGTCTTCGTCGGCAACGATCGGCGCGGCTACATCAGCACCCTGCTTCAGCGCTGCCAGCCCGTGCAGGCAACCCCAACGCAGTCG
>JAGQRE010000050.1 GCA_020425695.1 Planctomycetota bacterium
GCCGACAAACTTCGACAGGCGCTTGAGTTGTACCGGGAGGAAGACCTTACCCGCGCCGAGATGTTGCTTGAGGCCATCGACTTCGATGCGCTCGACGGCGATCTGCACGTTGAGGCGAACTACCTATGGGGGCTGGTGCTGTCGCGCCGCGGCGACCCGCTGGAGGCCGCCCATCGGTTTCAAACCTGCATCAAGCTGGACCAGCGTTTTTTCCCGGCGCTTGATGCGTGGGGAAACATTCTGGCCAACCTAGGTGATTCGCGCGGCGCCATTGAGAAATACAAACGCGCGCTGGCCGTCGTCGCGCCTGAGCAGTCCGGCCACATCCTGCACAACTACGGACAGGTTTTGTTGCGGGCGGGCTACACGCTTAAAGCGCTGCAACGCTTTCGTGAGGCCTTCAAGCGCAACCCCAAAGGCCACGACAACGCCTACATGAGCGGAGTCTGCTACCTGAAACTGAAGCGCTATCGCGGTGCACTGAAGTGGCTTCGTACATCCATTGAGCTCGCGCCCGAAAACGCGAGAAACCACGTCGCCTACGGCAATGCCCTGCTCGGCAGCAAGCAGTATGACGAGGCCGAGGAAGAGTACACCAGGGCGCTGGAGCTTGACCCGGGCTACGCCGACGCACACTACAACTGGGCAGTCGCACTGGCGGAGCAAGAGGATTACGGGCGCGCCGTGCGCCACTGCAAGCAGGGGCTGCGCATCAACCGCGACGGTTTCGAATTGCTCGCACAGCAAGCGTTTTGTTTGCGCCGGATGGGCGCCTACGACGCAGCCCTGCAGACAGCCAAGCGAATGCGGCAAGTGATTGAGCAGGCCGGGAACGAGGACCGCAAGCCGGAGTTTCTGGACGTGCTGGCAGCCAACGAAGCGGCAAGCTTGCGTGCGGTCGGGCGCAGCCAGCAGGCGCGCTATCGTTTGCTGGAGCAATTGCGGGAGTCCCGCGAGCCAAGCCGGCACAGCCTGGCTGAGTTACGCTATCACGATCTGCGACGCCTGCCGGTCGGGCGCAAGTATGAGCTGACCGTCAACGTGCAACGCGAGCGTGTGCCGTACAGCGAAGAGGAAAGCCAACTGCCTGTGAGCTATCACCGGACGTACTGGGTCATCGCGGCCAGTCTGAAAGAAGCCCGCCGCATCGTGCGCGAACTGGAGCCCCAAAGCGCAGAGGTTCGCTTCGACCCGGACATAGCCAGCGGCCCCAAAAAGAAAGAAGTCGACCAGGGCGTACTGGAAAGATCACCGGCGATCACGGTGGACTAGGAGGTTAGAGGTGAGGGTTGGGGAAACAGCGAACTACTGAAAAGCATCCCGTGTGACCGGCAAACGACCGCTCGAAGGTCGAATGCAATAACTGGAGTTTTCGCCTGAGGCTAACTTGTTACGCCACCTTCGCTGGCTATGACGCAACAAAGTCGCTCAAATCTGGGTGGGACCACAAACTGTCGAATTCACGGGCGGACTTCGCGAACAAGAGTGATGACGCGTCGTTCTCAATTGCTTGTCGCAGCAGACTTGCGGCTTCGTCTCTTTCGGCTTCTACGTCGATTCCCAGACCACCGCCGGCACTCGAGTGTTTTTCAGCCAAGCTAACGCGATGGGCAAGGCACCAAGCTAGTTCGTACAGAGAGCTATGCTCTTGGTTGGACACGGCCTGCCTGTCGAGGCTCAAGGCCTCATCCAAATGCAGAACTGCCTCGTCCCATCGCTCTGCCGCGCCCAGTGCATGGGCCATTGCACTGTGCCAGCCTGCCTCTCGCTCGTCACTGACGACTTCTTCCAGCAGCAGTTCCAGCGCTTCCGCAGGGCGTCCCAGTTCCGTCAATACGCATGCGTAGGACGCCCAATCGCTTGCCGAGACCTCCGGTTTCTCTACGAGTGACAAAAAAGCTTGCTCCGCTTCGACGTATCGATCCAGCCGGAACAACGCATCTGCGATCACTTCGTCCGCGAGTGGCACCTCGCTGTCCAGATGCTTTGCTCGCTTCGCGTCCGCGATAGCCTCTTCGAACCGTCCTAGTTCACGCATCAGACTCGCCCGCACGACTAGTGCTTCTGCGCTCTGCGGATCGAGGCGGACCGCTTCATTGACATCGTGGAGCGCCTCAGTGTCGCGAAACAGACTCATGCGAACTTCGGCACGGCCAACCCAGTTCTCAGCATCTCCAGGAGTGAGCTCAACTAGCGTGGACCACACCTGTTCTGCTTCATCCAGCCTCTCAAGCATCTCTAGTGCACTGGCTCGTCGCTGCAGTGACTCCGCATCTTTCGTGTCGAAAGCAGCAACGTGCATTAGATCGAGCTTAGCTTCCTCTTCGGAGTCTTGAAAAAACGAACGGGTGTAGATCACTTCGGCATCGTCGGGCGACAGATCAAGCAGTTCACTACAGATGCGCCGGGCTTCCGCGTTGTTCCCAGCCTTCGACGCGTCATGAGCCTTCAGAATCTGGTCCGTGATGAAACCTTCACGGGCGTCCGCCAATTCCTGATGCGCCTCCGGCATCCTGGAGTCGCGCTCAATGGCTTGCTCGCAAAGATAGATCGCGCGACGGTAGTCGCCATCAGCCATGGCGTCACGGGCCGCTGAAACCAGTTGTCGGGCTACTTCAGACATTCGTACAGATTATCATTCATCGCGACTATCTTGTGTAATGCGTGTGTCCAGAATGCAACGCTCTGCGCGATTTGAAGGTAGCTTGCTGTAAACTTGGAAGCATCGTTCGTGATTGCCCCAAACGGGCTTCTGTTTAGCGCAATGCAAACAGCCGACGGCTTACGCCCCCGGCTATTTGTGTTGGCCCCACGGGGCCGAGATTGTCTGGTCGATCGCTCGAGTCGTCGAATCACTGACGCTGACTGGTCAACCACGCTTCGCATTGTTCTTTGCTACAGCGAAGTCTTCTCTAGCTCAAAGTGAATTCATGACTTCGTCGAGTACGTCTTTGCTTGGGCGCAGCACGTCTTCTTTCAGCCCGGAAAGTGGTGCGTCGGCCATGTTCAACTGGTCCACGAACCGCGGTTCCGACTCGTTGATGTACACGATGCCCGTTGGGATCTTGCCGCTCTCGTGGTACTCGGCCAGCAGGTTCAGCGCGGCAGTGCGGTTTGTCGGGTCGTAGTCCTTGTCGAGCGCTTTGATTGTCAGGTGGCTGCCGTCGCCCAGTGTGATCTCGCGTTCGTCGCCGTGGTCCATCTCTTCGTACTGCGGATCGTAGGCCGGCACGAAGCCAATGTCCTGCAGAGCGAACTCGTTGTCCTTGGCGTACGGGAACGACTTGGTCGAGCCTGCATGGTTGTTGAAGGTCACGCACGGGCTGATGATGTCCAGCAGCGCGAGCCCTTCATAGGCCATCGCGGCCTGCATCACCTGGCGCATCATCTTGGTGTTGCCCGCGAACAGGCGCGCGACGAAACCGCAGCCCAACTGCACCGCCAGCGCACACAGGTCAATGGCGTGGGCCTGGTTCACGGCGCCGTGCTTCAGCTTACTGCCCTTGTCGGCCGTCGCGCTGAACTGGCCCTTGGTCAGCCCGTACACGCCGTTGTTTTCGACGATGTAAACCAGGTCAAGGTTGCGGCGCATGATGTGGCTGAACTGCCCGATGCCGATGTTGGCCGTGTCGCCGTCGCCGGAAACGCCGATCATCTTCAGGTTGCGGTTCGCCAGCGCAGTACCCGTGGCAATGCTGGGCATGCGCCCGTGCACGCTGTTGAAGCTGAAGCTGCGCGAGATGAAGTACGCGGGCGTCTTCGAGCTGCAGCCGATGCCCGAAAGCTTCACAAGCTGCTCGGGCTTGATGCTGAGGTCGTAGCACGCATCAATGATGCGCGCCGTGATCAGGTCGTGCCCGCAGCCGATGCACAGCGTGCTCTTGCTGCCGGCGTAGTCTTTTTTCATCAGCCCGGCGCGGTTGGTCTCGGGCGGTTTTGGTGCGGCTGTTCCTGCCATGGCTTGCTCCTTCGGAGCGGGCTCGGGGCCCGGGGCACAGGACTTGGGGAACATCCCCACGCCCTGGGCCCCAGGCCCAAAACCCTGCTGGTTATGCTTCTCTTTCTTTGCTGACGATTGCTTCAACCACGATGTCCGCGGTCAGTGGCATGCCGTCGTAGTGCCTTACGCTGTGCAGCTTGCTGCTGAAGTGCGGCAGTTCCGCGTTAAGTACCATCCGCATTTGCCCGTCGCGGTTCAACTCAACCACATACACGCGTTCGTGTTTGTGCAGAAAATCTTCCACTTCCTGCGTGAACGGGAAGGCGCGAACGCGGCACAGGTCGAGTTTCAGGGCGTGCTTTTCTTCCAGCTTCACGGCCGCTTCGCGGATCGCCTCGTGCGTCGTGCCGAAGTACAGCACACCGACCGCGTGCCCGTCGTCCTTGATCTCGGGCTTGGGCACCATCGTCTTGGCCGTCTCGAACTTGCGCGTGAGCCGGTCCATGTTGCCCTTCCAGTGCTCGGGCTTTTCACTGTAGGTGGCCTGCGGCGTGTGCCCGGTGCCGCGTGTGAAGTAGGCGGCCTTCGGGTGGTCGGTACCGGGGATCGTGCGGTAGGGGATGCCGTCGCCGTCAACGTCGGCGTAGCGACCCCACTTGCCGCCGAGCTTTTCAAGCTCGTCCTTGTCGAGGACCTTGCCACGACGGAAGGGCTCGGTCGGGTAGTCGAAGCGGTCACTCATCCAGTAGTTCATGCCGAGGTCGAGGTCACTCAGGATGAACACCGGCGTCTGCAGTTCTTCTGCGAGGTTCAGTGACTCGCCGCCCATCTCGAACGCCTCTTTGGGCGTGTTCGGGATCAACACCACGTGCTTGGTGTCGCCGTGGCTGGCATAGAACAGGCTGATCACGTCGCCCTGCATGGTGCGCGTCGGCAGCCCGGTTGAGGGACCCGTGCGTGCAACGTTGCAGATCACAAACGGAAGTTCCGCAAAGTAGCCGAGCCCAATGAATTCGTTCATCAGGCTGATGCCGGGGCCGCTGGTGCTGGTGAAGGCGCGTGCGCCCGCCCAGCCCGCGCCGGCGAGCATGCCGACGGCCGCGATTTCATCCTCGGCCTGCACGACGGCGAATGTCTTCTTGCCGTCCTTCATGCGGTACTGGTTCAGGTAGCCTTCGAGGTATTCGCACAGGCTGCTTGACGGCGTGATCGGGTACCATGTCACGACCGTGACGCCGCCGAACATGAGCCCGAGCGCCGTCGCCGCGTTGCCCTCAATGATGATCTTGCCTTCGTTCGCGTTCATCTTTTCGACGCTGAACGGGTCGACTTTCTTAAGGTTCTCGGCCGCCCAGTTGTAGGCAAACTCGAGCGCGGGCTGGTTGATGTCGATGGCCTTCTGCTTGCCGGCCAACTGTACACCCAGCGCTTTCTTGATTTCGTCCATGTCCATGCTGAAAAGCTGGGCGCACACGCCGACGTACAGCATGTTGATGACCAGCTTGCGCAAGCGCAGGTCGGGGCAGCATTCGGCGATCAGCTTCTTGAACGGCACGGCATAGTGAATGCAGTCCGGGCGTTTGTCGGACAGGTTCAGCGACTCTTCGTAGATCAGCACGGCGCCTTCGCGCGCGGCCTCAACGTCTTCGTCGCTGGTTTCCGGGTTCATGCAGACGACGATGTCGGCGTCCTGCTTGCGGGCGATGTAGCCGTCTTTGTTGGCGCGGATGGTGAACCACGTCGGCAAACCCTGGATGTTGCTGGGAAACAGGTTCTTGCCGCTGACGGGGATGCCCATCCCGAACAGCGCGCGCAGCAACACCATGTTGGAAGTCTGCGAGCCGGAACCGTTGGCGGTGGCGACATGCAGAACGAAATCATTGACGATCGTGCCGGTCTCGGCTTCGGAGACCCCTGTGGTACTCATATGGCACACTCCTGCCCGGGTAATTCGGGGCGCCTATGGCAGCGCCTGATAGCCCGTTTATACGACGGCAAGTGCCTACTTCAACGGGCTGGGGAAATGCGGATTCGGCTTACTGGCCGGGCGGCGGCGGCATACCACCGGTGCTGGGCGGTGGCGGCGGCGAATCCACCTTGATGGCGTGCAGTGTATCCACGTGCAGCAAGTCACCATTGCAGACTAGGTGAATCTCGAACGTGCCGTCTTTGGGGAACTGCAAACCCGGCAGGTTGATGCCGGTTTCGAAGTCTTCCAGCGGCTTCTGGTGCTTCACGCCACGCAACTCGGCCTTGGCAAGCGTGTTGCCCTCAGTGGGGTCAACAAACTCGATGGTGAAGTCGTATTCGCCGTTCATGTCGCCCAGCATCAGGTAGACGCCGAAACGCGCATGAAACACCGGAAAGTTCGGCGCATGCACACGCCGGAAGATCCCGATGATGCTGTATTTGCCGTCTGTAGACCGAATCACCTGGTCACAGATAAGGAAGGCCTTAACTTTCGGGTTGCTACCACTCATGCCAAGAGTCTGCCCACCCAGTGCGCGTGGGGCAATAGGCAACGGGCGCTCGCCCTGATGTGACACCAATTGCAGTTCCTGACATTCCTGCACAGTCCAGTATCAGATTTTTAATTTGCGTAGACATTTTTTTTAGTCGTACACTTAGGTCTCACAACTGCGTTGCTACCAACAACTCCTGCGGAGACTGAACCTATGTCCCTTTCCAATGCTTACATGCTGGGTGAAAGCCCTGTCGCTCGCTGGCTGATTGAAAACTCTCCCATCAACATTGCGTTCTATCAGGCTTGGGCATGGCAAGGCGTCGACGGGCAGTCGCTGACCTACCCACGTGCGACGGAACTCAGTCCTGCCGCCGTTCGAAACGACTGTGGTGAGGTAATTGAGCAGCTACCGACTGTCTCGCAGGCTGCGTTCAATCTGTACGACTTCATCGCACACTACTCCATCTGTTCGATTGATTTGGACCGCGTGCAATACCCTACCCAGCTTGACGCCGCTATGTTCGCCATTGCCAAGAGGCAAATCCTGTACGCTTACGCGGAACACATTGTCAGCCCGACCATCGGGCTACCCGCGGCCTGCGACTCCGATCGCAACGTGGACATGGGTCTCAGTTCCCTGACTCTCGATTGCCTTGACGACGCCTACTCTCGCGTCACAGCCGGAACTGGTCGTCCGACACTGATCATGAGCAGCACCAAGGGCCTGCGTACGTACCGTAGCCTATGCCGGGCGGCCGGAATCCCGCAGGAAAGGTCCCCGTGGACGTGGTATTATCCTGCCAAGGGTAGTTCCGGACCCGGTTCGGTCGATTCGTTCAACGGCACGCCGTGGCTGGTCAACGACTTCATCAACAAGGATGGCCACGACGGTGAGTACATCTTCTTCATGGTCACAGGCGACGATGGTGGCCAAGGTCCTACACGGGGCGTCACCGGCATTACTCCGAGGCAGCAGGTTGGACGGATGTTCAACAAGCGGACAGTACAGGGCATCTTTGCGCCCGATGGCGGAGGGGGACAGCCGGCAATGCTGCCTGGCGTCGATGTGTGGGTAAGTACACCCGCCGGCTACGCGGTGGGCAGCCAGGGGGCCCTCAGCATCATTAGGAACTTTACGCCCGTTTCGGATTGCAGTGTGGGGTAGGGGCGACACTTGTGTCGCGCGCGTGTCCGACCCAACCCAGTCCTGGAGCAAGCCCATGAACCCAATCGACGAAAATACGATCAAAGAGTGCAACAACTGCGCCTCAAAGGGGCTGAAATACAGCCAAAAGGACGGCCGCCCGCAGATCATGATCAGCGAAGACTACATGCGCGATGCTCGAGACGGCATGGATTACATGCAGCAAGCGGCAGTGCTTGCTGGAATGATGTCAATCAGCGAATTTGAGAATGGTACCCGTCGTAGACATCCACTGCGTTCCGCCTCTCGCGGCAACAGGACAATGAAGCTGTTGGAAGTCGAATCCCCAGTAAGCGGCGTTCTTAACGGAGGACGCAAAAAAAACGTGACGCTCGCCCAAACTGACGCGGCGGATGTGTTGCCTTTTCTACAGGAAGAAGACAAGCCACTGGAAATGCCGCCGAAGAAGGAGGAGCCCAAGACGCAGGACGGTAGCGATAAGGCAGAGGAAGAAGGCCCTCCTAAACCGGAATGGGGCTCTCCGGATAAGGGCAATGACTATCCGTCCGAAGCCGATGACGAGGAAGAGCACATCGAGATAAAAAAGCGGCCCAAAAAAGGTGACGGCCCAACAATAGTCTATCCGGACGAAGACAAAGTAAAGGATTTCAATGATGAGTGGGACAAATCTGACGCATGGCTTCCAGACGGCCCCATAGTCCTGAGTTGTCCCTACGAAGTCGAACACAAGGTGCAGTTATTCTGGGTGAACGAAGAGTCTGTTGGTATAGCCCAGACGCGCGCCGATGCTGAGAAGTTGGCCGCCGGGGCACTTGAAACACACGATCCGCAAGAGATCGCCGAGAAGAACATCAAGGACGGCCTTCTTGAGACGCAGGTCAACCGGCTTCTGGATGATCGTGGTTGGACGTGTGTGCCGAAGTGCGAGCGGGCCATTGAGTTCAGCGGGTACCTGTACGATGTTCATGTGATGACAAAGATCGAGGCGGCACTTCAACGTGAGGATGATGGCTCCACTAAAGACGTCTTTTCGGTGAAACTCTTTGAAGTCCATCGTCTTTACGCGTGGGTCAGGATCAAGTGCAAAAAGTAGCCGATGCAAAGCCACAAAGGAGGGGATCCATGGAAAAGCTTTTGGCCTGCTTAGTAGTGATGGCGATGGCGCTGGTTTCGCTTGGAATCACCAGCGTAGCCGAAGACTCAGACAATCAGTCCGCCTATCAGATATTCGACACAAAAGCCGGCGTCATCCGCATGAATGTGAAAACCGGTGAGGCGGTTCTGCTTGAAGTCAACACAGGCGAGGCAAGATGGAACGTCATTCACGAGCCGGATGCCCAGACGAACAAACAAGTATCTCTTCTGACCGGAGACGTGGACTGGGTAGAGTTACTGGACGCGGACGGGAAAGTGATTGGTGTAAAGCTCGCAGGATTTAAAAAGACAGGGGAGTATGGCGGCCTCTTGAAAAACGATGTGATCCTGCAGATAGACTCCAAGCCGATAAAGTCGGTGGGTGATATCTACCGGGCGGTCGCAGCCGCGAAGCGCAGCGATGGTGAGGTAACTTTCTCCATAACCCGAAACGGCAAGGAAGAGGAAATTGCCTCGAAGTTTCCAACAGGGGAAGCGCCTGAATAGAGGGACCGAAACTGGCTGGCATCCGTCGATGCAATATCCGGCGGCATCCACGACCTGCCTCAGCCTGCGTCAGGAATGCTGCCGAGCATCGATGTGTGGATAAGCACGCCGCGGGCCACATAGCCGGCAGCCAGGGGGGCGGGCATCATTGCCAACTTCACCGTCGTGGCGGACTGCGGGCTGGGCTAGAGGCAGTTTAGAAGCCTTCTCAAAAACGGTTTAGCAGAATTCTGATGCAGCCGAGTTGCACGAAGCTCAGGAAGTTCGCCGCGTGACGCTCGTACCTCGACACCAGTCGACGCATGTTCTGCAACCACGCGAACAGCCGCTCTACCTTCCAGCGCCTACGATAACGCCGCAGCTTGCGACCGTCCTGGGTCATGCTGCGTCGCGCTCTGTTCGGCGCGATCAACTCCACGCCGTACTCTTCGGCCAACCGCTGGTCCAGCCCGTCGCTGTCGTAGGCCTTGTCGCCGATCAGCAGCGTAGGCGCGAAGGGCACGACCATCGCGTCGAGTGTCTTCTCCACCAACTTCACTTCGTGCGGGGAAGCGCTGTCGACGTGGACGCCCACAGGAGCGCCATGGCGGTCTGTGATTGCCATGATCTTTGTGCCTTTGCCTCGCTTGGTTTTGCCGACTTTGTCGCCCCTTTTTTGGCTGGCGCGAAGCTGCCGTCGATGAACGACTCGGAGACGTCGATGACTCCCCGCTCGACCAGGTCTTCGGCCAGGGCCTTCATGATGTTCTCGATCACCCCGTCGCGGGTCCACTTCTGGAACCAGCGGTGCACAGTCTGGAAGGGCGGGTACCGGGTCGGCAGATCCGGCCACGAGGCGCCTGTGCGGAGTATCCAGAGTATGGCGTTGAGGATCGGCCTTGGCGAAGTAGGCGGACGGCCCTTGCCGTCGGCACGCCTGGGTTTAATCGGAATCAGCGGCACGATGCGAGCCCATTGCGCGCTTGTAAGGTCCATGCTGACTGCATCGACAATCACGCAATGGCTACTTCAGGGTTTTTGAGAAGGCTTCTAGTGGGTAGTGGTAAGTACGTGGGCGGGTTCCCGGATGGATTGTGGGAGTGGCGCTACAAAAAGACCACGCTGAAGTGTAGCTACGAGGCCGGTGTGGTTGAAGGGGCTTGCATGATGCTTGTCGACGGGCGTATGACTGAATGGGGCCAGTACGCGTCCGGATTGAGGCATGGGCTCCAGGTGGAGTTCGTGGCCGAGGGCGATAGAGTTGTACAGAGTTGGCAGGAGGGGCAATTGGAAGGAAAGAGAATGGAATATGAGGAGGGCATGCTTCGACAGGTCGAAAGCTACCGCGCCGGGACACTTCACGGATTGTACGTCGAATATGACAAGGATGGAGAAATAGTTACCAAAGGGGAGTATCTCGATGGAGAGAGAGTTGGTGACTGGTACAAGCGAGAGAAGTAGACCTCGTCCTTCATTTCCGTTTCGATTCGTGGCCTAGCGTACAACCCTGCCGCGAGTTTTGAGCGATTTCTCACGTTCCTCTATATACTGGGCGCCTTATGAATGAGGCGGCTCCTGATCCTTCGCGCCACAAGGCTGTGCTTGCTGCTGTGCCGGCCGTGCAGTGTGGTTTCCCCTGATGAAGCGTTGCGGGTGCAGGCTGAGCTGCGGGCCGTGATTGCCGGAAACATCTTGAACTGGACCCGGATGGTGAATCTGCCGAACAGGCCCGGGCACTTGTTGCCGAGTTCACCGAACTCGAAGAGTAGCTGCCCTATTTCACAGCTTTCTTGATCAGCTCAAACCACTTCGCAGGCATCGACTGCACAGGGCGGATGTAGCTCAGGGCTTCCATTGTTTCCGGGTCTTGCAGCGTTTCTGTCGGGATGCCGGCCAGTTCGAAGTTTGCGTTGATTGCCGTGCCGCCCGAATTGCCCGCGCTTAGCAGGCAGTCCGACTTGTACCACTGCAGCTTGCCCTTCTTCATGTCGAAGCCGGAGACTACGCCGCGGGTCAGAGTGATGCTGGTAAGGCTGCGATTGCCGCCGATGGCCGGGTAGCCGAGGCAGCGAATTTCGTCGCCGAGTTCGCATTCGGCCTCAGCCAAAGCCAGCCAGACGAAGTCCGGTTTCTCGATCTTGTTACCATCAAGGTCCGTGGCGATCTGCAGCAGCGCTAGGTCGAGCTCGGCGTCGTCCATGATGACGTTGGCTATATGTGTCTGCACGGGCAACTTGCGCGCGTCCGGCACAAAGCTTACCCAGACCTGCTTCAACGAATCGCCGCTTTCGGACTCGATGACGTGATGGTTTGTCAGGATCAACCCGTCCGGGCTGACCACCGTGCCGCTGCCGCCCGCGCCTTCTTCGGTGTACAGCATGACACTGGCCGCGACGGCGCGCTGCAGCGGCGTGAGTTCGCTCTGCGCCTTGAACGGAATCGTCGGTACTTCCAGCTTGGGCTTGCTGTTGAAGCTCAGCAGGATGTCGAAGCTGACTTCCTCATCTTCGTAGGCCGCCAGCGTGCCTGCATACACCACGAACTTGCCCGGCTTCAGCCCGTCATCGAGTGTATAGGTCAGTACCTCATTAACCCGCCCGGTCATGAATTCGCAGACCGAGTGTTCGTCGAGGTCGTCAATGCTCTCCAGCTTCGCGTCGCACAGCATCAGGTCGATATCCGCTGTGGCGTCAAGCACGTTCACATAAACCGACTTTGTGCCGTCGGGAACCTCAACGCTGAACCCCTGCAAGTCCACGTCACCGGCCTGCATGTCAACGTGCGTGCGCGTATCCACCTTGAGTTCAAGGACCGTCGCCGAAATCTGAAGCTCGTACTCTTCGTCCTGGGCGACAGACAGTGAAGCGCAAATGGCCAGAATCAGCGCGGCTGAAAACGCGGCAAACGTACGCATGGAGATTCTCCGGGTTCGAAGCCGCGAGCATAGAAAGCGAACACGAGGGCGGGAGTAGCATGACCGACAGGATTTTCGAACCGCCTGGTGCGCGCATCGGCATTCAGAAGGGCATGAGAATATCCATCTTCGTTGCCGCACTGTGCGCCCTGTTTCTGCTCAGCGTCGTTGATGCGCCTGTGGTGACTGCGAAACGGGCGAAGAAAGACAAGCGCGAGAAGGTTGAGCGTGAGGCACGCCCGTATCTGTACTTCACGCCTGACACTCTTGGCGACTTTCGCTCCAAGCTGAAACGCGAGCCCTTTGCCTCGCGCTGGGGACGGCTGATCGGTGTCGCCAACGACTTCGCCGCCCGCCCGCTGTCCGACAAGAAAGTCGTGGGTGGTGATCGTGCCCGCCCGGCCGAAGGTTTGATCGAAGTGCTGTCGCTGGCCTATGCCGTCACCGGCGAAAAACGCTATGGCGAGCGCGCCAAGGCCGAAACCTGGGCCCTGCTGGCACAGGACGCGTGGCATGAGCCCAAAAGCTGGAACAAGGGCGCCGAGTTGCCGACGGCCGAGTGCAGCATGGCTTGCGCCCGTTTCTATGACTGGTGCAACGACCTGCTTAATGAGGAAGATCGCAAGTACTTCCGCGAACGCGCCCTTGAGCTTGGGCTGAAGCCATACCTCGCAAGCATTGAGCAATACCGCCCCGCGCGCACTGACCTGTGGGTCGATAACTACGTCACCAACTGGTGCGGCGTATGCCACGGCGGCGGAGGGCTGTTGGGGCTGGCGCTTTACGACGAATTGCCCGAGGCCAAGAAAGCGGCCGACTACGCCTGGAAGTACCTGCCCGAGTTTCTCGACCACGTGATTCTCGAAGACGGTGCAGGCCACGAGGGCGTGATGTACTGGCGCTATGGCGTCGCCTACGCGTTTATGTTCGTCACGGCGTGGGAGCACGTGATGGGCGAAGAACTCCCCTTCGAAACCAGTGAGCGCTTCACCGGCTACTGGGACGTTTACATGCACGGCCCCGACCAGACCTATGCGAATTTCAATGACATGAACGAAGACACGTTCAGCGGGCTCTGGTCAGAAAACCCCAAGCAGTGGGAGGGCGGACCGAGCGGTGCCCTGAATGCGCTCTTCGAGTCACGCTGCGAAGACGGCGACCCGCTGCTGCTGTGGGCGGCCGATAACGGCGGCGGTGGCGCGTTCAACAACGGCATCAGCCCGGACTGGTTTCTGTGGCGTCGCGACACCGGCCCGGCGGGCGAGAAGCCAGAGATGCAACGCAACGTGTTGTTCCGTGGGGCCGGCCACGCGATCCTGAGTAGCGACAAGTTATGGCTCGCCTACAACGGCGGCTGGATCAGCGACAAGAGCCACGCGAATAATGACCTCGGTACGTTTGTGCTGGTCAGCGACGGCGAGCGTTTCATCCACGACCCCGGCTACAACAAGAACGAAACCAGCCAGCACAGCACGATCACGATTGACGGCGAAAGCCAGCCGAAAGCCAGCCAGGCAAAGTTCAAGGGGTTCTTTGAGGGCAAGAAGTTTGCCTGGTTCATGAGCGACCTGGGTGAATGCTACGGCGGCAAGACCCGAAGGGCCGAGCGCAGCGTGATCATGGTGGATGGCAAGTATGTGGTGATTCTCGACGACATCGAAACCACGGGTACCGACGACATCGACCTGCGCTTCCAAAGCAAGCTGCCGATCAAGACAACCGACACCGGCGCGGTACTCACGGGCAAGACCGGCAAGCTGCATGTCGTGGTGGCCGAGCCCGCCGTGAAAGTCGCCACGGGCGACACGTCCGGGGCGGTGAAGCACGTAAGCCTGCGTGCGGAGAACCCGGGCAGCGACACAACGTTTGTGACCGTATTGTTCCCCGGCGCTGAGCCGCGCGTTGACTGGAAGGTCAAAGGCGGCAAGGGCACGCTGACTGTGAACGGCGACAAGCACGAGTTTTCGAATACGTCAGCGGGCTGGGTGCCCACCAAGATCGACGGCGAGAAGGTGCCCAAGCCGGAAGCGCCGGAAGACCGCGTGATCAAGTAGAGCCCCGGCGGAAACGCCGGGGACACGCGGCAAGCAGGCCGCGTGAGCGAACGTGGGTTGACGAGCCTGTCTGTGAAATCCGTGGACCGCTTTGGGCGGATGTGGCGATTCGTGGTTAGTCTTCCGCACGCCGGCTGGAAAAGGGGTCAGGCACCTGCGGAGCCAGACCCCTTTTCCAGCCTTCTGGTTCTTACTTGTTGTCTTCGATCAGCTTGCGGGCTTCTTCCTGCCACTTCTTGAACTCGAACTTTGAGCCCATGGGCGCGACGGCGTCTTCACTCAGAATATGCTCGTTCAGGCGTTTGCGTGCGCGCTCGGCCAGTTCGGGCTTGTCACGCTCGTCGGCCAGGCTGAACTCCAGCTCTGCCATGTACAACTGATTTTCGGGCCAGTTCGGGTCGTATTTGAGAGCGCGTGTCAGGTGCCCTTCGGCTTTGTCCCAGTCGCCGGGGCCGATGGGGCTGCCGGGTGCGCGCATGTAGGTGATGCCGAGTACGCGGTCGGGCGCGTCGTAGATGTACTTCGAGTCCATGTCGACGAGTTGTTTCATGCGGCTCATGAGTGTCTTTAGCCCGTCGGCACCGTAGGAGATATCCAACTCGGCCAGCTTGCCCGCCAGCGCACCGTCATAGAACAACGCTTCCGGGCCGTCGGGTTTCACCTTCAGCGCTGTGTTGGCGTAGGTGATGCCCTGCATTACGTAGTCTTTCTGCTTGTCTTCGGGGCCGTAGTTGCCCAGCCAGACGCAGGTGCGCGCGGCCTCCCACAGCACCAGGTATTCGTCGGCGCGGATTTCGGTGGCGCGCTGGTATAGCTCTGCGCTCAGTTCCACCTCTTCGATTTTGCGCGGGTCGTCAAGGAACGCGCCGCGGGCTTCGCGCACCAGCTTTTCGTAGTGGGCAGCGTCGTCCTGTCCGTGATCACCAAGTGTGCCGGTCGGGACTTTCGAATCGCCGCCGGGTGCGCCATCAAGCGTATTTCCCGGTACGTCTGAGCAAGCGGAGGCGAACAACACGGCAATCATCAGGCTCAGGTAAGTCAGGCGAAGTTTGGTCATACAGGTTCAACGCCCGCTTGAGTATGCGCGCTTCCACAATTCGGACCGAAGCCCAGACATCAAATGGCAATCGACCGGGAAGCCTTCTCCCGGTCGAATGAAATTGACTGCCCAAGCCTACTTCGCGGTCTGGAAAGCCTTGAGTGCTTGGTCGAGTTCCTTTTCGGTGTCGTACCAATTGTGATCGCTTTCGCCGCTGCCGTAGTCGAAGTAGAGCACGCCCCAGCCCAGTTCCTCGTCATCAATGGGCTCGGCTACGACGGCTCCCCTGTCCGCATCAGGTTTCTTGTAAACGGTGTCGCGCAGCTTGAAGTAGACGCCGTCAAAGTATTCAAGCTCCGTGGAGTCGCTGATTTTCTTTGGCACGGAGCCGTCCCTCGCCCACTGGACGCGCAGGTGGTCGCGTGCGGCGCCCAGCAACTGCTTGCCTTCGCTTCGCTTTGCAGCCCGGAGTTCTTTGTCAACGATCTTGAAAATCGGGTCTTTGACCAGCTCGGTGCCGTCGGACTTCACGTTGCGGGTTCCGATCTGCGCTTTGAAGCTGATCACTTGCCAGGCGTTGCCGTCGCCTACACAGGTCACTTCCATGGTGTCGTTGAAACGATTGACAAAGGCGATCGTGCCGAAAGTGCGGGTGGCAAGAGCGCCCTTGGGCGCCCACTTCAGTTTCTCTTCGGCGGTGAAGATCGCGCGATCAACCTCGTGCCACTTGGCGTCGCGGTTGGGCTTGAGTTCTTCATCGGCCTGGAGGCGCAACTGGCCTACGTCGGCGGCGTACATGTTGGCCGCACTGAGTTTTAGAACGTCTTCGAAGGTTTTTACACCAAGCTTGCCGGCGGGATCGCGGTCAGTGATGCGCTCGATGATGTTGTTGTGCAGTTCGGTTTCCCATTGCCCACGCTCGTCTGCCGGGGCGTCTGCGAGCTCTTCTTCAAGCAAGTCCGGCAAGCGTTCCTTGAACAGATCGCAGCGTCCGCGCAGCCACGGCGCGAGTTTATTGAACAGCTCGTCGCTGGTGCCGGAAAGCAGCGCTTTGCGAAGCCCATCGGCTTTTTCGTGCAGGGCGTCGCCGCTCGGGGCATCGGCCTTGACGACGTCGGTGTTTTCGACAAGCCCAAGCAGCGCAACGGCGACCAGCAACGATAAGGTGAGTTTCTTCATTGGTTCGATTCCCAGAGTGAAAGTTCAGCCGGAAGTCTAGTGCCTCGGTCCCATCCGACCAACGCATTAAACGAGCGATGTCACTGCCAAATCCGCAGGGTTGTCCACAGGTCTGCCCTGCTGGCGGGTGATTTGCGTGATTTTCTTGGGTTTGCGTGGGCACGGGGTTTGCGGCCATTTCAACGTGGGCTTCCCGGAATCAGTTCCGTCCGAGGGGCGTTCTTTCCACACTGTCCGGGCGGTGCGTATCCGCAAACCCGCTTGATCTGCGGCAGAAATGCGGAATCGGCCACAGCGCTTGTCGTTGACGCCTCTCAGGCTCAGGGCTACCGTTGTGGGAGATAACTAACGAAAGCCTCCGGCGCGTCATGGCCCGGAGTTATTGAGGTAGAACATGTTTGAGCAATTCACCGAACGCGCACGCAAAGTTCTGGGTCTGGCACGCCAGGAAGCCCAGAAGTTCAACCACGAGTACATCGGCACGGAGCACATTCTGCTCGGGCTGATCCTCGAGGGCTCCGGCGTGGCCGCCACCGTCCTGCGCAACATGGACGTGGACCTGCGCAAGATCCGCCTCGAAATCGAAAAGCTCGTGCAACAAGGCCCGCAGGTCATGACGGCGCCAAGCAAGCTGCCGTTCACACCCCGCGCCAAGCGCGTGATCGACCTCGCTAAAGAGGAAGCCGCAACGCTGAACCACGAACACGTAGGCACCGAGCATCTGCTTCTGGGCCTGCTGCGCGAGAACGAAGGCATCGCCGCGCAGGTTCTGATGAACCTCGGCGTTCGCCTTGACGAAGTGCGCGAAGAAGTGCTTGAACTGCTCAGCCCTGACGCCAACGCCACGGGCGACAAGGGTGACACCGGTCGTCGCGGCAAGCCACGCGACACCGCGAGCATCGGCCCCGGCGGCGCCAGCAGCGGTGGCGGCGAGAAAAGCAAGACGCCCGCGCTTGACGCATTCGGTCGCGACCTGACTGAGCTCGCCCGTGAGGGCACGCTTGACCCGGTCATCGGGCGCAAAGACGAAATCGAGCGCGTCATCCAGGTACTCTGCCGCCGCACCAAGAACAACCCGGTGCTGATCGGCGAGGCCGGCGTCGGCAAAACTGCCATCGTGGAAGGGCTGGCACAGGAAGTGATTTCCGGCGCCGTGCCGGAGCTGCTGCGTGACCGCCGCATTGTCGTGCTGGACCTTGCGATGATGGTCGCCGGCACCAAGTACCGCGGGCAGTTTGAGGAACGCATCAAGGCGGTCATGACCGAAGTCCGCCGCGCCAAGAACGTCATTCTGTTTATCGACGAGCTTCACACGCTGGTCGGCGCCGGCGGCGCGGAAGGCGCGATCGACGCCAGCAACGTGCTTAAGCCCGCGCTTTCCCGCGGCGAAGTGCAGGTGATCGGCGCGACCACGCTGGATGAATACCGCCGCTACATCGAAAAGGACGGCGCACTTGAGCGTCGCTTCCAGCAGGTGCTGGTTGAGCCGCCAAACGTCGAAGACGCGCTGGCGATCATGCACGGTCTCAAAGACCGCTACGAAACTCACCACCGCGTGCGCTACACCGACGACGCGCTGAAGGCGTGCGTGGACCTGTCCTCGCGCTATATCCCGAGCCGCTTCCTGCCGGACAAGGCCATTGACGTGATGGACGAGGCCGGCGCGCGCATCCGTTTGCGCTCCATGAGCAAGCCGCCTGACCTGAGCGACCTGAACACGGAAATCGACAAGCTGGAGGCCGAGAAGGACGAGGCCATCAGCAATCAGGAATATGAGAAGGCCGCCCAACTGCGCGACAAGGCCATGCAGTTGCGCAAAGAAAAAGAGCGCATGCAGCGCGAATGGCGCGAGCAGGCGAACATCATAAGCGGCGAAGTCGATGAGGAAGTGATCTGCGAGACGGTCAGCAAGATGACCGGCATCCCGTTGACACGTATCGACCAGGGCGAATCCGAGCGCCTGCTGAAGATGGAAGACGAGCTGCACAAGCGCGTCGTCAGCCAGGATGAGGCCATTGGTCAGGTCGCACGCGCCATGCGTCGATCACGGGCCGGGTTGAAAAGCCCGAAGCGCCCGATTGGCAGCTTCCTGTTCGTCGGCCCGACCGGCGTCGGCAAGACCCTGCTGTGCAAGGCGCTGGCCGAGTTCATGTTCGGCAGCGAAGACTCGCTGGTGCAGATCGACATGTCTGAGTACATGGAGAAGTTCAACGTGTCTCGCCTTGTCGGCGCGCCTCCGGGCTATGTCGGCTACGAAGAAGGCGGGCAGTTGACCGAGAAGATCCGCCGTCGCCCGTACGCTGTCGTGCTGATGGACGAAATCGAGAAGGCCCACCCGGACGTCTACAACATGCTTCTTCAGGTCATGGAAGAAGGCCAGTTGACGGACAGCTTCGGACGTATCGTGGACTTCAAGAACGTTGTCCTGATCCTGACCAGCAACATCGGCGCGAACATCATCAAGAACCAGGTTGGGCTCGGCTTCGTGAAGAAGGACGACGAGTCGCGTCATGAAAAGATGCGCGAAATGCTGATGCACGAGATCGAGCGTCACTTCAAGCCGGAGTTCCTGAACCGTCTTGATGAGATCATCGTCTTCAAGCCGCTGACCCGCGAAGACATCTACAAGATCTTCGACATCGAAATTCGCGGCGTGCGCAAGCGCCTCGAAGAACACGAAATCGAGATCGAAGTACCTGTTGAAGCCAAGGAGTGGGTGCTGGAAACGAAGGAAGTGCAGAACCTCGAGTTCGGTGCGCGCCCGCTTCGCCGGGGTATCGAGAAGTACATCGAGAACCCGCTAAGCGAAGAGCTTCTGCGCGGCAACCTCGCTGGCAAGAACAAGATCACGGTCAAGGTGAAGAAGATCAAGGGAAGCGAAGACAAGGACGGCAAGCCGAAGACGGAGCTCGAATTCGTCTATACCGACAAGCCGAAAGAGAAGAAGAAAGAGAAGTCGGAGACCGAAACTGTCACGACCGAGAACTAGAAACATGGCTATCAGAGGCCCCGGTGAAAACCGGGGCCTTTTCGTGTCAGGTCGGCTGGAGAAACCTAATGGCAACTTCAAAAATCAGGGCGTTCTTCGCGATGTCGCTGGACGGCTTCATTGCAGGCCCCAACGATGAACTCGACTGGCTGGACGTCGCCGAGGGTGCGGAGGACACGTTCACTCCGTTCATCAAACAGATCGGTGCATTGCTGATGGGGCGTCGAAGTTACGACGTCGCCAGCAGCTTTGACGGCCCGTGGCCTTACGGCGAACTCCCCGTGCTCGTGACAACGCACCGCGAGCTTTCACCCAAGGTGCCGTCAGTCAGCGCCTGCACCGGGACGATCCAGGAGTTGGTTGAAAGGGCGAAAGCAGTCGCCACGCCCAAAGACGTCTACATCGACGGCGGGCAGTTGATCCGGCAAGCGTTGCAGGCCGGGCTGGTAGACGAGATCACAGCCACGGTGATCCCCACGATTCTCGGCAAAGGCATCGCGGCATTTCACGGCGTGCAGAGGCACCACAGGCTTAGCCTCGTCAGCACACGCCCCATTGGCGCCGGGCTTGTCCAGTTGATCTACAAGACCTAAAGCACCAGGAAGTTTGCAGAGTGTACCGCTCTGGACTTCAAACGGTTCATGGGTGAAGGCACACTGACGACTGTTACCCAAAGGAGCAATCAACCATGTGCCCGATCCAACGGACTGTCCTTGTGCTGTCAGTGTTATGGCTCTTTGCCGCGGGCTGCACAGCGCAAACGGTGCTCTTCAGCGAGGACTTTGCCGACAACAGCCAGGGCTGGACGCTTGGAACAGAGTGGGGGATCGGCGCTGCAACTGCTTCATCAGGTCAGTCGTCCGTTACCAATCCAGACCCGGCGGTCGACCACACGCCCACGGACGACGGAGTGGCAGGGACAGTCATCGGTGGCAACTGCACGACCAGCATTCACGCCCCCTACTACCTCACGAGCCCGGTAATCAACACGGCAGGCCAGACGTCACTGACTCTCAGTTTCTGGCGCTGGCTGAACGTGGATTACCCGCCGTACATGCAGGCTACGATTCAAGTCTATGATGGCACGACCTGGCAGACGGTGTGGGCGAGCGGCGGCTCGTCCCCGATAACCGACAGCGCTTGGAGCCAATTCAGCTACGACATTTCAGCCTGGGCGAACGCCAACATGCAGATCCGATTCGGTCACTCCGTCGGCGCCAGCGGCTCCTATACCGTCAGCGGCTGGAACATCGACGATGTCGAGGTCTCGGTCCCCACACCGACCCTGACCGTTTCCCACGCCGGCCCGGCGACCCAGCTGGTCGACGAGAGTGAGCAGGGGGCCGGAGGCAATGGCGTCGTGCTCGCGGTTGCGTTGCTCGACAACGGCACTGCGTCGGGCTGGACTGTCCCATCCATCACGTTCACGCAATCCGGCACGGGCGACGGGCAGACCGACATCAACTTCCTGGCGCTCTACGAAGACATCAACGCCAACTCCACCTGGGATGGGCCCGGTACGGACACTCTGGCGGAAGCGGCGGCAGGCACGGCATTCTCGGCCGCGCAAGGCGATTACACCGCGACATTAAGCAATAGCAACGTGGCTGCCGGTACCGCACGGCGCTTCTTTCTGGTGACGAAGCTGGCAGGAACGGCCAGCTTCAACGAGACTCTTGCCGCAGGCATTACGGCTCTGACCGGCTCCAGCGGCTCGGTCTCGGGCTTGCCCGCACCGGCTGGTGCGCCGGCTCTACAGATCTCGGAGCCCAACCTGGATTTCCTTATTCAAGCGCCCTTCAGTCCTGTGCCGGTGGACCCGAACTGGCAGGGTTCGGGCGGCAACGGGGAGGTACTGGTCAGCGTTCAGGTAACATCCGAGTACGACAGCTACACACTGGCGTCCATTACGTTTTCAGCCTCCGGCACGGTCGATGAGCAGGCCGCGCTCAGCTTCCTGGCTTTGTACGAGGACACCAACACCAACGGCTCGTTCGACGGCCCCGCGACCGACACTCTGGCCACCGCGGCTACCGGCACATCGTTCGATGCGCCAGACGGCGACTACACCGCGACGCTCGCCAGCGGCTTCAGCGACTTCACGCCCGGGCAGGTCAAGCGCTTCTTCCTGGTGTGCAAGCTGTCCGGCTATGCCTACGCCGGAGAGACGTTCGCGGCCGACATCAGCTCAGTCTCGGCAAACTCCACGCGTGGCGGCACTGGCACTTCCGTCAGCGGCGGCCCGACGAGCGCGATGTACATCGATAGCACAAGTGTTGTGATCCTGTCGCACGGTCCGTCCAACCCCTCGGCGAGGCTCGTCGGCGGGGGTTCGGCGGCAACGCAGGTGCTGGCGCAGTTCCGTGTCTTCACGACCGGGACAGCCAACATGGTCGACTACATCGACCTCGACCCGCTTGGCACGGGCGACTGGGTAAATGATCTGGATGCAACCAACGGCGTCGAAGTTTACCTCGACGACGGCAGCGGCAGCTTCGACGCGGGCGACACACTGCTGTTCGCAGGCCCAGGCGCGGCGAGTATAAGCGCGACGTTCACCACGGCTGTCACTTTGCCCAGTGGCGGGGCGGCAGATTTCTGGATCGTGCTCAACCTGCTGGCGACGGCCGGAGCAGCGACGCCGGAGACGTTCCAGTGCGAAGTGACCGACTTCGGGGGCGGTGCAACGATCAAGCTGTTGTCGTCTACTCCGATGCTAAGCAACGTGCTGTCCGTCTCTGACCAGCCGCTCAGCTCAGGTGGCGGCAATGGCGACGGAGGCAGCGGCGACGACTCAAGCTGCAGTACCGGCACGGGGCAATCCAGCGGACTGTGGCTCATTCTGGCGGCCCTGATAGCAATCACTGCATCCGCCCGTCAGATCCGACTGCGCAGATTGTCTTAGCCCAAATGCAACGAAATCGCCCGCGAACCTCTAGTTGGCGGGGGCTGCTACAATTCAGACTCGGATATGCAGTGGGGCTGAACTACATGCCTCTGATAAACTTGTTGTGTCAGGGGATGACTCAACAGGTAACAGTGATGAAGAATTCGCCCCGTTACGACTTTGTACACGAACGCCGCTTGCGCTACTTTGTCGTGCTCTTCCCAATCTTAGCGCTTGGGATTGTCATAGCGTCGATCGTCGTATGCCAGTTGGCGATGGTCGGAGCCCTCCTAATTCTGGCGGATGACGGCGGACTCGCGGCACCAAGCCCAGTGTCAATGCTGGTAGGCCTTTTCGGTGGCGGGTTGCTCGGAATGTACTTTGTTCTGAGGATTGTCCGTCGTGTCACGACCTGCCCGCACCGTCGGAAGAAGCCCGTGCTAAGAGAATTGATTCGTAACTACGGCGTGATTCGTCTCGATAAGTTCGATGCCTGTCCCTTATGCAGCGGCCCAGCACCACGAGAATCAGAGCCCTTGCGAGCAATCAACGTGCCCTATGGGCAGAAGGTCGAGTAGAATCCTATGCTTAGCGGGCACCAAAGAAACAACCCGCGAAAGCGGGTTGTTTCTTTGGTGGACCCGAGGGGAGTCGAACCCCTGACCTATGCATTGCGAACGCATCGCTCTACCAACTGAGCTACGGGCCCATCTGAGACGCGAAAACGTACATTCCCTGCCTTAAACGGCAACAGGGCGCCTGAAAGTTGCATCCGGCGTTAGATTCTGCCCGCTCGCTGCACTATCTTCACAAACCGGTTCCGGGCCGTCTGCCCGTTAACATAGAGGTAGCCATGAAACGAATCGCCTGCATGCTCGCCGTCGCCCTGATGGTCGTCGGTTTCAGCTACGCGCCCGCAGAGGCCCAGAAAGCATCCGAGAAAACCGAGGCAGGCAAAGAGTTCCCGGCCCAGAATCCGGAAGCCGAGGCGCCCACGAAGCCCGAAAAAGGCCCCGGCAGCGAAACCTACGCCCACAAGAGCGTCGAAGTCTACGAAGCCCTTGAGGGCGGCGAGCACTACTGGATGTACACCCCAGCCGAGCCCAAACTTGAGAAAGCACCCGTCATCGTATTCGTGCACGGCTACGGCGCCCTGAAGCCCGAAAGCTACGACGCCTGGCTTGAGCACCTGTGCCGGCGCGGCAACATCGTGATCTACCCGCAGTACCAGGCCCACGGGCTTGAGCCACCGGCCAGTTACGCGCCCAACTGCGCGACCAGCATCCTCGACGCCTTCGCGTACCTGGAAGACGAAGACGCTGAAGAAGCACGCGTTCAGCCAATCAAGGAAAAGTTCGCCATCGCCGGGCACAGCGCCGGCGGCGTGACTACGGCGAACCTCGCGGCCGACTGGGAGACTCTGAAACTGCCGAAGCCCGTGGCCGCCATGCCGGTGCAGCCCGGGCGCGGCTTCAGTTACACCAACGAGGCGCAGAAGAACGGGCTGATTCCGCTCAGCGACTACGCGAACATCCCGGAAGACTGCCTGCTGCTGCCGATCTTCAGTGACGCTGACACCACCGTCGGCGCCTGGTGCGCGCGCAAGTTCTTCGCCGACAGCACCAAGGTAAAGCCCGAGAACAAGAACCTGGTCGAGGTCCGAAGCAGCGCCTACGCCAAGACCCCGATCGTCGCCGGGCACCGCACACCGGCCGCACCTACGACCGCGACCGACATGATCGACGTGTTTGATTACTACGCCTATTGGAAGCTACTGGATGGGCTTACGGACGCGGCCTTTCACGGCAAGAACCGCAACTACGCCCTCGGCGACACGCCCGAGCAGAAGTTCATGGGCAAGTACAGCGACGGGCGTCCGTTCGAAGAAATGAACGTGTGGAAGGGCGACGCCAAGATCGACCCGGATGCCGAGGCCTACACGCCGACCTACGACCGCAATGGGCGCCCGACCAAGGCCCCCGAAGAAAAGAAGCAGCCCAAGTCTGACGACAAGAAAGAAGCCCCGTCAAAGACCCCAGGGCGCAAAGACGACGAAGAAGAATTTTAGATGTGTCGCGGGTATCCTGGCTGCGCCCGGCCCGCAAAGACCCAAAGGGTCA
>JAGQRE010000051.1 GCA_020425695.1 Planctomycetota bacterium
CTGAAGTGGCTAAATCAGACCGTGGGCGAGTACTCGCTGGATGTAGCAATCGAGAAGTTGGGAGTTGACGCGTCAATGGAAGCGCTGACCGGGCTGAAGGGGATAGGCGTAAAGACCATCGGCGTTACGTTGATCGAAGCTCTGGGCGTAGACCTGTGCCCGGTCGATACGCACGTTCACCGCATCATCAACCGCTGGGGCATCGTCGATACGAAGTCGAATCGCGATAAGACGTTCGCGCTGCTGAAGCCGCTGATCCCTGAGGGGCGGGCGTACAGCCTGCATCACAACCTGCTGACTTTCGGGCGGACCGTCTGCACGGCGAAGTCGCCGAAGTGCGGCGAATGCTTTCTGCGGAAGCTTTGTCCGAGTGCCGAGTAGCTACTTAACAGCGACGTCGGTCTGTTTGAGGACCGGGTCGGGCGGCAGCGGGCGGTTTTCGCGTCCGTCGGAGTCGCCGGCGGCAATGGTCCCCTGCATGTTCATAAGCTCCTGCCGCAGTTGCCAGTTCTGGTTCAGGATCTGCATGTTGAACGCGATGCCGTAGCTTTTGCGGAACAGCACCCGGTCACCTGCCCGCACGGCGCGACGACAGATCTCCAGGTAGCCTTCCAGAGCGGCCACCGCCCCGTGGGTGATGTCGGCGCGGTTGTTCAACTCTTCCAGCGTGCTGAACAGTGCGTCGCCTTCAAAAGCGTCAACGAAGGCCCGGCCGCCTGCCTTGGCCTGGTCGATGTCGTCGCCTTCGACAGTCTTGATGATTTCGTCCAGCGCGTTGGGGTCACCCGCGCCGGAGAGAATTCCCTTCAGCGCAATCCGCGCGAACGCCGCGTGCTTGGGCAGCGAGACGTCGGCGTCTTCTTTGCTCTGTGATGCGATGGCATCTGCCGCGATCTTCAACCGCAGTGTCGGGTCGCACATGCGCAGAGCCTCAAGGTAGACGCTGCGAACTGTGGCGTCGCTGTCATAGAGACGTGAATGAAACTTCTTCATGGCCTCTTCGGGTAGCTCGGTGCAGCCCCTGAACATCTCCGCCATCTGGGCGGCAAGTTTCGGCGTGCTGCGTGCGCCCGTAAGCAGGTTCAGTGCGACGGCGAGGTCGGCCGGTGTGGCTCGTCCAATCAGCACTGCCGCTGCCAGCGCGTGGCGTGCGACACCCGGTGCGAACGCAGCCTCGAACGACTTGCGGGCGCTTTCCACAAGGCGGTCGCCGACATCGGGGCGCTGCACCAGCTCAAGGGCTGCCGTGAAGAAACTGCTGTCGAGGGGCTGAAACTCCCCGGCTTGCCAGACGGCCTGCAACTCCGCGTCGGTGACGTCGTTTGCGCCCGCAAACCAGCGTGCCGCCGCCGCTGCCAGCATGTCTTGCTTGCTGGTCACCAGTCGTCCTACGCGGGCACGGGCGGACTCGTCAAGCGGCGCACCGCGTGAGATCCAGACGCCCGCCAGCAGTTCAAGCGAGTCGTCGGAATTGGCGACGATCGGGCTAAGCGCTTCGCCCAGCTTCTCGGGTTCAAGGCAGCGCAGATACTTCGCGCCGAGTTCCATCACCTTCCAGTCGTGAGACTTCAAGAGCGCTAGAGCATCCGCGTGGTCTCGTGCGCGGACGCGCTCGATGGTCGCGGCGTCTGCGCCCAGAGAAATGGCTAGCCACATCAGGCGCGTGAGCTCGGCGTTCTTGACGTATTGCTCACGAATTCGGTCGGCGGCTTCACTGTCGCTGCTTGCGCCGTCTGCCAGTAACCCGGCCGCTCGCACGCTGGTGTCGCCCTCTTTAAGCAGGTCCGCGACAAGTTGCTCACCGCAGCGTCGAGACAGCCCAGAGGTCGTACTCATGCGTGTGATGTACAGGAAGTTGGTGCGTCCGATCCGCATGGGGCGCGGCATCAACTGTTTGTCTACAGACAGGTTCCCCAGCACGTTGGACAGCCACGTGCGGAGCCCATCACGGATGTAGGAAATCTGTTCCGCGCTGCCGCGAATGGAGATGTTGGCCGTCGGCTGTTCCATGGCGCGGTCCCAGTCCTTTCGCACGTCGTCTGCGACAAGGATGGGGTAGCCGGATACGGCCTGCACCCGCGCCAGTGCAATCGTCGGCGGTGCCATGACATTGAGCTGGTCGTCCCAGCGGCGCCAGCGCGGCTGAATTTCCTGCTGGTTGAGCTCGCGCAGGACTTTCGAGTCGTCGATCTTGAACAGATTCATCAGTGCCGCGCGACCATGATCGCGCAGGCGCTCCGACTCATCAGTGGCGCATTCGACAGCGAACGAGAACTCTTCACCGATTGAAATCAGCGCATTGCTGGCCCGGACGCGAACTTCGGGGTCATCGTCGATCAATGCCCCGTGCAGCGCTTCGCGGGCCGGGTCACCGATACCGACAAGTTCGCGGCTGGCACGCTCGCGGGTAGCCCAGTCTTCACTGCCCAGTTGTTTGATTAGCTTATTCGCGCGCGCGGCTTCAGTTTCGTCCTGCGCGCACAGCGGCAGGGCGAGAAGGACGAGCAGACTTATGAACGCCAACCGCGACATGTAACGACCTCAAGGCACATATTGCTGCCGGCATAGTACGGTATCTCGCGCTCGTGATCGACATCCCACAGCGCGAATGCCGCGCGACTGCCGTGTTTGATCACGCCCCACTCGTCCGTATTCAACCGTAAGGCCTGCGCCGCGTTTACTGTAAACGCCGCCAAGGCCTCTGTCGGTTTCAGCCCGCAATGCATGACTGCCAGGTTCATTACGAATGCCGGGTTCGCTACCGGTGAACTTCCCGGGTTGAAATCTGTGCCCAGGGCGACTGTCAGCCCGTTATCGATCATCCAGCGCCCGTCGGCCCATTTGTCCATCTTCAGTACGTATGTGCTTCCGGGCAGCAGCACTGCGCAGGTCCCGCGCTCAATCATCAGGTCAATGCCTGCGGCATCGAGATACTCAAGGTGGTCGGCGGAGTCGGCGTAATGCGCGGCCGCCATTTCGCCGCCTGCGTCTTCTTCCATCTGGTCGGCGTGTACAGTGAGGCGCAGCCCGAGCTCACGGACGCGTTTGCCGAATTCGTTGACGTTGCTGATGTTGAACGCGCCTTTGTCGTGAAAAATATCGGCGCGCTCGGCGAGCCCTTCTTCGACAACGGCCGGCAGGATTTCGTCCATCACCAGTTGCAGGTACTTCTCGCGCCCGTCAGGCTGCTCTCGAAACTCAAGCGGCACGCTGTGGGCCGCGAGACACGTGCGCACAGTATGCATGTCGGCGACGTCACCTGCGTCGCGGATTGCCCGAAGCTGGCGCAATTCATGCTCAAGGCTGAGTCCGTAGCCGGACTTGCCCTCGGCCACGACGACGCCGTGCCGCTTCAGACGAAGCAGGTTCCGTGCGGTCTCGCTGGTCAGTTGCATGGTCGAGGCTTCGCGCACGGTGCGCGTGCTGCTGACAATGCCGCCGCCGCCTTCAGCAATCTCGGCGTAGGTTGCACCGGCTAGACGCAGGGCGAATTCGTCGGCACGTGAGCGCACGAAGGCCGGGTGGGTGTGGCAGTCGATCAGTCCTGGTGTGCAGACAAGCCCGCCGCCGTCGTAGGTCTGGGCGCGGGCCCATGCCACTGGCAGCTCGTCGCGGGGGCCGATGTACTCAACGCGTCCGAGGTCAACGCCGACGCAGAGGTCCCCCTCTACGGTCGCGAGATTGCGCATCGCCGGGCCCGTCAGCGGGCCGCCGCCTTCAGGCGCGCAGGTGACCACGCGGCGGAGGTTTTCGATCACGACCCGATCAGCGTCGATGTGTGCCATGCGTCCATTATGCGCCTGACTTGATCGCGTCGTCCACCGCTGCCGCAAAGATCTCGACCGCCTTGTCGGCTTCTTCTTTGGTGATCGTGAGCGAAGGGCAGAAGCGAATGTTGTTGTCGCCGCAGCCGAGGATCAGCATGCCGCGCTTGAAAGCGGCCTGTTCAACCGCGTTGCGCAGCGTTGCGTCTTTCTCTTTGCCGCCGCGTGACTTCACGAATTCGACCGCGATCATCAACCCCTTGCCGCGGACGTCGCCGACGTGGTCGCAGCCTTTGGCCCATTCAGTTAGTTTGCTCTGCAGGTGCTCACCGACGTTGGCAGCGTTCGACAACAGTTCTTCATCAAGCAGCTTGATGATCTCCAGCGCCGCGCTGCACGCGATTGGGTTGCCGCCGAAGGTGCTGGCATGGGTGCCTGGCGGCCAGGTCATGATGTCTTTCTTCGCGATCACGGCGCCCAAGGGCAGCCCGCCCGCGATACCCTTGGCACTGGCGATGATGTCAGCCTCAACGCCCCAGTGGTCGTGCGCGAAGAACTTGCCGGTGCGACCCATGCCGGCCTGAATTTCGTCCAGCACCAACAGGATGCCGTGTTCATCACAGAGCTTCCGCAGGCCGGGCAGCCAGTTGTCGGGCGGCACGACGTAGCCGCCTTCGCCCTGGATGGGTTCGACAAAGATGGCGGCCACTTCGTTGGCGTTGACCATGCGCTTGAAAACGGTCTCGCGCAGGTAGTTCAGGCAGTCGTCGGCGACTTTCTCGGGCGTGTCGAGGTGCGGCGCAGCGCGGTAGGGGTATGGATAGTTCGCGTGCAGGACGCTCGGTACCAGCGGCGCAAAGTTCGTCCGGTGCACGGCCTTGCTGCTGGCGAGGCTCATGGCGCCGTAGGTGCGTCCGTGGAACCCGCCGACAAAACTGATCAGCCACTGTCGCTTGGTGTACCAGCGTGCGAGCTTCATGCAGCCTTCGATGGCCTCAGCACCGCTGTTGCAGAAGAACACGCGCTTTTCACTCTTACCGGGTGTGTGGGTTGCTAGTTGCTTTGCCAACTCACTCTGGGCCGGGTAGTAAAAGTCTGTGCCGGACATGTGCTGGAAGTTCTCGGCCGCTTTCTTGATCGCCTCCACGACGCGCGGGTGGCTGTGCCCGGCCGTGTTGACGGCAATGCCGGCAGTCATGTCGAGGAACACGTTGCCGTCAACGTCTTCAGCGGCCAGACCCTTGCCGCGCACGATGACCATCGGGTAGCCGCGTGTGTAGCTGGGCGAGATGTACTGATCGTCAGCCTCAATGGCTGCCTTGGCCTTGGGGCCGGGCAGAGGCATTTTGATATCCGGGACCGTGTCGTAACCCATGGCCTTCCTCTTCAGCAAGTGATTGTGCAAGTTGCGCTGCGGAATCATGCCAATCAGGGGGTAACTGCGCTATGACAACGACGCTGTGGCACAGGAAAATCAAGGGTTGCCTACTGACAGTGGTAGAAGGCGACATCACGCTTGAGCCGGTGGACGCAATCGTGAACGCTGCAAACGAGCAGTTGCAACACGGCGGCGGCGTCGCGCGGGCCATATCACGGGCAGGCGGGCCTGAAATCCAGCAACAGAGCGATGCCTGGGTGCAACAGCATGGGCACGTAGAAACCGGCAGTGCAGCAATCACAGGGGCGGGCGAGTTGCCCTGCAAGCACGTGATTCATGCCGTGGGGCCGAAGTGGGGCAGCGGCGACGAAGTGGCCAAGCTGACAGCGGGCGTGCGTAGTGCATTGGATCTGGCCGAGCAACACAAGCTGCAAAGCATCAGCCTGCCTGCCATCAGCAGCGGGATTTACGGTTTTCCGAAAGAGCTTTGTGCGAAGACGTTTCTCGGCACGATTGAAGACTGGTTGGACGAGCATCCGCAGCGCAGTTTGAAAGAGATACGCCTTTGCAACTTCGACGACACCACGGCCAAACTGTTTGAACGCGAAGCTCGCCGCAGGTTTGGGTGATTAGCGAACTGCGCCACGCAACGGCGCGACGAGCGCTAAGACGCAACGGACTTAATGCGCATTCACCGTTGGTTTGTAGAGACAGCGGACGCTTGGCACAGATTGGCGGCCATGCGGTGCATGCCCCAGCCAACATCTGCCTTGCAGGTTCTTGCAGTCTAGCCCCGGCAGTTTTTCCGGGGCTTTGATGATATGCCGCTGCATGACTGCCTTATCATTGCACACTTCTTGGTGCGACGGTTCTGTCGCCCGCTCACGCGGGCTTTGGATTGGTTTGTCTCGTTGACCCAGGGCTGCCTCGCGCCTTCGGCGCTCGTTACCCTGGGCTAAGCTCTGACGGCCGCCATGCGGCCTTACAAGCAGTGCGCCCGCGTAGCGGGTGATGAGAGCTTAGCCTGTGGTGATCGAGGCGCTTTGCGCCGAAGGAACCACAGATCCGAGCGGCCAGAACCACAAGCCCGCATGGCGGGCGACCGAGGCCATTGAATGTGGACAGGCTGAGATGCGTGCTATGACTTTGCAGGCAACGAACCGAGCGGCTTAGCGGTTCGTTGCGCCCGTCGCGCTCTTGGCGTCGTTGCGTGCCGCAGTTGCGTTTCTTTCTGTACTCCGAAATGTTCTAGCCCAGGCGGAATTCTGAGTGTGCCTTGAGCTTCTTTAGTGCCGCGCGTACTTCCTTGGGTTCGACGTTGCGGATGTCGCGTAGCTGTTGGTCGGGTGATCGCTTGAACCCCAGTACCGTTTGGAAGGCCAAGTCACTCACGCGTGAGCCCTGCGAATCCCAGGCTGAGCGGCGGCTTTCGATCAGGCTTTCGCGCACGCTGGCGAATTCTTCGCTGCTGAAACCCTTGTCGACCAAGCGCTTGAACTCGCTGCGGATCAACTTCACGGCCTGGTCGGCGCGGGCGGGGTCGACGGCGGCCTGTGCGACAATGCTGCCGCGAGCGCGGTGGTATTGGCTGTACACGGAGTACGCCAGTCCGTGTTCTTCGCGCACAACCTTGAACAGGCGGCTCATGCCGTAGCCGCCGAGCAGCGCGTCAGCGAACAACATGGGCGCGTAGCCCGGCGTACCGTAGACGCCGCCACCGGACCACGTGAAAACCAGATGTGTCTGCTCGGTCTCGGCCTTCTCGCGATTGCGCATGACCTGTTTACGATTCTTGAGTTTCATTGCGGGCGGAAGCGCTGCACGACGCTGGCGCGGCAAGGTAAGGCGGTTAGCAAATTCCGTCAGAGCGTGTACGGGTTGCACAGGGCCTGTCACGAAGGCAAGCACGCGCGCGTTACCGATCAGTGACCGGTGGCGATTCAGCAGATCTTCGGCGCTGATGGTTTTCAGGTCACGGACTTCGCCTTGCTCAAAGATCGCGCCCGGCGTGCCGGCGTAAGTCCTTTGTGTAGCTTGCAATCCGGCCCATGAGCCTTTGTCGTCCTGCATCGCGCGCAGGTCGTTCTCAAGCTGATACTTCTCTTGCTCGACGATATCGGCACGCAATGCGCTGCCGTTGTCACTGAGGGCGGGCTTCGTCAGCAGCTCGACAAGCAGCGACAGAGCGCCTTCAAGCTCTTTGGAACCTTTAGGCAGGAAACGATCACCGGGGAAATCGACGGTAGCGACCAAGGCCTGCGTGTCCGCAAAACGCGAGACGCCAATCCCGAGTGTCGCGCCATAAAGTTCTTCACAGGCGCGCGCGAGTTCGCGGCGTGTTGGAAGACTCTCAGTGCCGGCGCGAAGCACCCTGGCCAGCAGGGAATTTTCTGTCGCCACGTGTGGTTCAATGGGCGTCAGCAGATAGACGCGGGCGCGGATCGTTTTGAAGCGGTCGCTCTCGAAACCTAGCAGGCGCACGCCCGGCTGAGGGGCAAAGGACTGAAATTCGCGGTAACGGGTCAGTTTCATGGCGTGTACTAATACCGGTACAAATGGGGCCGCGAAGTGTAGCAGACGCCGCCGATGAAGCAGGTGTTAATAGAAGGCGGAAACACGCGCATATACATCGCGCTGAAATCGCGAGTCAGAAGTTGAGAAACAGAAGTACTTGTTGACGACAGACGAACGAAGCCTGAACGAGACATTGATGACGAGACTTTCAGTTTTATCGAAACTTCCGAAGCACTTGGACGTTTAACGAGTAGCAACCCAAGGGGCAGGGAAAAGCCCCGGCAGGCACACCGCACCGTGCCCGTCAACCCCGGAAGAACTAGAGGCAGCCGAAAGGCTGAAGAGGCACGTGCGTAATGCGCGGAGGAGATGTTTTGCCATGACAAAAATGATGACACGAACCATGCTTACGGACAGCGTCGTTGACGCCTATTCGAATCGCGTACACCTGGGTGATCGCGCGGTTGACCTGAACTCAGGTTGCGTCTGTGTGGTGCTTGATCACTGCCCGGAACTTGGCCCCGAAAGTCTTTACGTCCAGCTAGTCGAGCACGACGGCCCGGACATGACTTACTGGGTTGAGCCGAGCCAACTGGTCAAGCTTCCGCGCGACGCGGCCTAGTGAGTGGATAGCCTCCCCATCCACTTGCAAATGCCGGACTCGTTTTGGGAATAATGGTTCAACAGGCATCGTTCAGGATGCAGATGAAGTTCGTGCAGCGGTCACTGTCCCCCCGACCGACCCGTTGCACGCAGAGACAGGCGGTGAAGCCCCCCGATCCGCCTGTTTTCTTTTAATCCCGCCTAATCGATGACCCGGCTGGATTCGCTGTTCGGCTTTTTGTCGTCGTCGAGTCCGGTGCTGCGTTTGACCCAGACGTAGGCGAAACTTACGGCCGCCATGATCAGCACGAACGCCAGTGTCCACAGCATGGCGCGCAGGCGCATTTTGAGCTCGGCCTGCAGGCGCTTCTCGAGCATGTCTTCAATTTCGACAAGCTTTTCGTCGATGCGCACTTCCGTCAGGTCAAGCAGTTTCATGGCGTGGTCGTGAACTTCGGCCAGCGTCTCGTGACGGAACTGTTCGGCGCGGCGAGTGGCGTCATCGAGTAGTGCGTCGGCCTTGTTGTCGACATAGCTGTCGACCTTGCGCCGCACCTTGCTTTCGAACTTGTCCAGGAAGCCGCGTTTGCCGGGCTTGGCTTCGCCGGGCACAACGATGGCCGAGCCTTCCTCGGCGGGCTGAGCCACGCTGCTGCCGGGCTTGACGGCGTCGGACGCCGACGTCTCGGACGGGTTCTCTGCCTCTGCGTCTGACGCAGCATCGTCCTTGTCCGCTTCGGCCACGGCGGAGCCTTCTTTCTTGTTGAAGATGCGATTCCAGAAGGCCAATGCTGCTCTCCGTTGCTCAAAATCCGAGCCCTTCCGGGCGAAGATTCTAGTGAATCAACGCCACGGCTGAAAGCGCCCCGTCAGGCGCCTGCCTGTTCTTCGACATTTGCGGGTGTCAATTTGCAGTGGAACTACTTGGTTTCGGCGACAGCGTTGTCGTCGGCGGGCACTTCTGCAGTGGGCTGCTGATGCTCCTGGCGAAGCTCCTGCACGCTTTCTTCCGCGGCGTCGTAGAAGCTTTGCGGGAAGATGCCCATGAACACGGTGCCGAACACTGTCAGGCTGAGTGCGAACTTAAGCCCCCAGTCCTCTTTGCCTGCGACCGGCTTGTCGTCGGGCTCACGGAAGTATGTGTAGGCCACGACGCGCAGATAGTAGTAAGCGCCGATGATGCTCATGACGATGCCGATGATGCCGAGAATCGTGTAGCGACCGCCGGCCGCGATTGTGTTCGCGAAGATGAAGTACTTGCCCATGAAGCCGGCCGTCAGCGGGATGCCGGCCATGCTGAACATGAAGATCGCCATGCCGATACCTACGGCAGGCTTCTTCCAGGCCAACCCGCGCAGGTCGTCGATGCTTTCGACATCACGACCGCCGCTTGAGGCATACACCAGCATGGCAAAGGCGCCGCTGGTCATCAGCGTGTACGACAGCAGGTAGTACAGAATGCCCGCGTAAGCCTCAGAATTGCCGCCTGCGCTTGCCAGACCCATCAAAAGGTAGCCTGAGTGCGCAATGCTTGAGTAAGCCAGCATACGCTTGACGTTGCGCTGGCTGAGCGCGAACCAGTTGCCAAGGATCATGCTGAGCGCGCTAAGCAGCCACAGGGCGTAGCCGGCGAAGCCAAGGTCGCCAAAGAAGCCTGTCGGCGAAGCACCGAGCGGGAAGGCGACAACGGCCACGCGAATCAGTGCACCGAAAGCGGCGGCCTTCACGGCAACGGCCATGAAGCCCGTAACCGTGGTCGGTGCGCCTTCGTAGGCGTCCGGTACCCAACTGTGGAACGGTACCGCGCCGACCTTGAAGGCGAAGGCGATTAGAATCGCTCCCATGCCGAACGTCGCCATGTATTGCGTGCCGTCGCGCTGGGCGAAGATCTGCACCAGCTTTTCACCCAGCGGGCGAAGCTGAAGCTCGCCGGTCACGCCGTAGAGGCAGGCCATGCCGAGCACCAGAATGCCCGTGGCAAAGGCGCCCATGATGAAGTACTTCATCGCGCCTTCAGCACTGCGGCTGCTTTTGCCGTGCATGCCGGTCAGGACGTAGACCGAGAAGCTGAGCAACTCGATCGACAGGAAGATCATGATCAGGTCGTTGGAGACCGTCAGCAGTACCATGCCGGACGCCGCCAGAAGCAGCGTGATCAGGAAATCTGCCAGATTGACGCCGATGCGTTTGATGTAGCTCAGGCTCGCGAACATGCTGATCGCGGTACCTACAAGGATGGCGACGTTCAGGTAGGCGCTGAACTGGTCCACCAGCAGCGCGCCGCGCATGGTCAGTTGCGCCGGGGCGTCCCAGTACGGGTTGAGGCTGACAAAGGCCAGCATCACGCCGCCGAGGCCTGTGAAGAAGTTGAGCATGCGGGCCTGTTCCGGGTGTGTCGAGAACAGGTCAATCAACATGATGATGCCGGCGCTGGCCAACAGCCAGACAACGGGCAGATAGATGTCGAACCCACCGATCATTCAAGTCCTGACGCAGTAATCGCACAGCGCCGTTCAGGGCTGTGCGGGCGGAATCATGCCTTCAAGAAGGAAGCAACGCAACCGCTTAAGAAAACCCGCCCACTGATGACAGTTGGCACGTTATTGCAGATCAGAAATCGATTTCTGATCTGCAATAGTCCGGGCGGCGGTTGATGGGGAGTAACGTCGAGGCCTGAGAGTAAAGATGTAGTTCGAGCCCCTAGATACAGAGGCAGTTTGGCACTCTCAGTGCTTTTCCTCCCTTATGGATTCCTGATGCAGCGCGTACACGGAGTCATTATTTGTCAGCGGCATTGGCTCGGTCTTGCAACCGCTGTGAAATGGTCATTCCCTCTGGTGACTCGAAAGTCTGAGTCAGGGCATGGTCCAGTCTCCCCATAAACTTCTGTGCATCGGATATGGTAATTCCCAGCAGGTTACGCAGAAGCCTAATCGGGCCAACTGTTGGGTCCTCGTATGCGTGTAGCTTCAAGATGCTGTAAAGCTCCATAAGCGGCGCTTGGGAGCCACCTTGCTGCTGAACAACGCGAGCTAGCCTAGCCTCCTCAGCTTCGGTAAGGCGTTCGTCCTTCATTCTGTCTCCAACCTATAGTTAGCTTCGGCCTAGTCTTGGGCCGCCTTTAGGATCTCTATTGGTCTGACGTCGTACCGCGAAGGTCGACGATGTGCTTTCTAACCGCTTTCGCAATCTTCATCTGATTTGGCCTCCGGGCGAATTCCTGAATCGCATACTCTCCGTGACCGATGAACTCTTGGGCCTCCGAGATGCTGATGCCGAAGAGGTCATGCATCATGGATACAAAGCCGATCGTACGTGCGGGATTTTGGTACTTGTGGAGAAGCCCGATACACAACGTAGCCAATATGACGTCCTCATCGCTCGACTCCGTCGAAACGATAGAACTCAGCCAACGGAGTTCCTCCTTCGACATTCCCTCACCGTTCATTTCATCCTCGCTTGTGTTGCCCTACTCAGTAGCTCGTGACCCTTCGTAGACTACTCAGCCACTTCGAGTTCGTAGGCTTTACGTCCTGTGAATGTACCCCAAGCCGCCTTTTCTAGGCTCTTGCCCCATTTACGAGCGATTCTGAACTAGGCCTACTCCCCGGATGGGGCGGCGGCTACGTTGATTGTTAGCTTCTGGGACATCTGGCCGAACCACTCTTTGCCGTCCTGTACCATGCGCCACTGCATGCTGTACTGACCGGCGTTGGCGGGTGCGGTTACGGTGAAGCTGAACACGTAGGTTTCCTTGGGCAATACGGTTGTGCCCTGGGGCAGGGGCACGCGGCTCATGCCCCATACCTTGTTGTCCTGCGGTGACTGGCTGCCAAGGCGCCATGGCTTGTTGCCGGCGCTGGTCCAGGTCGTGTTGCCCATGTTGCGCACGGTTACGTCAACCGTGTATTGCTCGCCGGCAGTCATGTTGGACGGCGCACTGATACTCAATATCTGCGCGTAGTTGCCCTGAATGTCCTCACGGATCGGTATCAGCAGTTGCAGGTTCACACTGCCGGCCGGCACGTTTGAGCCTTCCGTGCTGTAGCTTTGATGTGAATTCGTCTGCGGCACATAAAAGTAGAAGTCGCCGGCCGGCACCTTGAAGTTGAAGCGCCCGTCGTTGTCGGCCTCAAGCTGGAAGAAGTTGCCGTCGCGCCCGTCCACGCCGGTGGGGGCCAGGTGTGCGCGCACGATCACGCCGTTGAGCGGCTGCATGGTATCTTTGTCGACGATACGCCCACTCAGGTCGTAGGCCTTCTCCAAGGCGATGGTGAACTCGCGTTCGGGTTCTTCCTTCAGGTTGTTGAAGTTGACGAAGGCGACGTCGTCACCGTGGTAGGCCACGACCTGATAGTTCCGCAGCCAATGGAAGTTGATGTACTTCTCGCCGTTTGCGTCCGTCGTGCCGATGTCGAAGTGGCGTTTGTAGTCGTTGGGGTCGTCCCCTTCGGCGTCGTTGCGATAGATGTGTACGTGGGCGCCGGGCTGCGGTGTGCCGTTGCGGGCGACGATGATGCGAATTTCGTTGGCGCTCACGAGCGTGATCGCCATCGGCTCCGGGTCCTGGTCTTCGATCACCACGTCAATCTGTTCCTGGTAGTAGCTGGTCTTGAAGACGCTCACCAGGAAGTCGCCCGCCTTCAACTGCCCGATTTCGAAATAGCCGTAGATGTCCGTGCTGGCGTGGTTGGCGTACGGGTTGTTGCGGTCGCGTGACACCTGCACGTTCTCGATGCCGTTGCCCTCAGAGTCCTTGATGTAGCCCTTGATGATGAACGCGCGTTCAAGCAGCAGTTCGACGGTGCCGCCGTCCGGCACGCCGGCCAGCGACTCGGCCGTGAGCGTGGCCGTGAAGAAGCGGTTGTGCGTGAGCGTGACTTCGTAGCTGACGCCGTTCAGCAGGCTCAACGGCAGCTCAGCCGTGCCTTCCGGCAGGTCGATCGCAAGCACCTGTGTTTTCGGGGCCTCTACGCCGGCTGGCGGCGCGCCGAACACCGGCTTGATCGTGACTTGCACGCCTGTCGCCGGCTCATTGGGCTGGGTGACTACGTTGACCGTGATCTTGCGATCGACGTTTGCATTGAAGGCTTCAACTTCGAAGTTGACCGTGCCGGTTTCGGCGAACTTGAGGTTCACTTCGCGCTCGGTCGGCAGGTAGTAGTAATCCTGGCCGTTGGTCGTGAAGACCGGCAACTGGCGAATCTGTTCGTCTGAAATCGGGTACTCGTTAACGATCTTCAGCTTGTGTTTGCCCGGCGCTACGCCGCCGAGTGTGAACACTCCGTCGGGGCCGGAAGCGCCGGTGGCTTTGCCATCCATCGCGATCGTCACGCCGGCAATCCCGACGCCGTTTGAGCTGACCACGCCCGTGACAGTCGCACCGGTCGTCAGCACGAGCTTGACCGGACCTGCGTTCGATTTTGCCTTTACGTCGATGGTCTGTGTCGGGCTGTATAGAGTGTCGTAGGTCGCGCTCAATAGCACCCGACCCTTGGCGAATTGGCCGAACTTGAACTTGCCCTCTGCATCGCTGAGTACGGCGTCGTACGGATAGCGTGAGCGCCCTTCCAGGTATGTGCATTCAACCAGGGCGCCGGCGATCGGCTGCTTCTTTTCATTCATAACGATGCCCGTGAGAGTGCCCTCTTTCTCAAGCTCAAACCGGACTTTGTAGTCGTTGGCCAGTACCTTCTGGTCCTGGGGCGCGTAGCCTTCAGCGCTCACGCGCAGGCTTACGTCGTTGCGGAAGATGCGGTCTTTCACCATGTCGAAGGCGAATTTGCCGTCAGCACCGGTCAACACGGTCTCGCCGTCGTCGCGGGCCCAGACCTCGGCGCCTTCAATCGGCTTGCCGCCCGCGCCGACAACGATGCCGCTGATGCCCCGCGCTGCCTCAAGCAGGATGCTGACTTCGCGTTGATCCTGCCGGAAGTTGAACACCTTGGACGTGTACGGCGCGTAGCCCGACTGTTTTACCTCAAAGGTATAGAGGTACGAGTCGGCCAGTTTCAGCGTAAACTCGCCCAGCCCGTCCGTCTTGATGCTGAAGCGGTTGGCCGGCTTGGTTGCGTCGCCCTGCTGGGTCGTCTGCAGAATTTCAACCGTCGCATACTGGACCGAACCGCCGCGCTTTTCGCGGACCTTGCCGGTGACGCGCACGGCCGGGAAAAGCTTAAACGTAACTTCGGTGCCCTTCTTCAGGTCGGGAATTTTCAGCGGCTCAAACAGGTCGGCGTAACCGAGGCCGGTGGCGAGCACACTGGTCGGCTCGTTGCCGGCGTCCCTCTGTTCTTCGACGAGTTGGGCAAGCTCTTTCTGGCTCCAGATGGCAACGCCGTGGCGGTTGGTCCGTTTCACCAGCCCGGACATGCCGGGTTTGATCACCACGTCGCCCAGTTCGGTGTCAAGGCGGCTGCCGCGGATCGGGAAATAGACGGTGGTGCCGGGTAACGGCCTGTCGTCTTCTTTGTCGACGATGCGAACCAGCAGATGGCCCGGGACGACTTCGTTGACTTCTTCCGGGTCAAACTTCGGGGCGGCCGTATCTTCGCCCTCTTCGTCAGCGCTTTCCGGGTCGGTGCCGTCGGGGTTCGTCTTTTTGCCGCTGCCGTCAGCCGAGTCAGACGACGTACCCTTGCCGGTGCCCGAGCTTGTTGAGCCTGCATCGCCGGGCCGGCCTGTCTTGTTGTTGGAGTATTCGTCGCCGAAGGGGTCTTCGTCGAGTCCGGCGCAGCGGTCGGCGACGCCCGGCTTGATGATGGGTTCGGTGCTTGAACTGGGAGCAATAAAGAGGAAGTAGGATGCCAGCATCCCGATCAGCACAAGCGCGCCAAGTACGGTAATCAGCGTGCCCTGCCGCCCCTTCATACTCGTTCCCCTCGCCGTAATCGCCTGCGTGACCAGTCTAGTCAATCATTAACGGACGGCAATCAAGCTGGCTTGAATCAAATTGTCGACTGTTCATAACTTGCTGATGTTCACGGGTTAGTACGCCCCGGTACTGTTTGCACTGCCAAAAAACTGGCAGTTCGGGCTTTAACTCAATGCCGATCTTCCCCATTGCGGGGAATACGCCGGGCGTTATGATTCCGCCCCTTGTTTTGGCAGACTGATCTGCCCGAACGTTTTGCGGTGGCGGACACCCCTGGGACGTACCTTCGGATCCGTCGCGACGGAAAAACGAAAGAGAAGAAAATGAAAGCCGGCATCCATCCTGAGCAAGTGCGGACTGTAGTGACATGCACTTGCGGTAACAGTTTCCATATCCTGACCAAAGAGGAAACGCTCAGCATCGACATCTGCAGCGCCTGCCACCCGTTCTATACGGGCACGCAGAAGTTCGTAGACAGCGCCGGTCGTGTGGACGCGTTCACCAAGCGCTTCCAGTGGAGCGCTGACGACCTCAAGAAGCAGGCGAACATGAAGTCCGGCCCGAAGCCGACCAAGCGCATCAAGAAGGACCTCAAGACCGAACTCGAGAAGAAGAAGGTCTTCGGCAAGAAGAAGATTGTTCCCGAACTGGAAGGCAAGGGCGACAAGCGCAACTAGCAACACCAAAACGTTCACCGGCGTGGAGCTCAGGCTTCGCGCCGGTTTCTGTTGCGGTTGATAGTTGGCGGTTCATGGTTGATAGGAACGGCAAGCCACTACGAACTACCAACCACCAATCTCGACGCGGCTTGCGGCATCGGGTTGAAAGTCGGATGATCTGTATAGGATAGCCCGCCATGATCGACGTACTCAAACAACGCGCCGCCCGTTACGCGGAACTCGGTAAGCTGATCGAAGACCCTGAGGTCTACGGCAACAGTAAGCTGTTCGCCCAGTACCAACGTGAGCGCGGGCAGTTGCGCGCACTGGCCGAATCCTATGAGCAACTCCAGTCGCTCAAACAGCAGATGGCAGGCAGCGAAGAGATTCTCAGTGACGCTGCCGCCGATGCGGAAATGAAAGAGCTCGCACAGGCTGAGCTTGAGGAGCTTCAGGAGAAATACGACACGCTGTGGCAGGAAGCGCAGGACATGATCCTGCTGGACGACGAAGACGACAGCCGAGACGTAATTCTCGAGATCCGCGGCGCAGAAGGCGGCGATGAGGCCAGCCTGTTCGCTCGCGAACTGATGGAAAATTACGTGCGCTGGTGCCTCACCCATGGCTTCAAGTTCGAGACGCTCGATGAGGTTGAATCAGAAGTCGGCGGTCTGAAAAGCGGTACCTACCGCGTGAAGGGCGACGGCGTCTGGCGCTGGTTCAAGTACGAAGGCGGCGGCCACCGCGTGCAGCGCGTGCCCGCTACGGAGGGTGCTGGGCGCATCCACACAAGCCTGGCCACGGTTGCGGTGCTGCCTGAAATGGAAGACGTAGACATTGAAGTGAAAGAGTCCGACCTTGAGATCAAGGCCGCGCGCTCCGGAGGCCCCGGCGGCCAGAACGTCAACAAGACCAGCTCACGCTGCCAGATGCGACACTTGCCTACGGGCCTTTTCGTCGATTGCCAGAGCACGCCCAGCTTTCACAAGAACCGCGACGAAGCGCTGCGCATTCTGAAATCCAAGCTGTACCAGATGGAAAAGGAAAAGCGCGACCGTGAGCAGGCCGACAAGCGCGGCGCCATGGTCGGCAGCGGCGGGCGCGGCGACAAAGTACGCACCTACAACTTCCCGCAGGATCGCTGCACGGATCACCGTGCCAAGGTGAGCCTACCGCTGGGCAAGGTAATGGCCGGCGACCTGGACGAGCTCATCGAAGCCGCCCGAAACTGGGAAAAGGAAGAACGCCTCAAAGCCATGGCCAAAGCAGCCAGCTAGGTTATCGCCCGGAGTTTTGAGCCCTGCGCTTACGCTCTTGCCCCATCTCTGTCTTCCTACAGTTCGCCCGCGATGTGGGCCGGAGATGCTTGCCGTTTGATTCTATGGGTCCTTGAACTCGAGGAGCCTCACTCATCACATGCTAGAGCTTGATTGCCCGTCATGCGGGCGACTTCGCCTTCGAGGCCGCGTAGCGGCCGCCAGAGCTTAGCCCAGTGCAACGAGCGCCAGAGGCGCGAGGCAGCTCTGGGTGGGCACACCAAACCAAACCAGAGCCCGCGTGAGCGGGCGACAGAACCGTCGAACCAAGATGTATGCAACCGCAAGCGCTTACGCTTCGGGCTCAAAAAAATCTTATCAGGGATATGTTTCGTCTCTGCGTATCGGATGCTAGAAGTCTGTTCGTGACGGAAATTTCATTTTCACTCCGAACAGGACAAGCACGATGCGAAAGACCAGTCTATTGGCACCCGCAGTATTGGTGGCTTTGTTGCTCGCTTTTTCCGGCTCGATGTACGGGCAGGCGGCGGCAAACGAGCAGATTCGCTTTCAGGGGCGCTTGCTCGATAATGCGTCAACGCCAATCACTGTCAGCACCAGCGTAGACTTCAACATCTACGCCACGCCGACGGGCACGACTGTCCTGTGGACCGAAAATCACACGGTTACGCCATCAGGTACCGGCGTTTTCTCTGTCTTGCTTGGCAGCGTGACGGACTTCCCCGCTTCCGTAGACTTCAGCCAGCCTCTGTATATCGGCGTGAAAGTCAGCACCGACGCGGAGATGACACCGCGCTATCTGCTGTCGGCGAGCAGCGTTTCGCACTACGCGAAGACCGCCGGCAGTGTCGCGGCCGGCAACGTAGGCGACGGCAACCTGACACTGGCAACCGGCAATATCTCGCTGACCAGCGGTACATTCACGGGCGACGGCTCCGGGCTTACCAGTCTGGCCGCGACCCAGCTTACCGGCACGGTGCCTACAGGCGCACTGACCGGCACGTACACGATCGACATCAACGGTAACGCGACGACGGCAAGCAGCTTCAGCGGCAGTTTAGTCGGTGACGTGACCGGTACGCAGGGCGCTACGACGGTCGCAACAGTCGGCGGTGTTACGGCCGCGAACATCGCGGGCGGCGCTACCTTGGCCAACAACGCCACGGCCGCGAGTACCGCGCTGGCGATTGTACGCCGTGACGCCAACGGCGGTTTCAGCGCCGGCTCCAGCATCTTCAACACGACAAGCGGAAACGCCCTGACGGTGAACGGCACGGCTGACGTGACGGGAAACCTCACACTGGACGGGCAACTCAACATCAGCAACGGCGCGCCTATCCTGATGAACGGAAGCAGCTTGGTTTCAACAGCCACCAGTGCCCGCAACTGGTTGCTACCGGACGCCAGCGGCACCTTTGCCTTAACCAGCGACCTTTCCAGCGGCGCACTCAGCGGCAGCTTCACGAGCCTTACCGTCGCTGGCACCGGCAGCTTTGGCGACACGCTGACGGCCAGCAACGGGCTCAGTGCGTCGGCGACCACGACGGCCATGCCTGCCACGGCCTTTGCTGGCGGCATCATCGAGAGCTTTACGAATGGCGCAAACGGCTTCGGTGCACTTGGCGAAGCGACATACACGGGTACGGCCATCGGCACGGGGGAACAGATCATCGGTACACACGGCCTGGCGCACATCCAAAACGCCGGTGCAGGTATTCTTGCCATCGGCACGGGCGGGCAATCCACAGAGACGCAACTCGGCGACAACATCGGTGTGCACGCGTGGGCTATGGATGGTGGGCGTAACGCTGGCTTGTTCGCAGTCGCGAACGCAGATTACACGCAGCAACTTACCTGGGCGGGCGGCCTGGGCAGCTTGACTACGGCGGTTCTCGGCTACAACAACGGGGGCGGCGCTACTGATTATGGCCTTTACGTTGAAGGCGCAAACAACCGCATCGTCGGCAACTTGAATGTTACGGGCACGATCACTGGCGCTGTTACCGGCACCGCCAGCAACGCGTCACAGTTCAACGGGCAAAGCGCAGCGTTCTACTTGGCCCGTGCGAATCATACCGGTTCGCTACCTGACGCCGCTTTGACCGGCACGTACACCAGTGCAATCACGCTGAACAACGCAGGCAATGCCTTCACCGGTGACGGCGTTGGGCTGACCGGTGTGAACGCTGCACAACTTGGCAGCCAGACTGGTGCGTTCTACCTGGCCCGTGCGAATCACACCGGCACGCTGCCTGACGCCGCTTTGACCGGCACCTACACCAGCGCGATCACTCTGAACAACGCGGGCAACGCCTTCACCGGCAACGGCGCCGGATTGACCGGCGTCAACGCGGCGCAGCTCGGCGGGCTGGTTGCCGGTGACTTCTTGCGGCACAACGGCTCAGTCGCAATGACAGGCAGCCTGAACCTTGGCAGCAACGCCATCATCGGTGCAGGCAACATCAACTCCACGGGCAACTTTGTCACGTCGGGCAACGTTACAAGCCAGTTCGCTTTCAATGACGAGTCGTTCCTGGGCGGCGGCGGCACAGACGGGCGCTTGAACGTTCGCGACAGCAGTGGCACGAACCGTGCGTTCCTCCAGGCCACCGGCGGTGGCGGCTCGATGGAACTGATTGACAACGCGGGCTTGCAGCAGGTGCTTGCGACTTCCGGCGGCTTGCTTCGTGTGGGGCCGTTGGCCAGTGGTGGCACAACAAACGGTTTCCTGCAACTGAACGATGCCGCCGGTGTTTCCCAGATCACAGCTGACGCTGCGACCGGCAACTTCACGACCTCTAACGGCAACATTCGTACAACCAACGGTAACCTTGTCGCCAACAATGGCGGCCTTGTGATTGGTGCAGGCACCGTTATCGACAACGCGCAGGCCGGCAGCCTGACCAGCCTGAATCTGAATGGCGGCAACCTGACCAACGGCGGCACGATCACGGCCACAAGTTTTGTCGGTGATGGCTCGTCGCTGACGGGCATTGTGGCAAGCAACGCGTCGCAGCTTGGCGGCGTGGCGGCGGCTGAATACCTGTTGAGGGACGGCACGGTTGCCATGACGGGCAGCTTGAACCTTGGCAGCAACGCAATCATAGGTGCCGGCAACATCAACTCAGGCGGCAACTTTGTCACGTCTGGCAACGTCACGAGCCAGTACGCGTTCAACGACGAATCATTCCTGGGCGGCGGCGGCACGGACGGGCGGTTGAACGTACGCGACGGCAGCGGCACGAACCGCGCATTTCTGCAGGCGACCGGCGGCGGCGGCTCGATGGAACTCTACGACAGCGCCGGTTTGCAACAGGTACTTGCGACTTCCGGCGGATTGCTTCGTGTGGGGCCGTTGGCCAGTGGTGGCGCCGCATTCGGCTTCCTGCAACTGAACGACGCGGGAGGTACGTCGGCGATTACGCTGGATGCTTCAAACGGGAATATCACCACGTCCAACGGCAACATTCGTACCACCGGCGGCAACCTTGTGGCGCTAGGCGGTGAACTGCAGCTTGGTGGTGTCACGGCAATCAGCAATGCACGAGTCGCCAGCCTGACAGGGCTGAACCTGAATGGCGGCAACCTGACCAGCGGCGGCTCAATCACGGCAACCAGCTTCACCGGCGACGGCTCCGCGCTGACCGGCATCGTGGCAAGCAACGCCAGCGCACTCGGTGGTGTGGCGGCTGCCGAGTATCTGCAACGTGACGGTTCGATTGCGATGACCGGAACGCTTGATGCAGGTGCAGGCGTCGATGTTAGCGGTGGCCCGCTCGTGCTGAGCTCAAGTGTCACCATCGACCTGACGTCGTCGTTCCAACCGATCGACCCGACAGTGGCCATCAACTACATTACGAACCCTGTGTTTGTTCTCGACTTCAGTTCCACGCCCGGCACGCCTGGGCAGATGTTGCTGGTCGTCAATCAGGATCCAGGTGCCAGCGTCACTCCGAACGGCGTTCCGGGCGGTGGGCCCATCGGGTCAAACCGGTGCTGCTGGTTTGTGTATGACGGCACCGTCTGGCGTCAGCAGGTCAGGCCGTAACTCAACCCAACTGAGGAGACGTGGCATGAAGACATCTATGCACATCCGGTTGGGTATGGCGCTTGGTGTACTGGCGCTCACGGGCATTATTGTGAGTGCGGCTTCATCGAGTACCAACTTTACACTCGACCTCGAAGGTACACCCGGCGCCGGCGACGACTCGTACTCGACGAACTTTCATCTCGTCGGCATGACGCCCCAGGAACCGTCGGGCAGCGTACGCAGCAGCGCGAACTTTCAACTCGATACGTTCTTTGTGCCGGACACGTTTGAGCCGATCGACACCACACCGCCGGTGATTCAAACCGGCCCGACGGTTACCTATACGTCCGACACACAGGCGTTGATCGAGTGGACAACCGACGAAAACGCCAATGGCACCGTCGACTACGGGCTGACAACGGGCTACGGCAGTAGCGCCAGCCAGACCGGCGGTTTCAGCACGTCGCATCAAGTGCTGATCGGCGGGCTGACGGCGAACACGACCTATGAGTTCCGTGTCAATTCGACGGACCCGTATTCGAACGGGCCGACGCAGTCTGCGAACGCGCAGTTCACGACGGCTGCGACGGCGGACACGACGGCACCGGTTATCATGGACAGCGTGGCGCCGACCTCAACGCAGTCGGCCGACGTTATGTTCTCAACCAGCGAGCCCGCCAGCAGCGTCGTTGACCACGGGCCGACGGGTGCGCTGGGCACGTCGCTGCCGGACAGCACATTCCGCACCAGCCACACGCGCTCAATCAGCGGGCTTACGCCGGGCTCAACGACGTTCTATCAGGTCACGGCCACGGACCCGTCAAGCAACAGCAGCATGACGACAGTTCAAAGTTTCACGCTGCCTGACGACGTGGTGATCACGACCTCAACGCTGCCGAACGGGCTGCAAGGCAACGTGTACACGACGTTTCTGTCGGCCACAGGCGGTCTTGGTGCACTGACCTGGACGCTCGATTCAGGTTCACTGCCGCCCGGGATATCGCTGGTTGCGGCAACGGGTGAGTTGGCAGGCACACCGACAGCCAGCGGCTCGTACATGTTCATCGTTCGCGCCACCGACAGCGGCACTCCGGCCTCGACGAACGTGTTTGCCTTGACCCTCGTGGTAGACGCCCCGGGTGGTGGGGGAGGCGGCGGCGGCGATGACGGTGGCTGTTCTACGGGTGGAGACCCGAGCAACTGGCTGCCGTTGCTGATGCTCGCGTTGCTGGCTGCACTCGGATTGCGTGCAGCGAAGTCCAAACGAGGGTCTGATCCCTTCACCGCGAATGTCCCAGACGCCTGAGGATATCGGTCGCCCGCTACGCGGGCTTGGGGTTCTGGCTGTTCGGTTCCTGTGGTTCCTTCGGCGCAAAGCGCCTCGGTCACCACAGGCTAAAGTCTTATCACCCGCTCCGCGGGCGTACTGCTTGTAAGGCCGCGTAGCGGCCGTCAGAGCTTAGCCCAGGGTAACGAGCGCCGGGAGGCGCGAGGCCGCCCTGGGTTGGCAATCCAAACCAAACCAGAGCCCGCGTGAGCGGGCGACAGAACCGTCGCATCAAGATGTGTGCGATGACAATGCTGAAAACGAACTTTAAAACGCGCCTAAAGCACGCGGGCTGATGCATAGCCGACGACCTGGTTCATGTTGCCGCCGGTTTCGCCGCTGGTGGTGTGTTCGAGTAGCTCAACAGTCTTTGCACCGAGGCGCCGGCATGTTTCCAGCATCAAGGCCGTGGCGTGCAACCCGCACATGCTGATCTCGCGCCCGACGCAGACGTCGATCAAGCCCTGTGTGTCGTAGGCGGCAAGTTTGTCCAGCGCCATCTGGTCTTTCTCAAGCGTGATGTGCTGGTTTTCGTAGTGGTTCATGTCGCTACTGGCCAATACCAGCACTTCGCCGTCGTGGGCTTTAATGCCGGCCGCGATACCGTCGGCCACCGTCTGAATATCTGCAAGCGGCCCGTGGCTGACGCTGATCACGCAGATCTTCACGTCGCGCCGCAGCACCTGCAGGAACGGCAACACGACCTCGGCCGCGTGCTCGCTGAAGTGCGGCAGGTTCGAGACTGTGATTTCTTCAATGCCGGCAATCGCGTGCTGCAATGACTCGTCAACTTCGACGCTGCCGAGAGGTGTTTCCCATTCGCGGAAAGCGGCCAGACTGAACACGCCGCCACCTACCTGATGCTTGGTGTGCAGAATCAGGACCGTCTGCGGTATCTCAACGCTCGCGAGGGCGCGCCCGCAGACACCGCCGGAATACATGTAGCCGGCGTGGGGGACGAGTACGCCGAAGGCTTTCGCCGGTTCAGCTGCCGAGCGTGCGATGTAGCCGTCGATCTCCGCCCGCAAGCGTGCGGCGACGGCCGTGTAGAAGTGTCCGGCTACGTTTGGGTGTCGAACGGTTTCGGTCATCGGATGCTACCGTCTTTCTAGATATCGATGTCGTCCGGCGCTTCTTCGGGTACTACGTCCACGATCACATAGGTACCGGCGAGGATATCGCCCAAGCGTTGCTGTTTGGCCGATACCATCATGACGCCCATTGGGATCAGCAGGACCAGCCAGTGAATCAACTCGACGACTTTGAAAAGGTTGCGTACGACGATGCGCCAGCCGGCGGGTGCTTCGCCGTCGGCGTCTACGACGCGCAAACGGAACAGCGCTTTGCCGAAGGTGCGACCCCAGATCAACTCACAGATCATACTGTAGATAGACAGAACCAGCAGCGTCACCAACGTTGCAACCAGAGTTGGCACCAAAGATGCATCGAAGGCCGCCACGCTGCCGAGGGCGAGAAAGCCGTAGGCCTGCTCCCATGAATACGAATAGATGCCTTGCAGCAGAATGATCACAGGGCTCGTGATGGCGATATCAAGCAGCAGCGCAAGCGCGCGCCCCATGGCATTCGCGTAAAGCAGCTTCGGCGCGGCGCCACCGGCAGCTGGTGACTCGGTTTTTTTTTCTACGATCTCGGCCAGGGTGCGGTCCATCGTTCGTTCGCGATTCAGTAGCAGCCAGACACCCTGTGAGGCCATCACAAGCAGCATCGCGAAAAGCACGGTCACCCAGACAATGTAGGCGGTGGGACCGACGGTCTTGTCGAGCGCCAGCTCTGTCGGTTCGGACCATTCCAGCGAGCCATCAGCGCCGAGTTTTGTCTGCGCGGTCTTTACCTTGCCGGCTTCACTGTAGACGGCCCGCAACGTGTCGCCGTCGGCTGACAGTGACATGAAGTTGGTGATCTCA
>JAGQRE010000052.1 GCA_020425695.1 Planctomycetota bacterium
GATAAAACCCCACTTGTCTTCACCCCGACCCTGAACAAGATCGAGATAAGCTTTCTGGATGCGCTCTGTTATAGGGCCGCGCTTGCCCGCGCCGATCGTAATCTTGTCCAGGCTGCGAATCGGCGTGACCTCAGCAGCTGTTCCGACGGCGAACACCTCATCGGCCATGTACAGCTGTTCACGAGTGAGATCAGTCTCAATGACCTGCATGCCCATTTCGGCAGCCAGGCGAATGATCGTGTCGCGCGTGATGCCCTTCAAGATCGAGTGTCCGCCGCTTGGGGTATGGATTGCGCCGTCGCGGATCACGAAGATGTTCTCTCCGCTGCCTTCACTAAGCAATCCATTGCTATCAAGGGCGATGCCCTCACTGTAGCCGTTGAGAATCGCTTCCATCTTGATCAGTGCGCCACTGGCGTAATTGGCGCCGGCCTTGGCCATCGCGGGCGTAGTATTTGGGCGATTGCGCGTCCAGGTGCTGATCTGCATGTCCACGCCTTGCTCAAGCGCTTCTTCGCCGAGATAGGCCCCCCAGTGCCAGGTGATAATGTCCAACGTCACCGGGTTTTTCAGCGGGTTGACGCCCATCGGTCCAAAATCGCGATAGGCGATCGGTCGGATGTAGCAAGCCTTGAAGCCGTTCTCTTTCACAGCCGCGATGCAGGCCTGCTCGACCTGTTCGGGCGTGAACTTGATTTCCATGCGGTAGATTTTGGCGCTGTCAAACAGACGCCGCACGTGCTCCTTCAGGCGAAAGATGCCGGCCTGATCGCCGACGTCATACGCACGGATGCCCTCAAACACTGAACTGCCGTAGTGCATCACGTGTGCGCAGACATGGACCGTCGCATCTTCCCACGCAATGAACTCTCCGTTGCGCCAGATCTTTTCACACAGTTTGCTCATCGTTGTCTCCTGGTCACAGCTCTATCGGCTCGCAAGCAGCTTTGCCAACTCATCATGAAACTTGGCCAGCGCCTTACTGCGATGGCTGATCTTGTTCTTTTCCTCGGGCGGAATCTCACCGAAAGTCTTGTTCAGCGGTGGATAGAAAAACAGCGGGTCGTAGCCGAAGCCGCCCTCACCGCGTTGCTCGTCTATGATAAGACCCTCAACCGTTCCGCGTACCGTGAAAAGTATTCCTTCAGGGCTGGCCAGGGCAATTTCGCAAACAAAGCGAGCTTTCCGTTTCTCGGCCGGGACACCCTTCAGATTGCTCAGCAACAGTCGGTTGTTGGCAGTGTCGTCGCCGTGTGTGCCAGCGTAGCGTGCGCTTTTGACACCCGGCGCCCCGTCCAGTGCATCAACTTCGAGGCCGCTGTCGTCTGCCATGATCAGCAGGTCAAGGTTTCTGGGTCGGTCTACTTTCGGCACTCTCTCGGGTGTCAGGCTGACCCTCCGCTGCCGCCCGCTGGCACTGCGGTGGCGCTTGGCCGACAACGCCTCGAAATCTGTTTCGTCTTCGTCGTCCATGGATGTTGACTGACTTGCGAAACCGACGCGCCCGGCCAGCGCGATAAAGCGCGCGAGCTCAAATGCCTTCTTCTGGGCATTACCCGCGAAGGTGTCTGCATCCTCGACGACTTCCGGTACCCCTGTGTACGCCGACAGCCCGACCAACTCCACGCCCTGAACGTCCGACATGATCTGTCGGATCTCGCGAAGCTTGTGCCGGTTGTTCGTACCGACAACGACGTTTACAGGGTTCGTTGGCATAGGCGCGCGGCGAATTTAGGGTTACACGACCCGTTTGAAAAGCCTTTCCGCTGCTTCCCAGACAGCGTTTTTGTGGACAGAAAGACAAAGGGGCAAGCACTTTGGCGCTTGCCCCTGAAGCCTGGGTATCAAAGCCCACCTAGCCGGCTGAGCACGTTCCGCCGCCGGCCGCACAGGAACCACCGACAGCGAACTTGCTGGTGATGACGTCGGGGTCTTTGCCTGTGTCGCTGACCATTGGCTTATCGGCCTTCTGCCAAGCCTGCATTCCACCCTCAAGCAACAGCCAGTTCTCGTCTCCGGCGTGGCGGGCGGTCATCATGGCCATCGTGGCTCGAACGCCTGAGCGGCAGACGCTGACAATCGGGTGTGGCAGCTTCTCGACTTCGGCCCAGCGGTCATGCAACTCGGGCAGCGGGATCAGGATAGCGCCGTCTATGCGCCCTGCCTCAAACTCGTCCACATAGCGCGAATCCAGCAGCGTGAAGTCTTTACCCGGCGTGCCAAAGCTGGCGACGTCGGTCGGCTTGATGATCTTGTTTTCTTCAATACCAGCCTCTGTGTTGAAGCTAAGAATCTCCGCCATATTGGCCGGCAGGTCGCCCTTAATTTTGTGCATTGTGATCAACCCGTCACGATCGGCCTTGAAGTGCGGGTTGGTCTCCAGTTCTGCGGCAATCGTGCTGTGTTCATGCCCGTTGTAGTCGTGCCCAGGCCAGACTTCGACATCGTTGCCAAGTGCTTCAATCTTGCGGAAGCTCTCGTAGAGCTTCTCGGGTGATCCGCCCATGAAATCGGTTCGTGCGGCGCTGCCGATGAACAACGTGTCGCCGGTATAGACACGGTGCCCGTCAAAGATGCACATACTGTCCGGCGTGTGCCCGGGCGTGTGCAGCAGGGTCAGTTGGTGCCCGCCGAGCTTCAGCGTTTCACCATCGGCGACTTTGTAATCGGGTACCTTCGACTTGCTGGCGTCACTCATGACAATGGCGCAGCCGGTCAGGTTGCGCAGGCGATCGCTGCCGGAGAGATGATCAGCGTGCGTGTGGGTATCGATGGCGTACTTGAGCTTCACGCCCGTCTGCTCAATTTCTCGTACGTAGCGCGCCACGTGATCAAAACGCGGGTCGATGATTGCCGCCTCTTTCGTGTCGGCGTCCCAGAGCAGGTATGTCTTGCAGTCGCGCCCGTAGGCGATCGGTTTCATTTCAATGGTTGCGACGGACATGGCTATCTCCTTCTTCCGCTACAATAGTCTTTGCCGGGCACAGTGGAAACGCTTCGGCCTGGCCTGCTCGTTCAAAATTAAGCCTTCTGAAAAACCGAGGGGGCGGCACAGGCCGCCCCCTCGTGGGCCGCTTCCAGGCGGGCGGGCATGTTAGCGGCCCTGATTGTTCCTTAGCCGCCCACGCTGCAACCGCCGCCGGTGCCTCCGCCGACTCCGCAGCCACCTGAGGGCGCGCCGCCGACGCTGCAGCCACCACTGGTGCCACCGCCTGGTGTTGGGGCGACTTTGTTCCAGGGCATCTTCATCAGCACGAGGGCCATGCCGCAGAAGCCAGTTGTTCCAGCGACTGTGAGTCCTGCGCCGACAAACGCGCTGATACCGTAGAACCACGGGTTCACCAATGCGCCCAGCGCCACACCCAGCAGGACGAGCATGCCCGCGCCGATCTGAACCTGGCGCATCAGGCTGAGTACCCGCTTACCCTTCTCGTACGGGAGCTTCTTCTTGATCCAGCCGCTCATGCCGCCATCCATGATCTTGAAGTTCGTGAACTTGCGGCGCTGCAGGATCTGGCTGGCCATTAGCGCACGATTGCCAGTCGCGCAGGTCAGCACAACCGGCCCCTTGGCGGTGTTCAACTCCGTTACGCGCTTCTCGAGCTCTTCCAGCGGGATGTTCCAGGCATTTTCTATGTGATCGCCCGTGAACTCCAGCGCACTGCGAACGTCCACGATCTGCAGCGCATGCGGGTCATCTTTCAGCATCTCGTGCACCGTCTTGCAGTCGATATGCGCGCTGCTGTCGGTGCCCTTGCGATTGAAAGTCAGAATTTCAGCCATGCCCTGCGGCAACGGGCCGCGGACCGAGAGCTTCTCGACAACCGCGTCGCGACCGCCGAGTGTGTAGATCAGGTTGTGCTCGCGCTCCTTACCCAGCGTGCTGTGGCTGCGCCCTTCGTAATCGTGGCCAGGCCAGACGGTGACATTGTCGTCGAACTCTTCGAACTTCTGAAAACTGTCGAACAGCTCGCCGGCGTCTCCGCCCATGAAGTCGGTACGCCCCGAGCCACCGATCAGCATGGTGTCACCAGTGAACAGGTTGCCGTCAACGTAGACAGTCAGTGAATCCGGGGTGTGGCCGGGGCTGGCGATGACGCGCAGTTCGGTCTCGCCCAGCCTGTACACTTCGCCATCGGCAAACGGTTTGTCCGCCGGCTCGACCAGCGTGCCCTGGATCATGCCGTACTTTGCGCCGGTACGCTTCTTCAGTTCAGCGGCGCCGGACAGGTGGTCAGCGTGGGTGTGGGTGTCGATCACCAGTTCAAGTTTCAGTCCTTCCTTCTTAAGGATGCTCAGGAACTCATCGACCAGGTCGTGACGAGGGTCGATGATAGCGGCCTTACCGGTTTCGCGGTCGCCGATGATGTAGCCCAGGCAGCCTTCGCCTTCGATGGTCACTTGCTTGATGAATGGTTTGGTCGCGATTGCGGTCATGTCTGTTCTCCTTTGTTACCGTGTTCCGGTGTTGCTATAGGAACATCTATGGAATTGACTATATTCCAATACAGTTATATAGTCAATAGTGTGAGCGCAGAAATTTTGAAGGAGGTTTCCGTATGTCCCGCAAAAAGAATGAACCGAAGGCGCTGAGCCCGGCCGCACTAACCATGGTTGCGGCGCGCTTCAAACTGCTGGGTGAGCCCGCACGTCTGGCGCTGCTGAATTCGCTGATGACGAGTGAGCAGAATGTAAACGAACTGGTCGAAAACACCGGGCTAAGCCAGGCGAACGTCAGCAAGCACCTGTCGCAACTCGCGGACGCGGGCTACGTCAATCGGCGCAAGGAAGGGCTTTTCACTGTCTATAGCATCGCCGATGACAGCGTGTTCCAGCTTTGTGACCTGATGTGCAGCAGCATCGCCAAGAAGCTTGGCCAAGATTTGAAGGCCATCGCGTAGGACGCTTACTTAAGGAAGGAGGCAGCCATGAACAAGATACCGGTGTACAAGCGATTGCTGCCGTTCACAGACTGGCTGTTTCATTACAAACGCGAAAACCTGACGGGCGATATCCTTGCTGGTGTGATCGTCACGATCATGCTCATTCCGCAAAGCCTCGCCTATGCCATGCTCGCGGGATTACCGCCCGAGTACGGGCTCTACGCCAGCATCGTGCCTCTGTTTATCTATGGCTTGCTGGGCACCAGCCGAACCCTGAGCGTTGGTCCGGTGGCCGTCATCTCACTGCTGACAGCCACCGCACTAACGCCATTCGCAGCGCCAGGCAGCGAGGAATACATCAAGCTGGCAATGCTGCTCGCCGCCATGACCGGTGTGATCCAGCTTGTGCTCGGGCTGATCCGCGGTGGCTTCATCGCAAGCCTGCTGTCTCACCCAGTCGTGGCGGGCTTCATCACCGGCTCGAGTCTTCTGATTCTGGTCAGCCAGCTTAAGCACATTCTCGGCGTGAAAGCCGCCAGCGGTCATCTTCCGTATGAGGCCGTGACCAACCTGGTGCAGGCCGCCAGAGACACGAACTTAGTAACCCTGGGCATGGGCACACTGGCAATCGCCCTGTTGCTGTTCTTTCGCAAGCCATTCAGGAAGTTACTGCAGCGTATTGGTCTATCCGAGAACGTCGCGCAGATTATTGCACGTACCGGCCCTGCACTGCTCGTGGTAGCGGGCATGGCTGCGGTGGCTTTGTTCTCGCTGGACAGCAGCTACGGCGTAAAGGTTGTCGGTGAGTTCCCAACGGGTTTGCCGGGTCTGACCCTGCCTTCTCTCGACTTGCCTGTCATTGGCTCATTGGCGCCCGCAGCATTGGCCATCGTTTTGGCCGGCTACGTGGAAAGTGTAAGCGTCGGGCGCTCACTCGGCGCGAAACGGCGGCAGACGATCGAACCTAACCAGGAACTCGTAGCACTCGGCGCGGCCAACGTTGCCAGTGGTTTTACGGGTGGCTTTCCGGTCACGGGCGGTTTCAGCCGCTCGGTCGTCAACTTCGATGCCGGCGCCAACACCGGTCTGGCAAGCATGATCACGGCGGTGTTGATTGCCGTTGTCACGCTGTCACTGGCACCGCTGCTCAAGAGCCTTCCGCAGGTTGTGCTGGCCGCGACGGTGATTGTGGCCGTGGCTGGGTTGATCAACTTCAAAGAGTTGTTGCGTCTATGGAAGTACAGCAAGGGCGACGGCGCGCTGATGGGACTGACCATACTTAGCGTGTTGGGGCTAGGCGTTGAGATCGGCATTGGCGTGGGTGTCGGTGCTTCGCTACTGCTGTATCTGGCGCGGGCCGGACGACCTCACATGGCCGTGCTGGGGCGTGTCGGCGAAAGCGAGCATTTCCGCAACATCAAGCGCCATGAAGTTACGACGTATCCCGGGCTGCTGTTACTACGCGTTGACGAAAACCTGTTCTTTGCCAACACCCGCAACATTGAAGACAGGCTGTTGGAGTACGTTGCCGAGCAGGCTGACCTGAAACACATTGTGCTAAGTTTCAACTCGGTCAATTACGTTGATTCGAGCGGGCTTGAATCACTTGAGGCATTGATCGTGCGTCTGCGCGACGCCGGTGTCACGTTGCACCTTGCGGAAGTTAAGGGCCCGGTGATGGACCGCTTTGACAAAGTTGGCTTGACCGAACACCTCGCGCCCGGACAGGTCTTCCTCAGCACCCACCGCGCCGTTGTCGCTTTACGCGGCGACAGCAAGCCCGCGGAGCCGGCCCGCGCCGCCTAGACAGAACCGGAATCGTGCGCCTCGGCCTGCGTGTGGATGCCCCGCCACAGAACGTCCGAATCAAGTTGCCTGGCCTTCAGGATCAAGTCCGCAATCTCACGCACTGCGCCCTTGCCGCCCGATTGCTTCGCCACGTACTTTGCCCGCTCCAGTGCGAAGTCTGAAGCATCACCCGGCGCACACGGGATGCCCGCGATCTCGAAGGCTTCCGCGTCGTTTACGTCGTCTCCAACATAGGCAGTCTGTTCGGGCGTTACACCGAACTCAGCCATGACGGCTCTCAATGCTTCGCCCTTGCGCTTCATGCCGGGGCGGTACGCACTTAGCAGCAGCTTCTTCACACGCCCGCTGACAACCGGGCTGTCCTCACTCGTGATGATCGCAACGCGCACGCCGGCAGCTTCCAGCAGGCGCAGCCCCATTCCGTCCCTGATGTAGAAGGGCTTGGCAAGCTCACCCTGTGCGCCGTAAAGCACGGTGCCGTCTGTCAGGACGCCATCGACATCGCAAACGAGCAGTTTGACTTCGGCCCACTGTTCGGCACTCACGGTCATTGCTTGTCCTCTTCTCGATTGCGCAGTTCGTGCTCAATTCGATTCATCCAGGGGCGCAGCTCACGCTCGAAGTACTGCTCAAGACGCTGGCTGATGCGATCCTCAATGTAGCGAGCCAGATCTTCGTTTACGTTCTCGTCCCAGGGCCGGTCAGGCCATTCACTCTCGTTGGAAGGACTTGTCGGCGATTCGTCTGGTGCATCCGCATCAGTCGGCTCTTCGGCAGGCTCTGCGTTCTCCTGCTTCGCGGCGGTACCGCGCGCTACGCCGCCGGTCTCGGTCTCAAGCACAAAATCGGCGCTGGGCTCGTCCGGCTTCTTTGGCTCTTTCTTCTTGCGAGGCTTCAGTTTGACTTCGACGGGCGGCTTGTCGTCATCTTTGAAGTTGTCGTCAAATATCGACTCGATGTCTTTGCCGCTTTCGCGGAACCCCTTCATCAGTTCACGGGCGAACTCCCGCGCGCCGCCCTTACTGAACTCCAGCAGCTTCTTCTCAAGGTCCATGGCGAGCCCGCCGGCGAGAGCCTCCGGGTCCACTTTCTCACCACGCTCGGCGGCGGCGAGGGCCTCTTTCTGAGCCTGCTTCAGGACTGAGCGCTTCCAGAGTCGGCCGATCCAGACACCGCCTTCAACCAGAAAGAATACGGGCGCGCCGGCCAGCACCATGTCGATCGGGCTGCCGCTGGGCGACACGATCGCGCCTATGATGATCGAAATCAGAAATGTGTAACGGCGCTTGCTCTTGAAGAACTCAGGCGTGAGCAAGCCGAAGCGAATCAATGGCGCAACAATCAGCGGGATCTGAAAGACAAAGCCGAGCCCGAACGTCATCGCAAAGACAAGTGACAGATATTGCTGCAGCGAAAAACTCTGCTGCACATTGAACTCATTGACGTTGAAGTTCAGCAGGAACGGAATGCTGATCGGCAGTAGCACATAGCGACCAAAGGCCGCGCCGCCTGCGAACAGTACGAAGATTGACGGAATCGCGAAGCGAAAGAACTGGCGCTCCTGCCGGTACAACCCGGGCGACACGAACAGATAGGCCTGCACCATCACCCACGGATAGGCAAACACCAGCGCCGCGTACAGGCTGACCCGCATGGTGATGCTGAACGTTTCAAGGGTGCCAATCACGACAAACTTCACGTGTTGGGGTGCGCCGCCCTGGGTCGACTCCGCGATGTCCACGATGTAGCGAACTATGTCATCGGCGAACGCCGTAAACACAACAGTGAAGGCAACAAAGACGCCAAGCAGCGACCAGATGAGCCGCTTGCGCAACTCGTCGAGGTGGCTTGAGAATGGCGTTACGTCGTCTTCGGGTTCAGGCATTCAGCGAAGCGTAACCCCGAATCGTCTCAAAGGAAACGCTGCGTTTGCGGGCTATTCTTCTTCTGCGGGGCTGGCGGACGATTCCGGGTCGTGCGCAGCATGGTCACCGGGCAACCCTTGGGGCTTGCCGGTCTCCTCTTCGGCTTTCGTTGATTCCTCTTGCGGCGACTGATCTGTCTCATCGAGTTCGTCGTCATCCTCGTCATCGACGAGTTCGGGCGGCTTGCCATCCTCCAGACGAGCGGTGTCCGTACGGTCGCGTGTTTCACGATCGAGGATGATCCGGGCCGTGTCCTTGCCGTCGTCGGTCAGGCTCACGTTATAGATCTGGTTCGGGCTCGTACGCCCGGCCATGATCGCACCGCTGCCATACTTGACGCTCACGAGCCCCAACTCTTCCAACGTATGGATTTCCTGCGTGAAAACGGCCTCAAAGCCCCAGTTGAAGCGCTTGTTCTTGCGCCCTTCCTCGAGCAAGCGCAGAAGCTCCATGCGTGCCTGCCGATAGCTGGCCTGATTTGTGCCAAGTTCTTCGAGGCGCCGGTGCAGGTACTTAAGCAACGTACGCCCGACCTCAGTGATCGTTCGCTCGTCGTCGTTCAGATTTTCGTTCTCAGGCACCAACGCTGTCCACCGAAACCAGAAACGACTTCGCCCGCTGAGCCGTTTCTACGGCTATGCGGCTTGCTTCGCTTAACTCAACACACGCCGGACCGGTGTAGCCGATCTCACGAAGCGTCTTGAACGTTCGCGAGAAATCGACACTTCCTTCACCGAAAAAGAGGTGACGATGGCGTCCGGGTAACATGTCGTCGAGGTGAAGATTATAGAGCACGTCGCGATACGTCGACAGGTACTCCCACTCGGGTTCCGACTCCATGCACTCAAGGTGACCTATGTCTATCGTGAGACCAGGGCGAAAACCGAGCAAATTGGCCAGACGATCATACTGCCCCATCTTTTCCAGCAGCATGTCCGGCTCAGGCTCCAGTGCGGCCCTGACACCATGGTTGGCGCAAACGCCCTCCAGTTTCTCAACATGGAACGCCAGCCTGTCGAACAGCACGTCGTCGCTTTCGGCACCTCCCTCAGGACGCGCTCCAGACCAGTAACTTACCGCGAAGGCCCCGAGGTCTTCGGCGATTTCAGCCGCCCGGTACAGAAACTGGATCCGCGAGTCCGAGTCCTCATCCAGCAAGGTGGGGCGGTGCTTGCGCCGGGCATCCAGCAGATAGCGGGAGCCTGTTTCGATCACACAACTGAGGTTGAGCCGTCCCAATTGGGCGGCCACCGCGTTCACTTCTCGGGCACTGCTTGTAAACGGGTTCAAGTGATGAACGTCCAGACTCAGCGCCACACAGCTGTAACCCAGCTCGGCGATGATCTCAATGGCATCGTGCAGAGAGTGATATGCGAAGCCGCTGGTGTTGTAGCCTAGTCGCAACCTACTGCTCCCACGGCGCCAGTTTCAGGCTCTCGCCCGCCTGCATTCGCTGGAGATCAGTCTTGGCTTCCTTCACGAAACTCTCGCTGGCAGGAACACTCTCAAGAAAGCGTGCGGCGGCTGCAGCGGTCTCGGGTTCGGCGCCTTGCGCGGCGACCCGGTATGAAACCAGATGGAACATCCAGTCAAGCGCCGGGTCGCTCGTTGCCTCAGACAACTGGCGCAAAGCAAGTTTGTCGTTGAGCCACACGAGCAGCAGCCCCTGATTGCGCCGGATGTCGGCCACGGCAGCCTGCTGGTGATGCTTGCCGGCAAGTTCCGCAGTGCGCTTCAGGGCGTCGGCCGCTTCGCGCGTCAGGCGCTTGCACTCAGCGACTCCAAGCTGCTTCCAGTCAGACCGTACGCGACCTTGATTGACTGCGGAAAGTAGCTTCAACGCCATGACAAAGTCCGGGTTGTCTTTCAGCAACTCACGCAGATGGTCGGCGCAAGTGGCAAATCGTTGCGCATCGTAGTCGAGCTCCGCCTGCTGATAGCCCAGCAGCACTTTCGCCTGAGAATGCGGCGACGGAAGGTTTTGCGTGTCGTTCAGGTTCTCGGAGTCGAAGCTTTGGGCAACCGGCGACTCGCCCGGATAAGGCGTGCCTGCGGTTGACTCACGCACTTCAAGACTGCCCTCTCGGGGTGGCAACCACGATTTCAGCAGACGGTCAATCTCAACCCTCGCAGCGGTGACAGCCTCGGCGTTCTCGCCCGCCACGTTCTTGTTCTGGTCAGCATCCGTGAAGTGCAGGACTTCGCTGCCACTGAAGAGCGTCAACGAATCCTTCGTACGCAGCCCACGAATCTTGGCCCAGTTTGCGTTGAGCCAAGCGTAGTGCGACTCAATATACACACTTAGCCCCATGTCCTTTGCTGGGTCGCGCATGGCCGGCACGAGACTTAACCCATGCACCTGCTTGCCGAATTCCTTAGCCTCCAAACCCATCAGTTCAACTAGTGTCGGCGCAAGATCGTAGTTTCGAGCGATACCTGCAACGCGGGCGCCGGGCTCGATTTCCGGCGCGCCGTGGATGATCAGCGGTACGTGAGTGGTCGAGTCATAGCAGAAGTAGCCGTGGGTCAGTTCACTGTGCTGCCCCAAACCTTCGCCGTGGTCTGAGGTAATCACGAGCAGTGTGTCGTCCCACAGTCCGAGCTTCTTCAACTCAAGTACGAAGCGCCCGATTGCCTGATCAACGTAGGCGATCTCGCCGTCGTACCGAGCTAGATCGTTGCCCTGGAACTCGTCGCCGACCTCGGGATGCTGAAAGTATGGCGCATGCGGGTCAAACAGATGAATGAAGCAGAAGAATCGATCACTGCCGAGTGAGCCGAGCCAATCCTGCGCCAGCTTCAGCGTCTCAGGGGCTTTACGCTCGTTAACCGTCAGGCGTCCCGGCTCAAGTGTCCGGACGCTCTTGTCATCATAGACCTCAAACCCGCGCTCAATACCGCTGCCTGACTTCAATGTATGTGCTGAAACAAATGCGCCTGTCCGGAACCCCTGATCTTTCATCAGTTCGGGCAGAGTCTGAATCTCATCGGGCAGTCGGTGGTAAAGATTGTCACGCACCCTGTGCCCAAGGCTTGATACGCCCGTAAGTTGCGTCAGATGGGCCGGCAGCGTCAGCGGGTAGCAAGTGTAGTGGTTCTCGAAGACTACGCCTTCCTTGGCCAATGCGTCGATCGTAGGTGACGTCTTCTTGCCGTAACCGTAGCAGCCCAAGTGGTCGCTGCGCAGGGTGTCGATGCTGATTACGATGAGGTGCTTCGGGGCCTTGTATTCAGGCGCTGGTGGCGTTTCGGACTTCTGAGAGTCCATAAACTTCATCACGCCGACAACGACGATTCCGGCGACCAGCAGCAGCCCGATCACCGTCCAGATGCCGCCGCGCTTCTTCAGGACTGACTGATTCGATTCTTGTTCAGCTTGATCGGCCACAGATGCTCCGGGTCTAGGAATCTTCGGTCAGGGTTTTGGATGCAACTATCGAACTGATTCCTGAATCCGCCGTCCTGAACACGTCACACCCATTTCCGTACGAGAACCGTCCACAGGTCGTTCGCTAACACAAACAACATTAGCCCAACCACTAATATGAAGCTCGCCAACGACACCCAGCCCATGGCCTTCTCAGGTAGCGGTTTGCCTCGCACCGCCTCAATCGTAACCAGCAGCCACTGTCCGCCATCAAGCACGGGCAGCGGAATCAGATTCACGATTGCCAGGTTGATGCTGATAAATGCCAGGAAGAAGATCAGGGTACCGACCCCCCACTGGGCAAGGCTGTAGCTGCGCTTGGCGATCACAACCGGGCCACCGAGGTGCCAGATCTTTACGCGCCCCGTGAACAGCGCCATCAGGGTCATCATGATTTTGTAGCCGACCTTCTTACTGTGGTAAAAGCCCATCTGCACCGACTTCACGAGCCCATAGGTCACCGGCGCACTGCGCTGTTCCGCAGCGCCGATGTTCATGATAGCGCCGGAATCCGGCCCCTCATTGTCGACCCTTACGTCAAAGGTCTGCACGCCATCCGGACGCTCAACCTCGAATGTTATAAGCGCCGGCTCCTCGTTCGCGGTACTCTCATCGGCGGCCTGCTTCATGGCGACAGCAAAGGCAAGGCGGTTGAACTCGCCGCTGGCCGGGTCAAGCACAGGCTTTCCATTGTTGATCTTGATGCCGACGATCTTGTCGCCAGGTTTAATGCCTGCCTGCTCAGCGGCGCTGCCTGGGCGAACTCCGAACGCAATCACGCTCTTGTCGAATTCACTGTCGCGCTCTGCCTCAGCCTCTTCGCTCAACTCTTCAATCGGGAACGGGCTGACCGTCACGCCTAATTGGTAGCGCCCCGGGCGGCTTTCTCGCGGGTCGGGGGTGACTGCGATGTGCTCGCGCTTGCCTTCGCGCTCCACGACAAGAGTGATCGCCTTACCGTTGCTTGCGTCGACAATCCGGTTCAAGTCACCAAAGCTGGCAAGGTCAAACACCTTCCCGTTGTCGCCAACGACGCCGACGATGTGATCACCGTGCTTGATGCCAGCGCGGTCTGCCGCGTTGCGCTTGCGAACTTTGTCAACGTACGGCGCGGGAAGGATCGACACCCCGGCTGTGTAGGCTGAGCCACTTACGTAGAAGCTGCGGCGAGGGGTGTAGCTGAGGTTCCACTCCCGCGCTTCTTCGTCAAAGCCACGGCGCAGGGTCAAGTCAATGCTGCCCCGGCTGATCTCGATGAAACCCTGGGCGTCCTGGGCGTTGCGGATGTCACGCCCGTTGATCTTTACAATCTCGTCGCCGTCGATCGGACGGTCGTCCCCTAGATCTTCAGGGAAGCGAGCTGCTTCTTCTTCAGTGAGAATGACACGGTGCGTTGCCTTGATGGCCGGCAGTTTGATACCGAAGGTCTTGTCTTCATCCAATTGGATCGTGATGTGCTTCTGGATTTTCTCGCCGTCGACTTCGCGCTCGACCAGCAAATCGATGCTGTCACCACCGTCGAAGATGCCCGCATACACGACATCTTCAAAGTCAACGACATCGCGACCGTTAACCTGCAAGACGCGGTCGCCGACCTGGATTTCATTATCCACCCAGGCCTGGCTGCTCTGTTCGACCATCCCAACAGTGGGCTCAATAAACGTCACGCCCAATTGGAAGGCGAGCACGAAACCAATCACGGCCGTTATGGCGTTCATGGTCACGCCGCCCAGTAGAACCTGAGTCTTCTGGAAGTACGTTTTGTTGCGGTAGTCGCCCTTATCGTCTTCCTTGGGGCCTTCCAACTGGCCTGGCGAATCGCTCTGGCCGTGCATGGCGACGTAGCCGCCGAACGGGATCCAGCCCAGGCGGTACTCCGTGCCGCGCCACTTGTACTTGAAGATGTTAAAGGTCTTCCAGCCCTTACGGGTAGGGATCGGCAGCGGGAACCCGATGCTGAAAGCGGGGCAAGTGATCCCCACGCGTTTGGCAGCAAGAAAATGGCCCATCTCGTGAATGAAGATCACGAAGCCAAACCCGATGAGAACCTGCAGTACGTAGAGTATGTTCATAGCTTAGCTATCGTATCGGCCTCGATGCCCTTGTGAAGTAGCGCGAGACTGAAATAACCGGCCTCAACTGTCTAACGTATTACGCACGGAATGCGTTCCCACCGCACAAATGGGTGGCCACGACCTGATCCGAAGCAATAATCACGGCGGGATAACCGAGGATCACCATGCAGAACTTCCTACCTGCCTTCATCGAAGCGCAGCGCCAGGCCGGCAATAGCAACGGCAACCTTAGCGCTACGGTGCTATTTGTCGACATCAGCGGCTTCACATCGCTGACCGAGATCGCCTTCAAACTTGGCGATGCCGGTGCTGAGCTCATGAGCCGCGAGTTGACCCGAATCTTCGACCCCATGGTGTACGCGGTTCACAGCCGCGGTGGGTTTATTGCAAATTTCATGGGTGACGCTTTCACGGCCGTCTTTCCTGATGACAAAGGGTCAATCCACCGCGCCATTGCTGCATCCAACGAGATTACATCCTGGTTTGAGCAGAACGGCGTAAGCAAAACCCGTCATGGCGAGCTTGCCTTCGGCGTCAAGATCGGCGTGGAGCACGGCAACATCGAATGGGGCATCCCCCATGATGCCGAGTTGGACGCACGTCACTGGTACTTCCGAGGCCCGGCCGTAGACGGCGCCGCAGCAGCCGAGGGAGAGGCCCAGCGCGGGCAGGTAGTGCTAGGTCCCAGCGTACGCGCACACCCTGACAAGGACGAAGATGGGGGCGATGTTGAGCCCACGGAGGCCGTTCACGATGCCGACGCACTGGAACGGTTCTTCCACAAGCAAGTCATCGACGCCGGCGAGCGCGCGGAATTGCGCCACGTAGTCAGTCTCTTCATCCGGTTTGATGGCGCAAAGGATCACAACGCAACTGAGCGGGTATTCCATGCGCTGCTCGCGGGCACGAAGCGCCACGGCGGGACCATCAACAAGATCGACTTCGGCGACAAGGGCTTCACGGCGCTTGTATTCTTTGGTGCGCCGGTGGCCTCCGAGAACGCTGAAGCAGCGGCCGTCGCCTTTGCGCAGGGGCTGAACGCCACCGGCCTGAAATCGCTCAGCGGCGTCACGATGTCGGCCGGGATCGACGCCGGGTTGGTGTACTCGGGATTACTGGGCAGCGAGCGTCGTAACGAGTGGACGTGTATCGGCGATGCCGTCAACACCAGCGCCCGTCTCATGAGCGCGGCGGATTCGGGGCAGGTACTGGTAACACAGCGCGTGCAGAAAGGCGCTGAAAAGCGTTGGGAGTTCACCGACAAGGGCACACGCGTCCTAAAGGGGAAAGCCAACGAGGAGCAGGTCTTCCAGCCAAGCGGACTGCGCGGGCGCGTTCGTGGTTTTGCCTACCGCAACCCGATGATCGGCCGCGACACAGAACTGCAAGAACTGATGGATTTCGTCGCGCCGGTGTATGGAAGCGAGCCGAAGTTCGCCGGTGTCATGCGCCTGCTGGGCGAGCCCGGTCTGGGCAAAACCCGCCTCGTCGCGGCGCTTCGGGCCAGACTTGAAGAAAAGGGGGAGCCCTTCCACTGGATCACCATGCCTTGTGACGGCGTCCACCGTAGCGGCTGGAATGCGGTCAGCACGTGGCTGCGCAGCTTCTTCGGCATCAGCGAAAGTGCCTCACAAGAGGACAAACGCAAGGCGATTGAAAGCAAGTACGCAGAGTTCGAAAACAACGAGAAGATACCCGAAGCCACGCGCTCTGAACTCAAGCGCACACTCAGCTTCGCCGCGGACCTGGTGGATTGCCACTGGGACGACTCACCGTTTGCGAAGCTCGATGACCCCAAGCTACGCCACGAGAACCGCATCATTGCCGTGAAAGAACTGCTGCGTGCGCTGGCATACACTGCACCAACCATCCTCGAAGTCGAGGACACGCACTGGGTGGATGCATCTACGAGTGCTTGGCTGACGGCCATGACGCGCAACATCGCAACGTTGCCGCTGGCAATCCTCGCGACCTCGCGTTTCACCGACGACGGCAGCAAGCCGGAACTGCAGATCGCGCAGGATACCGAACTGAAGGACTTTGAGCTTCAGCCGATCACCGGTGACGAGTTCACGCAGGCGATGGCAAAGGCGCTGCTCGGCGGCGAAGCAGAACTCGACGTCGAGGCCTGCAAGCTGATCAGCGGCAAAGCCAAGGGCAACCCATTCTTCACCGAGCAACTGATTCTGCACCTGCACGAGACGGGCGAGTTGGAAGCTGTAAAGCCACCCGAAACCGCCGACGAAACCACCAAGCGCCGAAGCAAGCTGCGCATGAAGAGTACCGACACAGCGCGCCTGCCGGGCAGCTTGAGTTCACTGGTTACAGCCCGAATCGACCGCCTTAGCCCGGAAGTCCGTGAAACGGTTAAGCATGCCAGCATCTTGGGCGTACGTTTCCTGTCGCGCGTGCTGGGTGAGTTGCTGAAGCGTTCAGGCAAGGTCAGCCGCAGCCTTGAGGAACTCCTGATCGAGTCCGAGAAAGAGGGCGTGTTGATCCCCGCTGAGCGCGTCGAAGGCAACGAGGGCGACAACCAGTAGCACGTCAAAACCCTTTGCTAACGCTTCCTCGCGAGAGAGACCGCCAAAGACGATGGCCGAATTGAGCCCATTTAAGAGAGTCAAAGCCGCAGCGGTGATGGGTGTCGGGCTCGGTATCGACATATTCGACTCGCAGCCGGACTTTCGCGTCCTGATCGACAAACACCGCGGCGGCTTTGACTTTCTCGAAGTCTATTCGCGTGGCGACTGGGAACATACGGACGACCTGTTCGCTGAAATCCCCGACGACGTACCGCGCACCTACCACCACGAAGGCCTCGACCCCGTCGGCCCGAAGCTCTGCCCTGATGGCCCTATTGAAGGCTGCGCCAAGAACCAGCGCCTACTGAACCCACCCTGGACGGTCGAAGAGTTGGCCGTGCGCCACATCGACGGCAAGTACACAGACTTCTTCTTTCCGGCGATCTTGAACAAACAGTGCGTGCAGGCGACGGTGGCAAACCTGAAGGCGCTTGAAAAACGCATCCCCGGGCCGCTGCTACCTGAGAACGCGCCTTACGAGTTTGCCGTTGGTGACATGCATCTGTTCGACTTCATGAACGAAGTGGCACACGGCGCCGAGTGCGGCCTAGTGCTCGATCTCGGGCACGTTTGGTCTTACCAACTGTGCGTTGGCAAGGGTGACCAACCGGATGACCGGATCGAGAGCCTTGACTTGTCAAGAATCATTGAAGTCCACCTGGCAGGCGCGCGAATCGAGGAATACGAGGGCGGGCGCATCTATAGAGACCTTCACGGCGCGGGGCCGATTCCTGAAGAGTCCATGTTCCTGCTGCGTGAATTACTGCCGAAGTTGCCCAACCTGAAGGCAATCACAATCGAGGTTGAAGACGCCACCGAAGCCGCTGCCGTTGAGCAAGCACAGCAAGTCCGCGAGGTCGTCCGGCGACTTCGCCCGGCATGGCTGGAGGGTGTCCATGTCTCTTGAAGCCCAGTACCGCGCCATCTACCAGCTCATGTACAAACGCCGCACGCGGGATGCGTTCCAGCAGGGCAAATTCAGGCGCTTTGACGGGCTTGATGACGCGGAGGCCGAGCAAGTGTGTAACGTCGCCAATCTTAGGCAGGATGTCGTCGTCCAATTGCACGCCAATGACATCGGAACCAACTGGTACATGCCCCGCTTCCCGGCAACCTGGATTGCATTGCAGGTCGCGCTGGATTGTGACCAGGCTGAACTAACGATGCGCTTCACTGACAGTGCTGCGTTCGAAACACGTCTGAATGATGACTCTGACGGGCGCGCGCTGGCTGGCTTCGTGGATGAACTTGCGGCCCGCGACGAAGCCCTCAAGAGCGCTGGATGGATGCCGGAGCTTCTGCGCTACGAGCGCATGGTACGAGGGCACTGGCCGGACGAAGTAAATCCGCGAGTCGAAGCCTTCGGCTGGGATGTTGGCGGCATCGCGGACGCACTGCTTGAGAAAGAACTGTTTCCCGTCGACGAAGTAGCGTCTTCACTGCATCTGCTTCTGTACCGCGACGACGCCGGCGTTTCCGAAATCGCCCTTTCAGCCGATCAGGCGAGGGTGATGCGGAAGGTCCTGAATCATCTGCCTGTTGACGATGAGCCGCCTAAAATCGTCGCCAAATGTCGACGTGTGTTGAATCAGCTGAGGTCGTAAAAGCATCCGTGCATCGCCTGAATCTATAGCCCTTTGGCTATCGTCGCCGACACGCGACACAAGCATCGCTCCTACAACTCCGGCTTTTCGACCTGCCACAGACTGTCGGTGAACCAGCCGTTGTTGTCGTAGTATTGCTCAATGATCTTGAACCCGGTTTTGTCCGCCAGGTCGTCGATGTCCTTCTGCAGGTACTTGTACGAGTACTCAGTGTGGATCGGCTCCCACTCGTCGAATTCGAACGTGCTGCGCAAATCGCGGATCGTTACGGTCTGCTGCTTCAGACTCACGATGTAGCTCTCCATCGCACCGCTGAAGACATCATAGGTGGCAAAGTGGCGATACGCGCTCAAGTCGAAGTCTCCGCCAAGCTCGCGGTTGACTCGCTTCAGCAGGTTTTTGTTGAACGCGGCCGTCACGCCTTGCTTGTCGTTGTAAGCGCCGAGCAGTAGTTCAATATCCTTCTTGAGGTCGAAGCCGATCAGCACCTGATCGCCGTCGTTCAGCGCTTCCCAAAGTTGACGCAGGAACACGCGCGCCTGCACTTTGTTGAAGTTTCCGATGTTGCTGCCCAGGAACAACACGAGGTTTCGCCGATCATTGCTTTGGCTTAGCCAATGCAACCCGTCGAAGTACTCCGCGACGATGCCGCCAAGTTTCAATTTTGGGTACTTTTCCTCGGTGCGTTTCACCAGCCCGGCCATACTGGCCTCGCTGATGTCGATCGGCACGTAGCGCACATCACGCACCTGGCCTAGCGCGGCCTCGAGCATGATGTTGGTCTTGCGCCCGTCACCGGCTCCGAGGTCTACGATATCCAGCTCGTCGGTGCCGCTGCGCTTCAGGATGTCTTCCGTGTGGTTGCGCAGGATCTCGGCTTCGCTGCGTGTCGGGTAGTATTCGTCCAGCTCACAGATTCGACTGAACAAGCGGCTGCCTTCGTCGTCATAGATCCAGCGGGACGAAAGTCGTTTTGGCGTTTCACTGAGCCCGTTCAACACATCCAGCGCAAAGGCGCGCAGACCGTGTGCGGCTTCGAGGTCCTGGGGTTTCAGTACTCGGTAACCTATGTCGCTCATGCGTCTTCTGCCAATCGGATGCCCGTAAACTGCCAGCGCTTGTCGCAGTGCCAGAAGTTGCGGTAGGTTGGTCGCGAATGCGCTGCCGGGGTCGCTACGCTGCCGCCACGCAGAACCATCTGGTTCACCATGAATTTACCGTTGTACTCGCCAATCGCGCCCGCGGGCGGGCGATAGCCCGGATATGGAAGATAGCTGCTCTGCGTCCACTCCCAAGTCTGGCCAATGCTGTGAAGCCCGTCACCACCGCTGAATTGGGGGTGGAGAGTGTCGGGGCACTCAGCACTCTTTGAGGTCCGTTTTGCAACGGCGCACTCCCACTCAAACTCCGTCGGCAGTCGTTTCCCGGCCCAACGCGCAAAAGCATCAGCCTCGTAGTAGCTCACGTGCGTAACCGGCTCGCTCAGATTCAGGTCGCGCAGCCCGTATAGCGTATGCGTACGCCAGACATCGTTTTGTTGAAGCCAGTAAAGCGGAGCCTGCCACCCTTGAAGGTTTGCGAGGTCCCAGCCATCGCTTAGCCAGAACTCTGGACGGGTGTAGGCGCCGTCCTCAATGAACTCGAGATACTGCCCGTTGCTTACGAGGTCGTCGGCAAGCTGGAATGGACGCAGCAACTGCTCATGCCTCGGCAACTCGTTGTCGAACGCAAACCCGTTGCCTTGATGGCCAAACTCGGCTACTCCCCCTTCGTAGGAGGACCATTCGCCCGATTGAGTTGCCTTCGAGGCGCTGAATTCTTCGGACGGCAGGTAAGCCGGATACAGCGGAGTTTGAAAGAGGATGTACTTGATATCCGTAACCAGCAGTTCCTGGTGTTGCTGTTCGTGATTTAGCCCCACCTCGAGGATCGGAAGAAGCTCAGCAAGTGTCGCGCCGTCGCAAGTCTCCAGCAGGGCTCGCATGCGCACGTCGATCTCATGCCGGAACGCGTATATTTCCTTCACGGTAGGACGCGTCAGGAAACCGCGCTTCGGGCGTTCGGTCCGCTCGCCGACGAGGTTGTAGTAGCTGTTGAAAAGAAACCCGTACTGCGGATGAAACGGCTCATAGTTCGGGACAAACTTCCCCAACACGAACTGCTCAAAAAACCATGTAACGTGTGCGATGTGCCAGCGTGGCGGGCTAGCGTCCGTCATCGGCTGGACAACATAATCCTCGGTCTGCAAAGGCGCACAGAGCTTTTCGGTACTGGCGCGCACAGCGGAATAGCGCGCAATGATTTCCGCCCGGTCGGGCATTCGGCCCCTTCTTGGCACCCTTTTCGGCAGGCTACTTTGACCCTAGTGATTCAACCTGCCCGGTCAAGAATTGCTGAGTTCCTTGCACGCCAAACGGCAGGCACTAGGGTGATCATTCCCTGATACTTCGCCCGGAGACTACCGGATGTCCGACGATCCAGCAAAGCTGCGACGCCGCGCCAACGCGCTTGTGATCTTCACTGCCGCTGCGGTAGCCGTCGGCGGTATTCTGGGCTGGATGCTGCCGGGCTGGCTACCCGAAGACAAATCTGCGCGCGCCACAGCACTGATGGTCATCGGCTTTCCCGGCGACCTGCTGATGCAGATGCTGAAAATGATGGTCGTACCGCTAGTCGTAGCGACCATGGTTGTCGGCGTGTCATCACTGGGCGACATTCGCAAGGCCGGCAAGATTGGCTACCGAACGATCGGCTACTATGCCATCACCACCGGCATGTCAGTGCTACTGGGCATCGTTCTGGTAAACATCATCCAGCCCGGCGTTGGTACTGAACACATCGCGGCGGCAGGCGATTTACCCCAATCCCTGCAACAGCCTAAGGGCGCGCTTGAGAGTCTGCTGCAAGTCGTAAAAGGCATGTTTCCGTCGAACCTGATCGCAGCCGGTGCCGAGATGAACGTGCTGGGGCTGATCGTCTTCAGCGTGGTTCTAGGCGCCGTACTGTCAACGATGGGGGAGCGCGGAAGACCTGTCACGAAGTTTTTCGAAAGCTTCAACGAAGCGATCATGAAGATCGTCCACCTTGTCGTCTGGTTTGCACCCATCGGCATTGCAAGCTTGCTGATGGCGCGTATGGGCCGGGCTGGCGATGCATTCTTTGAGCAAGACATTCCCCGCCTCGCCAAGTACATGGCAACGGTAATCTTCGGCCTTGGGATTCACGTTCTGGTTGTTCTGCCGGGCATCTACTGGTTGGTGAAGCGCAAGAACCCATTCAAGTACATGCTTGGTATGGCGCAGGCACTGCTGACTGCCTTCAGTACTGCCAGCAGTTCGGCTACCCTTCCGATCACCATGGAGTGTGCCCGCACCAATAACAAAGTTGGTGATCGCACATCCGGCTTTGTGCTGCCCCTTGGCGCGACGATCAACATGGACGGGACCGCGCTATATGAAGCTGTCGCCGTCATCTTCATCGCCCAGAGCATTGGCATGGACCTGTCGGCCGGGCAGATGGTGGTCATCTTTTTCACCGCGACACTGGCGGCCATCGGTGCCGCGGGCATACCCGAAGCCGGTCTCGTGATGATGGCGATCGTGCTGACGGCCGTTGGCATTGATCCGGCCAACGCCGGGCTGATCCTGGCAGTTGACTGGTTTCTGGATCGCTTCCGCACAGCCGTAAACGTGGCGGGTGACAGCATCGGTGCAGGTGTTGTTGACCACTTTGAGCAACGAGACGCAGGGCCGGTGCCCACCGTAGCGGGCTGACGCTGCGCACTCATCCTGTCGCTGCTATGCTGCAAGCACCATGATGGAGTCCGTGATGCTGAGGCGAGTGATTCTGGGATTATCGGTTGGCCTGTTCACGCTATTTTGTGTGCAGGGTGGCAGCGGTTGCACGTCGGGGCAGGACAACAAAGGTCCGTCGAGTCTTCCAGCCATACAACTGGTAGAGGCCTTTCCAAAACTCAGCTTCGACCTGCCTGTGTTTCTCTGCGGCGACGGCGCTGACGACTCGTTGCTGTATGTCGTCGAGCAAGAGGGCAAGATCTGGCGCTTCAAGAACGATAAGAAGACAGGTGAGAAAGACTTGTTCTTCGACATCTCCTCGCGCATCCCCGGAAGGCGTCACAATGAAGAAGGGCTCCTTGCGTTAGCGTTCCACCCAAAGTTCAAGGAAAATGGATACTTCTACGTCTGCTATTCACAGCACGACCCGCGCCGGGGCCTGGTATCTCGCTTCACGTGGGACAAACGCAAAGACGAAGTCGCCGATACGTCCGAAACAGTCATCCTGAACATCAGCCAGCCCTACGGGAACCACAACGGCTGTACGCTAGCGTTCGGCCCCGACGGCTATCTGTACGCCAGCTTTGGCGACGGCGGGTCGGCCGGCGACCCCAAAGGCAGTGGTCAGGACAAGTCATCACTGCTCGGTGCCATCCTGCGGATTGACGTTGACGCTACCGACTTGGGCAAGAAGTACGCCATCCCGGAAGACAATCCCTTCAAGGACGACAAGGACGCCGCGCCCGAGATTTGGGCCTGGGGCCTGCGCAACGTCTGGCGCATGAGCTTTGACCGCAAGGACGGAACGTTGTGGGCGGGCGACGTAGGCCAGAATGCCTATGAGGAAGTAGACATCATCGTCAAGGGTGGCAACTACGGTTGGAACAAGCGTGAAGGCACTCACGATTACCGTGGAGGTGACAAGGCCAAGGACATGATTGATCCGGTTGCCGAGTACGGGCGAAACAAGGGCATCTCAATCACAGGCGGCTACGTGTACCGCGGAGAAGCCCAGAAATCGCTGCAAGGCATCTATCTGTATGCGGACTACGGTACCGGTCGCGTGTGGGGACTGAAGTGGGATGCCGACAAAGAAAAAGTCGACACGCTTGAAGAAGTCGGACACTTCCCGCGCGCTACCATCAGCAGTTTCGGCGAAGATGCCAAGGGTGAGCTATACGTTTGCGGGCACCGTGTTGGCGCGATCTATCGAATCGAGGTCAAAGCCGACAACGAAGAAGAGGACGACTTCTAGATGGACCTGCAACTCAACGGCAAGACAGCATTCATCACCGGGGCTTCAGGCGGCATCGGGCGTGCGCTCGCGCGGGCCTTTGCAATTGAGGGCTGCAACTTGGTTCTGCACGCAAACAGCAACCTGGCATGGCTTCAGGACTTCATCACCAAGCAGGACTGGAAGGACCGCGCTATTGCCGTGCAGGCCGACGTTTCCGACGCGGCCGCAACGCAGCAGGCCATGGACGCCGGCACGAAGCGCTTCGGGCGAATCGACGTGTGCGTAGCCAATGCGGGTCGTTGGCCCACGCCGGACGAGTTGTTGTCAGACATGCCGGTCGAGCGTTTTCAGGAAACAATCGCCATTAACCTGCTTGGCGCAGCGTGGACCGCTCGCGCCTTCATGCGGCAGTTGAAGCCGCGCGATGACGCCCACGGTGCCAGCCTGACGTTCATTGGCAGCACGGCCGGTCGCTTCGGCGAGGCGATGCACAGTGATTACAGCACCAGCAAGGCAGGCATGTACGGGTTGGTACGGTCGTTGAAAAACGAAGTCGTCAGGCTCGACCCGTATGCGCGTGTCAACATGGTTGAACCGGGCTGGACCGTAACCGAGATGGCGCGCGAAGCCCTGAACCAACCGGGCAAGATCTCGCACATCGCCAAAACCGCCTCTCTGCGACAGCTCGCCCGCGCGGACGACATTGCCCGAGCCGTCGTGATGCTGAGCAGCCCGGGCGCTTCGCGCCATATTACAGGTGAAGTGATCACAGTAGCGGGCGGCATGGAAGGGCGCACACTTTGGTCTGAGAACGACATTGACGAAGACGCCGTGCGCCAACGCGTTCGCGAGTAACAGACCCATGAGTGAAACCCAGAACGA